>JBEIQZ010000139.1:0-11660 GCA_040376255.1 Alphaproteobacteria bacterium
CGAAGCCGTAGTGCCAGCCGCCCTTCCCGCCCGAAACCTGCTCGTAGGGGATCTCGCCGCCGAGCCGGGAGCCCCAGTTCTCCGTCCAGATCCACATGTCCGCGCCCGCCCGCGCGAAGGGGACGATGGGCTGCTCATAGAGGAAGTCCAGCTTCACCATCGCGTCGAGGTTCATCGGCCACATCGTGAGCATGATGTGCTCGTCGGTGGAGGTGCCGTCGGTGGTGCGGATCTGGGTGCCGAGCTCCTGGAAGAAGCCGATGCCCATCGTGCCCTCGAAGTACTCCGAGGTGAGGCCGTAGTCGAGCCGCATCAGCTCCAGCCCGCCCGTCCCGTACACCTTCGCGATGGAGGCGTCGTTGAGCGTCAGCGGCCCGTACCGCAGCGAGGCTGTCGCGATCTTCGGCGAGGAGTCCTTCTCGCGGGCCATCGCCGTCCCCGGCAGGAGCGCCACCGACAAGAGCGCCCCCGGTAAGAGCACCGTCACCAACAAGCCATGCCCGATCCGCCGCATCATCTCTCCACGCTCCATCCTGAGAGCTCCGTCCTGCCGGTCGTCTATCATGCCCGCCGCCTGCGCGCCGCCGCCAGCCCCAGCCCCGCGCACGCAAGCGCCGCAGAGGCCGCCACCGGCGCGCCGCAGAAGCCGCCGTCCTCGCCAGCGAGCTGCGCCGCGCCCACGGTCGGGGTCGGGGTCACCGCGCGCACCTCGGACATCGGCCCCTCCGTCCCCGCGTCATCGACGGCGCGCACGGCGACGTAGTAGGTGACGCCGTTGGTGAGCGGGTAGAAGGTGCGGGTGATGCGGTCGCCCTCGCCGGGGACGGCGGGAGTCACGTCCACGCCCGCCGCCGCGAGCCGATCCGGCCCGAAGTACGCCGGGCCGCCAGAGGGCCACTCCCCGGCGGTGAACGGCTCGGTGGTCAGGTAAAATTTATACTCAGCGATGTCCTCGTCCGTGAGCCGGTCGAACTGGACGCTCACCGACTGCTCCCCGGCGGTGGCGGTCATGTCGACGCCGCCCGGCGGGTTGTCGACGTCCAGCACGCCAGCGTCGTGCCCGACGAGTCCGTCCGCGCCCTCGACGAACACCCACAGCCGGTTCTCGCCCTCGGCGTAGGCATCGGTGACGGTGAGCGGCACCGTGACGCTCTCCCCTGCCGCCACCGACCCGGACTCCAGCAGCGCCCCGTCCTGCGCCATCGTCCCGCCGCGCCGCAGCTCCCAGCCGCCGGCCCGGTCTGAGGTGAACGCCAGCGTCACGCTCTCGCCCTCGACCGCGCTGACCGGGTTGACCGCCCCGACCATCACCCAGGGCGCGCCGCTCACCACCAGCACCTCGCCGTCGCCGTTGATGCCGAGCAGCCAGTCGGTCGCGGCGGAGAGCGCGCCGAACTCCTGCACGCCCCCGGCGAGCGGGATGATCTGCTGTTGATCGGTGGCATAGCCGCCGTCAAAGCTGTAGATATAGAGATCGTCGGCGGTCGAGGCGTAGAACCGCCCCTGATCGGCGGAGAGGCCCACCGCCGTCACCTCCTCCGTGACATCGCCGGGGTAGGTGATGTTCTGGTAGAGCGTGTTCGCGATGTTCACGAAGCCGAACGTCCCGCCGCTGTCGGCCATGAACAGCGCGCTGTCGTTGTAGACAAAACCCTCCACCCAGCGCGGATAGCTGACGTCGCCCTGCGTCGTCGACGGGACCTTTGTGATCAGATCCACCTTCGAGATCAGGCTGCCGCCGTCCAGCACGATCAGCAGCCCGCCGCCCAGCATCGTGTCCTGCACCGAGGTCGCGGCGATCTGCACCGGCCAGCCGGTGTCCACCGATCCGTCCGCCACCGAGAGCGCAGTCACCGACCAGACACTGTCCGCCCCGTGGACGGCGTAGACGTACGCTCCGTCCGTCTCGACCGCCACCACCGGATCGGCGCCGGTGCTCCAGGCCGTCGTCTGCACCAGCACGTCGCCGTCCGCCTCGACGCGCAATTCTTTGATCGTGCCGTCCGGGCAGCCGGTGTAGAAGCGGTGCGTGCCGTCCGTGTCCGTCCACACCGCCGCGCCCGTGTGACCGGCGCAGACCGGAGCGCTCTTCGGCGACCACGTCCCGGTGTCGAGGACGAGGAAGGTCGATCCGCCGGTGTCGAACCCGGCGAAGGCGCCGTCCTCCGTCACCGCGAGGCTGCCGAGGCTGCCGTAGCCGCCCTGAGTGTCCGCGCCGAGCCGCGCCACCAGCCGCTCCGCCGCCGCCGCCGAGGAGGAGAGCTGAAACACCGCCAGGAAAAATGACGCGCTCATGCCTCCTCCCGGCCGAACAGGCCCTGCTGGAACATCCACTCCGCCGCCTGCACCGGCAGGTGGCCGCCCGCCCCGGACAGGTTGTCGCCCACCACCCACACGTGAACTCCGTCGCCCGACGGATCGGCGCGCACCCGCCCCCAGTAGACGCCCACCCGGTTGCGCTCCACCAGCGCGCGCGGCCGGAGCCGCTCCGGGCGGCTCGCCTCCTTCAGCCCCGGCGCCTCCTGCAGCGCCTCCTGCACCGCCTCCACCTCCACCCCGCGCAGGTGCAGCCCTCCCGCGATCCCGGCGAACACCGATCCGGTGCAGAAGCTCACCGCTACCTGATCGGCGGACAGCCCGGTCAGCGCCTCCACCTCCGCCGCCGCCTGCCGCTCCCGGTCGCTCCACTCGTCCGGCGGCCCGTCCTCCGGCAGCACGTCGAAGGCCAGCCCCTCAGGGAAGACCCGGTGCGGCGCCTCCCGCGCGTTGAAGCTGGCGACGACCTGCGCCCCCAATTCCTCCATCCCGGCCCGCCCGCGCACCGTCCCCGGCAGCGTCAGCACCCCGCTCACCGAGGTCAGCCCGATCTCCATCAGCGGCGCCAGCACCGTCGCCAGCACCCAGCCCGGCCCCGACGGCGTCCGCACCCCGCCGCGCGCCGCCACCTCCGCGATGTCCGGCGCCACATGCCCCGGCAGGAACCACGGCAGCTCAGTCGCCCCGCCCACGTCCACCACCAGCGCCCCCGCCGCCGAGAGCGAAGGCGCCAGCCGCGCCGTCACCGCCGGGGGCGTACACAGGAACGCCAGCCCCGCCCGCTCCTCCAGCAGCGCCTGCACCTGCTCCACGCCGATCCGGCGCTCCCCGAACCCCACCTCCTCCACCCGGCAGGCCCGCGACGCGAACGCCCGGACATCCCCCGTCGGGAGCCGCCCCGCCGCCTGCGCCGTCGACAGCGCCTCCAGCACCTGCTCGCCCACGATCCCGCTCGCCCCGATCACTGCCACCTGAAGCGACATCCGTCCCCCTGAAGACGGAGCAATATAGCCCGGCGCCGCCCCCGCCGTTCTTCCCTCCGGCGCGGCAGGCGCTTCTACCCCCCGCTACCCCTCCTGTGCGGCGGGCGCTTCCGGCGCTTCCGGCGCAGCCTCAGGCGCAGCCGCCGGGACGTTGGCGATCACCACGCTGATATTGTCCTTGCCGCCGCCGTGGTGGGCGGCGCGGATCAGCTCGCGGCAGACGATGCGGTTGTTGTCCGAGTGGTTCATGATCCCCTCGATCTCGCTGTCCTCCACCTCGCCCCACAGCCCGTCCGAACACAGCAGGACGCGATCCGCGTTCTCCAGTTCGACGCGGAAGATGTCGATCTCCACGTTCCGCTCTGTGCCGACGGTGCGGAGCAGGATGTTGGAGTGCGGGTGGTTCCGGGCCTCGGCGGCGGTCAGCCGGTTCTGCTCGACCATGCGCTGGACGAGCGAGTGATCGCGCGTGATCTGGTGGAGCTGGCCGCCCCGGATCAGGTAGGCGCGCGAGTCACCGACGTTGGCGCAGAGCGCCACCTGCCCGTCCACCACGATGCAGCAGACCAGCGTGGTCCCCATGTCGCTGCCCCGCTCCTCGGCGGTGCCCTTGACGCGGTTGTTGGCCTCCTGAAACGCTTCGTCAAGAATGTTCTCGATGGCGTCCACCGAGGGGCGCGGCGAGACCGCGAGGCGGCGCGCGGCCTCCGCCAGCAGAGTGTCGACAGCGATCTTGCTGGCGATCTCCCCGCTGTCATGACCGCCCATCCCGTCCGCCACGATGAACAGCTCGACGCCCTCCGCCAGCCGCGACCAGCCCCAGTTGTCTTCGTTGATCTGTCGGATCAGGCCCACGTCGGTCATCCCGGCGTGGAGGGTGGGGGCGGCGCGGGTGTGGCGGGTGTACTCCACCTGCAGCGCCTGCCCGAATTCAGAGGCGGTCAGGTAGAGCCCGTCCTCGGCGCCCTGGAAGAACTCCAGCCAGCCGTGCTCCTCGATGGCGGTGGACTTGCGGAGCATCGCCCCCAATTCGCGCACCACGCGCCCGCACTGCTCCGGGGCCACCGGCTCCTCGGTGACCTCAGCGATCTGAGGGTCGTAGAGGATGAAGTCGTCCTCGCCGCGCACGAGGAAGTTGGCGCGGTTGATCCAGCCGAGCCGCACGCCGTTCTGCGCGAGGTAGCTGATCAGCGCGATGCCCCGCTGCGCGAGGGCCAGCACCGACTCGATGGGGAGCGGCGAGCCCTCGTCGAGCAGGAAGCGCTCCCCGTGGAACGGCACCACCGAGCAGAGCAGCGCGGGGCGATCCTCAGGGTACAGAAAGGCGTCGCATGGGCTCAGGAAGGCGCGGTGGTTGAGCTGTTTCTGAAAAAACTGGAAGTAGGCGTCCGCGTTCGCGTTCAGGTGGACCGAGAGCAGGAAGCGGCGCACAGCGAGGGAGGCGCCGCAGGCGTTGCAGTGCTGGGCGTCGACCGGGTTCTGCTCGTCCCCGCACTCCCAGCAGCGGCGGGTGGGGCGATCCCGCCGGTTGTCGTTGACAAGGTAGAAATTTCTCCCCTCTGAGAGCCGCACGAGCCCTTCCACTTTGTAGTAGTCGGAGAGCGCCTGCCCGGCAGACAGAGTGGGGGGACGGGTACGGAATCCGTTGGCCATGGCGCTGCGGTCCTCAAGGGGGCAGAGTGGGCGAGCACTCTAACCCGATGTTGCGGGCCGCTCTCAGAAAAAGCAACCAGCGGGATACCCCTGAGGCCCGTGATCGGCTACCAATCTGCCCCGCTGGAGTACCCCGATGACCTGCCCCGCCCCCTTCACCCTGGAGCGCGCTGATCCGTGCGGCGCGCGCGCCGGTCTGCTCACCCTCCGCCGCCAGGTCGTCCGCACCCCGCTGTTCATGCCGGTCGGGACGCAGGGCGCGATCCGGACGCTGCCGCCGATCCTCCTCGACGGGCTCGGCACCCAGATCCTCCTCGCGAACACCTACCACCTCTCTCAGCGCCCCGGCGAGGCGATCATCAAGAAGGCCGGCGGCCTCCACAAGTTCATGGGCATCCAGAACCCGACGCTCACCGACTCCGGCGGCTTTCAGGTGTTCTCGCTCGACAAGAAGGACATCACCGAGGACGGCGTGAACTTCCGCTATGAGGTCGATGGCAACGCCAGCTTCCTCTCGCCCGAGCGCTCCATGCAGATCCAGCAGGATCTCGGCGCAGACATCGCGATGGTCTTCGATGAGTGCCTGCCCTTCGGCGCGGATCGCCGCTACGCGGAGCAGAGCGTGGAGCGCACCTTCCGCTGGGAGACGCGCTCGAAGGCCGCGCACACCCGCGAAGATCAGGCGCTGTTCGGCATCGTACAGGGCGGCTTCTGGCCCGATCTCCGCCGCCGATCCGCCGAGCAGATCCGCTCCATCGGCTTTGACGGCTACGCCATTGGCGGCCTCTCAGTCGGGGAGGGCCACCAGAAGATGTGCGAGGTGCTCGACTACACGACCCCGCACATGTCCCCCGCTCACGCCCGCTACCTGATGGGCGTCGGGCGCCCGCTCGATCTGGTCGAGGGGGTGGCGCGCGGGATCGACATGTTCGACTGCGTGCTGGCCACCCGCCACGCCCGATCCGGCGCGCTCTACACGATGGCCGGGCGCATGCGCGTCACCGACAGCCGCTACCGCAAGGACATGTTCCCCGTGGACACCTCCTGCGACTGCTACACCTGTAAGACCTTCTCCCGCGCCTACCTGCACCACCTGTTCCGCGTCGGTGAGGTGATGAGCGCCACGCTCTCCACCATCCATAACATCCGGTTCTTCGTCCGCTTCATGGATCAGATGCGCGACTCCATCCTCAACGGGACGTTCCAGGACTTCCGCAAGCGCGCCCACGAGATCTACCCCGAAGAGACCACCGGCCCCCGCCCCGTCGCCTCCTACGGGCGGCACAGCGAAGTACTGACGGATTGATTGCGGGGGTAACCCCCGCACCGGGACGGCGCGGCGTACGCCGCTTGTCCCTCCCCCCGCGCTAAGGCGCGACGGCTGGCCCGTGCCGGGGGTGAACGCAGCGGGCAGTCATATTTGTCGCGACGACTCTCTGTCGTGATTTTGCCCGCTACGTCCACCGGGCCAGCCGGGGCGGGTCAGGGAACACGGTCGGGCAAGAGGTTCGGAAAAGCTGGTATGGTGCGGGAACGGGAAATAGACTGTTGAGGGGCGTCCGTCGTCCCTTCGCCCCCTGGGGGGAGAAGGTGGCCCGAAGGGCCGGATGAGGGGCGTTCCAGCATACGGGACGGCATTCTCCTCCTCAATTTGGTATGATGCGGGAACGCTGAGGGCGGTCGCTATGTCAGAGGGTCGATGAACCGTTATTGGCTGGTCATGCTCGCCTCCGCTGCCTGTCGCGGACCCGCAGCAGAGGCCGGCAGGAGCGGCGCAGACGGGGCGCTGGAGAGTGCGGCGGAGAGTGCGACGGAGAGTGCGGCGGAGAGCGGGGCGGACAGCCCGCTGGAGAGCGTCGCGGAGAGCGCGCCGGACAGCCCGTCCGATCTGCCCGATCCCTCCCCGGCCCACCCGCTCCCCGGATCGGGGCGCCGGGCGCTGATCCTGATCCTCGACGGGGTGCGGAGCCTGGAGCTTAGCGGAGACGCCGCCTCGCCGCTAAGCGGCCTGAGCGGGCGCGACTGGGTGCCGGAGCTGTGGGCGGCCTTCGCGGGCGGCACCATCCTCACCGCCCTGCAGAACCCCGGCGTCACCTCGACCGCGCCCGCCCACACCGGCCTGTTCAGCGGGCGCATCCTGCCGATGCAGAACGTCCCCAACACCCTGGAGCGCACCCTCTACCGCCCCGAGGTGCCGGGGCTGTTCCAGGGCGCCTCCGAGGACTGTCCGGCGGAGCGGCGCCTGTTCTTCGGCTCAGCGACCCTGCTCATCGACACGGACGGCACCCTGTACCCGGACGCCGCCGGGGCGGGCGATCCGGGGCGCTATGAGCGGCAGAACAGCGACGACCACCCGGACGATCTGGATCTGTTCGATGTGCTGAAGGCCCGCATCCGGGATGAGGATCCCTGCCTGGTCGTCGTCAACGTCCACTCCCCTGACTACCGGGGCCACGACGGCGACGCCGCGATCTTCCTCGAACGGACGCAGGAGGTCGTCGCGGCCAGCCTCGATCTCCGCGACTGGCTGCACCGGCAGCCGCTGATCCCGTGGCGGACGCCGCTGCTCGCCATCACCTCCGATCACGGGCGCCACGACGCGGACTGGCGCGAGCACGGCGACGCCTGCACCGGCTGCCGCGACGTGCCGCTGTTCCTGGAGGGGCCGGGCGTCCCGGCGCAGGTGATCGACGAGCCCTGGACGATCCACGATCTCGGCGGGTGGGTCGCGGATCACCTCGGCATCGCGCTCCCGTTCCGCGACGCGCTGCCGCCGCCCTGGTCGGTGCAGGCGGCGCGGGGCGGGATCGGCGGCTTCGACGTGTCGGAGGGGGTGCTGGCGCTGCGGCGGCTCTCAGACGATCCGGCGCGGCGGAGCCGGATCGAGGTGGAGGGGATCGCGCTCTCCTCCCCGGACGCCATCGACACCGCCGCCCCGGCCATCGCCACCCGCGACGGCTGGCGGTGGGTCTGCTTCCTCGAATTGCGCGATCTCGGCGACCGCCGCCCCTGGCAGAGCCGCTGCCTGACAAAGCCGCCCGGCGGCGCCTGGACGGACATCGGCCTCCCGATGGAGGAGCTGTCCCCGCACGCCACCTTCTCCCTCGCCAGCCCCGCCGCCGGCGCCCTCACCGTCGCCTGGCCCTCAGCGGCAAACACCGACACCCAGACCGGCACGGACGCGCTCTGGATCGCCCGCTACACTGCCGCGTCGGGCTGGGGGGCGGCGACAGAGATGGCGCTGTGGACCCCGCTCCACCCCTCATTGGCGGACGCCGGGACGCCCCTGGTGCTGGCGGGCGGCAGCGCCAGCTTCCTCTCCGGGCGCGACGGGCGCAGCGTCCACCTCTACCAGCCGGACAGCGGCCTCTCCCTCCGCTTCGACCTCAGCGCCCTGCTCGGCACCCCCAGCCGCGTCGACCGCGCCAGCCTCCGCGCCGCCTCAGACCGGGGCGCGGTCGCCGGTCAGGACACCGAGATCGCCGCCGTCTGCCACAGCGGCGACGGCGCCGGGATCTGCTGGTGGCGCTCCCTCAACGGGCTCGCGCGCTGGAGCGACCCGATCCGCCTCCCCTCCCCCTGGCCCGTCCTCCCCCACCTCACGCCGCGCTGGGCCGGGGCGCGCGTCGTCTGGGCGGTGGACATGGACGGCACCACCGGCTTCTGCTCCGCCAGCGGCGCGGACAGCGCCGCGACATGCGCCTCCACCGGGGCGGCGTGGGCCGACGCCTTCGACGTCGATCAGCCCGCCGGCGCGCCGCACATCCTCTATGTCACCCTGCGCGACCGGGACGACGAGGACTGGGCGCTCCGCACCTTCCCCGCCCCCTGATCACGATCCCCTGATCACAGCTCCACCCGCCCGCCCCGCAATCGCGCCCACGCGAGGAGCAGCCGCAGGCTGTGGTTGTAGGTCACCGTCCCCTCCTGGCCGTTGACCTTCAGGTAGGTGTCGTTGATCGCCCGCCCCGCCTCGCGCAGCAGCCCCTCGTGCGCGTGCCAGAATTGCCATGCGTCCTGAAAGTCCCGCCGGATGCCGGGGACCTCCCCCTCCCGCAGCGCCATGACCGCCGCCTCGTCCATCTCTGCGAGCTGAGAGAGCACCTGCTTGTAGGCGAACAGGTAGGCGCTGTAGCGCAGGAACGGATCCTCCGCCGTCGCCGCCGCCAGGAACCCGACGTAGTTGGCCTCGTCCTCCGGCGCGATTCCGCGCTGGTGCGCCTTCTCGTGGGCGATGGCGTGGCCGAGCGACTGCGCCGGCGCCCAGCCGTGCAGGTTCGCCTCCCCGGTGAACGGCGAGAAGAAGCCGAGGATGCCGATCCGCGTCAGCAGCGCCGAGGCCACCATCGCCTTCGGCGGGGGCCGCTCCCACGCCACTGCAGGCTCCAGCCCGAACCGCCCCTGCATCGCCGCATACGCCGCCTCCAGGTGCCGGTTCACCTCCGCCATCGGCGGCATCGCGGTCGGCGCCCCCCCGTCGTCGCCGCCGTGGACGGCCCGGTAGTGCCGCACCGAGAGCGCCAGCAATTGCCCGCCCACCGCCACAAGCTCGTCCGTCGTCGTCTCCTCCCGCACGTCCAGCCCCAGCCGCTCCCCCAGCGGCGCCCGCGCGTAGTTCAGCCCCCAGCCCGCATAGAACGACACCCACAGCCACACCGCGAGCACCGCCAATTCCGCGCTCAGCCGCCGCACCCCCCGCGACCGCCGCAGCCACACCGCCGCCGGCATCAGCAGCCCCGCCCCGATCCCGATCTCCGCCACCGACAGCGGCGACGCGCTGCACGCCCAGCCCGCCGCCCACATCAGGCGCGGGCTCAGCTCCTCCGCCCACCACCGCACCCAGCCCGGAAGCTGTGTCGAGAGCGGGAGCAGCAGGCCCAGCACAGCGCCGGAGATCAGGGCGTTTTTCAGGCTCATGCTGCTACTCCGGGCAGCTCTCCATATAGCCGAGCGCCTGGAGCTGCAGGCACTGCTCCCGCGTCATCGTCGCGCTGTCATCGGGCGGGAAGTTCCCCGCGAGCGTGCGGGCCGCCTGAGTGCGCGGATCGGCCACCCCGCGCAGCCGCTCCACCTCGGCGGGGTGCCGCTGGCGAGGTTGGTCTGCTCCTTCGCGTCCTTCGGGAGGTTGTACAGCATCGGCGCGCCCGGCCCGCCGAGCATCACCTTCTGGCTGTTGGCGTCGATCACCGTCCGCCAGTCCGCGTACTCGGAGTAGACCGGGAGGATCGGCGCCGCCCCCGTGCCGAGCAACACCGGCGCCTGGTTGCGGCCCTGCCAGTACTTCCCGAACGGCAGCCCGGTCAGCGCCGCCAGCGTGGGGGCGATGTCGATGGACTGCGCCCAGTGCTTCAGGCGGGCGACCTTCACGCCCGGCCCCTTGATCACGAACGGGATCCGGATGTTCTCCTGGTAGACATGGCCGTGAAAGACGTTCTTCGGGTGCTCGAAGAACGCCTCGCCGTGATCAGCGGTCACGACGACGATGGTGTTCGGGTCGAGGCCGGAGGCGACGAGGCTGGTCATCAGGCGGCCGAACTGGGAGTCCCAGTACTCGACGTCCGCGTCATAGAGATCGATCATCTGCTGGATGTCGGCGGCGGTCGGGGTCTGCCCGCCCTTCTCGTAGGCCTCCTCGATCTGCTTGTGGGCGCCGCTGACGGGGCCGGTGTAGGAGGGGCTGCGGTACTTGCTGTAGTAGGGCTCGGGCGCCTTGTAGGGGCTGTGGGTGTCCATATAGTGCAGGTACAGGAAGAACGGCTTTGTCGCCGCCTTCTGAGTGTCGAGGAAGCTGATCGCGGCGTCGGTCAGCTCGCGCCCGCTGTCGCCGTCCGCCTGGTTCTGCTTGGGGTTGATGATGCTGTAATTCTCAAAGCCCTGCGAGTAGCCGCGCTCTGCCTCGACGACGATGGACTTCAGCAGGCCGGTGGTGCTGTAGCCGCCCGCCTTGAACGTCTCGGCGATGGTGGTGTGGGCGCTGGAGAGCTTCGCCTTGAACGTCAGCACCTGGTGGGCCTGCGGATCGACGCCGCTGAACAGCGAGGCCACCGAAGGCACCGTCCAGGCCGCCTGGCTGATCGTGTTCTCGAACACCGTCCCGCGCGAGGCGAAGCGCGTCAGGGAGGGCGTGGTCGTGCGGCCATAGCCGTAGGCGCTGAGGTGATCGGCCCGCATCGCGTCGACGAGGATCAGGATCACGTTCGGCTTCGTCGCCGCCTGCGCCGGGGCGATCCCCAGAAATTCTGAGATCGGCGCGCCCGACATCGACCACCAGGCGATCATCGCCAGCAGCGTCAGCGCAGACAGCATCGGGACAGGAGAGCGCACACGCATGGAGAACCCCTATTCAGCTCAGACAGAGTAACATTGTTGACTTCCTGTTATTCCGCTGTCGGCAGAAGTTCAAGCCACTCCACCAGCGTCCGCCCCGCCGCCGCGCCCCCGGTCTTCACGCAGGCCCGCGCCAGCGACCCGCTGATCCGGCCCGCTGCGGGCCGCCAGACGCTCTGCTCGGTGACAAACCCCTGCGCCAGCCGCGTCGAAAACAGCCGGGCGGCCTCGCCCCCGAGCGGTCGACCGTCCTCGCCCACCTCGCGCACCTCCAGCACCGACCAGGTCGGCGGATCCATCGACAGGATGTCCGCCGCGCGGCTCCAGCGCACGCGCATCCCGGCGCTCCCCTCCCCGCTCCCCTCCCCCGCCCCCACCTGC
>JBEIQZ010000281.1:0-7904 GCA_040376255.1 Alphaproteobacteria bacterium
ACGATCACCGCCCCGTCCGGCGACAGCCCGATCGCGTCGGTGTTCCACTTCTCCGCCAGCTTCTTCAGCGACGGCAATTCCAGCAGCCGGCAGTAATTGTCCGTCACCATCGCCCGCTGCCCCGCCTGATCCGTCCAGCAACCCTCGCCGCGCCGCTTCGCGTCCGTCTTGATTCGCCAATTCCCGCCGCGCTTCGCCGGTCGCTGGAGGCGGCTCAGGCCGTGGGAGTCGAGGATGAGCAGGGTGCTGCCGTCGGGGATCCAGGTGTACACAGCGTCTCCAGGGAGGTGACCGGTTAACCGGTTCACATGCCCTCATCTCCCCTCCCCGATGACCTCCCCGCCCTGACCCGCTGGCGCCTGATCCTCGGTGAAGCGGCGCAGGACAGCCTCGGCGGCATCGGCGGCTGGGCGCAGGCGGACGCGGCGATGGAGTGGCTCTACGGGCGCGAGCGGGCGAAGGACGCCCACCGCGAGGAGCGCGGCACCGGCCCCGGCCCCTCGCAGATGACCGTCCCCGACTGGATCAACGAGATCCACACCCTGTTCCCCCGCGAGATCATCGAGCGCCTCGAACACGACGCCATCCACCGCTACCACCTCACCGAGATGATCACCGATCCGGCGGTGCTGGAGCGCGTCGAGCCCGACGAGAAGCTGCTGGAGGCGGTGCTGCAGACGAAGCACCTGATGAACCCGGAGGTGCTGGCGATGGCCCGCAAGCTCGTGGAGAAGGTGATCCGCGACCTCATCGAGCGCCTGAGCCGCAAGGTCAAGGAGCACCGCTCCGGCCCCAAGCGCCCCCGCCGTACCACCCGCCCGCCGATGAGCATCGACCTCCGGCGCACCCTCCGCCAGAACCTCCACCGCTGGGATCCCGTCCGCCGCAGGCTCAACGTCGACCGCGTCTCCTTCCTCGCCCGCGCCCACCAGCGCCGCCACATGGAGCGCTGGCAGCTCATCCTGCTCGTCGATCAGTCCGGCTCCATGATCTCCTCCGCTATCCACAGCGCCGTCACCGCCGCCTGCTTCTGGGGCCTCCGCGACCTGAAGACCCACCTCATCGCCTGGGACAACAACGTCGTCGACCTCACCGATCACGTCCAGGACCCCGTCGAATTGCTGCTGAAGGTAAACCTCGGCGGCGGGAACGATGCCGCGAAGGCGCTCCGCTACGCCGCCCAGCTCATCGAGAACCCCAGGAGCGCCATCGTCGTCCTGATCACCGACTTCTATGAGGGCGACGCCGGGCCGATGGTGCGCGAGATCGCCTCGCTGGTGGCGCAGGGGACGAAGGTGCTGGGGCTCGCGGCGCTCTGCGACAACGCCTATCCCGCCTATGACAAGGACACGGCGGCGAGGTGCGCGGCGGCGGGGGCGAGGGTGGGGGCGATGACGCCGGGGGAATTGGTGGGGTTCGTGGTGGGGGCGATGGAGGGGTAAAGAGGGGAAACGCAACCACGGTTGCGTTTTTTACCTGACAACATTCACAGGCAACAACCAACACACCTTCCCCCTGACCTTCTCCCGCTCCTCCTCCGTCATCACGCTCCAATTATAGACATTCTTCCCGCACCCGTCACAGAACCGCACCCGTCCGTCCCCGGTCATACTGGCCCATGTCCGCTCGCAGCGGTTCTCCAGGACGATGCGCCTCACAGCAGCCACGCCAATAAGATCCAGGGCGCCACGCAGAGCAGGGGCAGCGCCCGCGAGGTGAGGGCGACCGGCAGGCTGAACAGCAGCGGACCGAGCCAGAGCCCGGCGAGGACGGCGGGGAGGAGGGCGATGCGGGGCTGATCGCGGAGGCGGAAGACGCTGACGAGGGCGCCGGGGAGGAGCAGGTAGCCGACGGAGGGGAGGGCGAGGGCGGCGGCGGCGGCGAGCAGGACGACCCCGGCGTGCCAGCCGCGCGTGAGATCGGGGAGGCGGGGGAGGAGCGGGCGGAGGAGGAGGGGGCCGGTGAGGAGCCCGGCGGCGGTGGCGGCGAGGTAGATCGGCCAGGCGCCGGGCATCTCGGCGGGCGCGGCGAGGAAGGGGGGCCAGCGGACGAGGGCCATGAGCGCCAGCCAGCCGATCCCGAAGGCGAGGGCGGGGGTGAGGAGCCACCCGGCGATCCCGGCGAGGACGTCGCGGCGGGAGTCGTAGAGGGTGTGCCAGGGGAGCGCGAGCAGCAGCAGCAGCCCGGCGGTGCGGACGCGCCAGGCCGGGGCGACCCAGGTGAAGCCGAGGATCTGGCCGTAGACATGGGAGCCCGGGGCGCGCGCGGCGGGGCGCTCGGCGGGGTGGGCGCCCTGCGGGCGGTTGCGCCCGAGCCGGTCGAGCCAGTAGCGGGCGAGGCCGAGGACGCAGTCGCCGGTCTGCTGGAGGCTGCGGGGGTCGAGGCTGGCGGGGGTGTCGCCGGGGGTGTGGTAGAGGTGGGGGGAGTGGATGAGGGCGAAGTCGTAGCCCCAGGCGCCGTGGCGGCGGAAGACGGTGAAGTCGGTGTCGTTGGGGAGCAGATCGTAGACCGCGCGGGCCATCGAGCCGGTCTGGGCGTCGCAGCCGGACTGCTGCCAGCCGTTGAGGATGCGGGGGTCGGGCCCGGCGGTCTGGAACATGAAGGCGGGGCCGGAGGTGCCGCGCGCCTCGACGTTGATGATCAGCGGGGCGCCTCCAGCCGGGGAGCTGCCCGGGACAGGCTCAGCGACAGGCCAGTAGACGGATCGGGCGAAGGCGCGCGCGCCCTTGAGGCCGAGCTCCTCGCCGTCGGTGATCAGGACGTGGAGGCCGGGGGGCGGGCCGGTGCCCTGCGAGAGCGCCTGGACGACCCCGGTGACCACGGCGAGGCCGAGGCCGTCATCGGCGGCGCCGGGGGCGTCCGGGGCGGAGTCTGAGTGGGCGGTGAGCCAGACGCCGGAGGGGCTCTGATCGGGGGTGGCGTCGGGCAGGACGCCGGGGGCGTGGGCGAGGAGGTTGGTGAGGCCCTGCCCCGCCTCCAGCCGCTGGACGGTGAGGCCGGACTGCTCCAGCACAGTGGCGATCTGATCCTGGACATCGGCGAGGGCGGGGCTCGCGGCGGGGCGGGGCTGCTGCGCCCAGGACTCCACGCGCGCGAGGGCCTGCGGGCCGTCGAAGCCGCCGGGCTCAGCGGCTGGCGCGGGCAGGCGCGGCTGGCTGATCGCGGCGGCGATCCCGAAGGCGAGCAGCAGGTGGAGGTGATCGCGGCCGGTCTCTGCCATGCTGACAAGATAACCGGTGCGCGATCCTGCCGGTCAGCCCGGATGATCGTCCCGGCTGGTAGCGGCGGCTCAGACAGGATAGACGCCGCGCCTTCACGGTGAGCAGATGGGACGCATTTTTGAGACGCGCAAGGCCACGATGATGGCGCGCTGGGACAAGATGGCCAAGGCGTTCACGCGGGTCAGCCGCGAGATCGCGATGGCGGTCCGCGCCGGTGGAACCAACACCGACAACAACCCGTCGCTGCGCCGGGCCATGCAGAACGCCCGCGCGGTCAACATGCCCAAGGACAAGGTGGAGGCCGCCATCAAAAAAGCCTCCGGGCAGGGCGGCGCGGCCTACGAGGAGGTCGGCTATGAGGGCTACGGCCCCTACGGCGTGGCGGTGATGGTCGAGACGGCGACCGACAACCCGACGCGCACCGTCCAGAACCTGCGCGTCCACTTCAACCGCTGCGGCGGCAACCTCGGCTCCACCGGCAGCGTCGGCTTCCTGTTCAAGCGCATGGGCGTGTTCCGGCTCGATCCGGCGCTCCCCGCCGGGATCGACGCGGAGGGCCTGGAATTGGAGCTGATCGACGCCGGGCTGGAGGAGCTGGGCGAGGGGACGGGCGAGAAGGGCGAGCCGCTGCTCATCATCCGCTGCGCCTTCAACGACTTCGGCACGATGCAGAAGGCCATCGAGGCGAAGGGCATCACCCCGGTCTCCTCCGGCGCCGAGTACATCCCGACCTCCACCGCCGAGCTCAACGAGGATCAGGTGCAGGAGGTGCTGGCGCTCATCGACCGGCTGGAGCAGGACGACGACGTCCAGAACGTCTTCCACAACCTCGCCTGAGCCTGCTCCGTCTCAGTAGGAGATGACCAGCCAGGAGCGCATCTCGATGTTCCCGAGCCCGTCGATGGGCTCATCGCCGCCCTGGGTGGCGCGGTAGTCGATGCTGGCGGTGGCGCCGGGGGCGGCGTCGGCGGTGACATCGACGGTCCAGGGGCGGACCTCCATGCCGGGGCACCAGCCGCCGCGCCCGAACCACCACGTCCCGGCCTGGTTGGGGACGGCGCCCTGCGGGACCATCTGGGCGCAGCCGTCGTCGATGCCGGGATCGGTGAGCTCGTAGGCGTGCGCCTGGCCGTTGACGGTGAACGTGTGCTCGTGGTCGCAGAACTCGGCGCAGTTGTAGGTGTCCATGCCGTGGCCGGTGACGATGGCGACCAGCTCGACCTTCGTGGCGCCGGCGGGGACGGTGACCTCGACGGGGTCGCGGTCGTTGTAGGTGCTGCCGAAGCCGCCGCCGGTGAACAGCGGGTGGATCTCCTGCGGGCGGCTGCCCTTGCCCTGGTCGTAGAGGCGGAGCCGGAGGGTGACGCCGGTGGGCTGGACGTTCCAGGAGGGCGCCCAGGAGAAGCGGACGTTGTGATCGCCGCCCTCCTTCAGCCAGGCGAGGGCGTGGCTGCCGTCGACGACCCAGTGGTTCTCGCGGTGGTAGGAGGTGATGAAGCGGCCCATCTCCAGCCAGCCGCCCGCGCCGTCGTCGAGCCAGAGGTTGGCGATGTAGTCCCAGGCGCCGCAGTTGTTGATCTCCATGCCGTCCTTGTCGGGGCACTCCATCAGCACCTCGATCTCCATCGTGTCGAAGGCCGCCATCTCCGCCGCGCCGGGCAGGCTGAGCACCCCGTCGGTGTACTCGGAGACCACTGAGCCGTCGAACACCTCGACGATGGTGGCGCCCTCGGCGTCGAGGCGGGCCTGGCGCTCGACGAGGAAGTTCATGTACTCGGACTCGTAGGCGGCGGAGTACAATTCCATCTCCCACGGCCAGAGCCCGGCGTTGCTGAGCGCGGTGTCATAGGCGGCGACCGCCGGGTAGTACCCGGTGGTGCGGATCTTCTGCTCGCGGTCGATGGCCCAGCCGAGGGTGCCGATGTCGCGGGAGAACATCTGCTGTACCAGCCCGCCGACCTCGCCTGAGGGCTCAGCGACGACGTGGAGGTGCGCGGCCCACCAGGCGGCCTCCTCCGCGTCGAGCGGGGCGAGCGCCTCGCTGATGTACGTGTCGATCATCTCCAGCGTCGGCTCAGGATCGCGGGAGAGCCCGGCCAGCACGAAGAAGTAGTGGGTGTTCCGGGGGGAGCGCGCGATCAGCTCGTCCACGCCGGTCGTCCACCAGGAGGTGTCGTCGAGGTCGTCGATGCCGAACCAGTGCGGCAGGAAGATATAATTCTCGCAGCCGCTCCACTCCTCGGAGAGCGTCCAGGTCGTCCCGTCGCGCAGCGGCACGCTGAAGTCCCCGGCGGGCTGGTGGCGCTGGTACGCCTCCGGCTCGGCGGGGTCGAAGGCGCGGATCGGCAGGCCGAGCCCGCTGCAGAGGTCGTCGGCGCCGGTGCCGGTGTCGCCGGTGTCGCCGGTGTCATCGGTCGCGCCGGTCGCGGAGTCGTCGGGCTGTTTCTGCTTTTTTCCGGCGTCGCCGGAGCAGGCGGCCAGCAGCGGGAGGAGGGCGAGGGCGGAGAGGGAGAGCAGCGGCAGCGGGCGCATCGGAGACCTCAGGTGGGGACAGGATACCCGATTTCTGCAGTGCCGGGCGCGCGACCGGGGTGGTATCCTTACCGGATGGACACGGACGATGAGGCGGACGCGCCTGAACAGGCGCCTGAGGCGGACGCGCCTTACAAGGCGCCTGAGGCGGGGGCTGAGCCCGCGCTGTTCGGCGTCTGGAGCCACTTCCAGGTCTGGTACTCGGAGAATTATCCGAAGACAGACGTGGAGGAGGTGCGGGGCTGGCTGGCGGAGTGGTACGCGGACGAGGCGGCGGCGGAGGCGTGGGTGGCTGCCGGGGCGGAGCGGCTGGATCGGATGATCAGGACCGCGCGGCTCCTGTGGGCGTGGTACGGGCTGCCGGAGGCGGCGCGGCTGCTGGAGCGGGCGATGCACCTCGCGGAGACGCTGCGGGGGCCGGACGGTGCGCTGCTCCACGCGCCCTTCACGGTGCGGGAGGCGATGGATCGGCGGCCGCTGTACCTTGCGGTCTGGGAGCCGGGCTGCGTGCATGTGCTGGCCTGGGATCTCGCCGAGATCGCGGAGGCGGCGGGGCAGGAGCAGGAGGCGATCCGCCGGTATACGCAATTCCTGGCGCGGGAGCCGGAATTGGACCCGGTGGTGATCCCGAAGCTCGACGAGTGGTACTACTACCACCGCCGGACGGAGCCGACGACGGTGGAGGGGCTGCGGCGGATCGGGCATTGCTTCAGGCGGGCGGGGGACATCCCGGAGAACATTGCAGCGGCGCGGGCGGCGTGGGAGGCGGCGCTGACGCTGAACTGGTCGCCGCAGACGCCGTTCGCGGAGCTGGCGGAGCTGTCAGCGGCGGAGGGGGACGGGGCGGCGGCGCTGCGGTGGCGGGAGCGGGCGCTGCGGGTGGGGAGCGCGCAGCAGGCGGAGAACCTGGCAGAGTGGCGGGCGCTGGGTCAGGCGTGGCTGGCGCGCGGGGAGGCCGGGGAGCGGCTGCGGTGCGGGCGGGAGATCGCCGCCCTCGCCTCGGCGCGGCGCTACGTCTCGCTGTTCCGGGGCGAGCTGGAGACCAGAGCGTGGATCGGGGACGGGGAGGTGGGAGCGCTGCGGCGGGAGGCGGAGGAATTAGAGGCGGAGGCGGCGCGGGCGCAGGAGGCGGGCGGCGATCCTGAGCCGTGGCTGAGGCAGGCGGAGGCGCTGCTGCGGCTGGTCCACCGGCGGGCGCCGGGGCCGAAGCCGGATCTGAGCTGGCTGGCGTTCCTGCGGCGGTGGCGCGGGCCGGAGGCGGCGATCGACGGGGCGATCCAGATGATCCGGCGCTTCAAGGAGCCGCGTGAGGGTTGGCAGCGCGCCCAGACGGCGCTGGCGGTGGAGCCGTACCTGCGCCCGCTGGTCGATGCGCGGCGGGGGCTGCTCGCGGTGTTGCTGGCGCGGGCGGATCAGCTCAGGCGGGGCGGGGGGGGGACATGAGCGACAGGAGCGACAGGAGCGACAGGGGCGATCTGCCGGAGCCCGCGCTGCTTCAGGTGTGGGGCGGAGCGGAGCCGCGCGCCGGGTGGAGCCCGTCGGCCCCGGCGGAGGCGGCGCGGGGCTGGCTGGCGGAGTGGTACGCGGGCGAGGCGGCGGCGGAGGCGTGGATCGGGCTGGATCGGGAGCGGCTGGAGCGGGCGGTGCGGACGGCCCGGTTGTTGTGGGCGTGGTACGGGATCGCGGAGGTCGCGCGGCTGCAGGAGCGGGCGATCCACCTTGCAGAGACGCTGAAGGACAGCGGGGGGATCTATATCTACTGGCGCTCGACGATCCGGGACGCGCTGTGGGAGGGGCCGATCGTGCAGATGGCCTGGGATCCGCGCTGCGTGCATGTGCTGGCCTGGGATCGGGCGGAGATCGCGGAGCAGGCGGGGCAGGATCGGGAGGCGATCCGCTGGTACCTGCGCTTCCTGAAGGAGGAGCAGCACCTCGACCCGGTAGAGATCCCCGCCGCAGACCCGGCGGACTGGCGGCTGCGGCGCCCGATCCCGACAACACCGGGCGCCCTGCGGCGGATCGGGGGCTGCCACCTGCGGCTGGGCGAGGGCGCGGCGGCGCTGGAGGCGCAGGCGGCGGCGCTGTCGTTCGTGTGGTCGGCGGGGTCGCCGTTCGGGGAGATGGCGGAGGCGGCGGGCGGGCGGGGAGGGG
>JBEIQZ010000384.1:0-6044 GCA_040376255.1 Alphaproteobacteria bacterium
GCATTCTCCGGCTCCAGATTCAGACGTAACGGGTTATAGATATCCTGAGAACAGCGGAAAATAAGAATGTCTTCCGATACGACACCCGGGTCAGCCTCCAAATCAGCGTCCACCTCAGGCGTCATGAGCCAGGTCGTGAAGGTCGGCGGGAGCCACTATGTGCTCCCGAAGACCGGGAACATGCGGACAGAGGTCCACGCCTTCCTCTCCGAGCCGCTGTTCGCCGTCACCGACGAGGCGCTCTGGGCGCAGGCCGCCGCCTCCGCCGCCAGCCCCGGCGCCATCGGCATGTACCTCATGCCCGACACCCACCTCGGCTACTCGCTGCCGGTCGGCGGGGTGCTGGTCACCGAGGACGTGATCTTTCAGGGCGGCAGCGGGTACGATATCTCTTGTGGCGTTTTATATGTAAACGTCCCAACACTTACTGCCGAAGACGTCGTCGACTTTGACCGGCGCATGCGCTGGATCCGCGCCGTCGAGGAGCGGGTGGCAACGGGCGTCGGGAGCGGGCGCCCGCGCAAGATGGCGGCGTTCACCGAGGATCGCATCTCCGAGATCCTGCGCTTCGGCGCGAAGGCCATCGACGTCAGCGCCGACCTCTGCGAGCGGCAGTACATCCCGATCCCGGAGGGGACGGATCTGGAGCGGATCACGCGGGCGCGGTCGCGGGCCTGCGCGCAGATGGGTTCGGTGGGCGGCGGTAACCACTTCGTCGAGATGCAGGTGGATCGGGACGACGGCAGCGTGTGGATCATGATCCACTGCGGCTCGCGCGGCTACGGCTGGCAGACGGCCAACCACTTCTTCTACGAGGGCGCGAAGCTGCGCGGCCTGCCGGAGAACCGGCGCGAGCAGTCCTGGTTGCGGATCGACGAGCCGCTCGGCCAGGATTACTGGGCCTGCCATAATTCTGCGGCGAACTACGCAGTAGCGAACCGCTGGACGATCCTCGATGGCATCCGCGAGGCCACCCGCGAGGTCTACCAGGCCGACCTCGAACCCTACTACGAGATCAGCCACAACCTCGTCCAGCAGGAGACGCTGTTGCTGCCGGACGGGACGCGGAAGACCGGCTTCGTCCACCGCAAGGGCGCCACCCGCGCCTTCCCGGCGGGCCACCCCGATCTGGCCGGGACCCGCTGGGCCGATACGGGCCACCCCTGCCTGATCCCCGGCTCCATGCTCGCCGGGGCCGCCATCCTGTTCCCGCAGGCGGGCGCCAGCCGCTCCGGCTACTCGGTAAACCACGGATCGGGGCGGCTGCTGGGGCGGAACGAGGCGAAGCGCCAGCTCACCGCCCGCCACGACGAGATCGACCGCGAGATGCGGACGATCAAGCGCACCTGCGCCGGGGTCACCATCACCGGCATCGCCGGGAACACCGTCCGCACGCCCATCGACGAGTGCGGCCATGTCTACAAGGATCTGGACATGGTGCTGAAGGTGCTGGAGGACGAGGGGATCGCGCGGATCGCGCACCGGATGTACCCGGTGGCGAACATCAAGGGGATGGAGTGATCAGCGGGTGATCAGCGGGTGATCAGCGTCGGCTCCACGCCCCGCTGCTCCCGCACACCTTCTGTGTCAGCCCGTCGAGCCACCCCATCTCCGCCTCTTCGCCCACCGGCTTCAGGCGCTCCTGCCAGACCGTGTAGAGCGCCCCGCAGGCGTCGCCCCTCCCGGCGTAGGCCGCCGCCATGTCCGTCCACGCCATGAGGGCGCGGGCCTTCTGGATGGCCGCCGGGCTCTGCTTCAGGGCCTCGGCCACCGTCGTCACCACGCGCTGCTCCTTCGCCTCCTCCGTCACCGGGTCCTTCCACCGGATGCGGAAGGCGATCTCGTCCCCCACCGCCGATAACCCGCCGCGCACGAGGAGATCCTGGAGAAAGAGCTGCGCGTTTCCGGACTGGTAGTTGATAGGCTGGATGTCGGACTCGACGGTGGAGGACTCCTCGCCGTAGAATTTTTCCTGGGCGAGCGAATCGGGCAGATCCACCGAGAAGCGGACGTCGTGGGCCAGGGTGTGGGTCATCGACAGAAAGCCTTGACCGAAGAAGCGGTCAACGACGGCCTCGGAGCCGAGGTAGAGGTAGGGTCCGTGGCCCTTCTCGGTGAGCTTGTCCAGCACCGCGTCGCTGAACTCCCGCCCCACCCCCACTCCCGTCAGCCGCACGTCGCTCTCCTCATACGCCGCCCCGATCTGCGCGAGGATGTCCGGGTCGAGCTGCCCCTCGTTCACCAGCGCGTCCGTTATCAGCACCACGCGCGGGGAGCGCCCGACCATCTCCGGGCCGGTGCGCGCCGAGGCGATGCGGTAGCCCTCCTTCAGGCCGATGCCGAGGTCGGTGGAGCCGCGCGGCTGGATGGCGTCGATGAGGGCGGTGAGCTGGGCGGGGTCGTCGCGCCCGACGACGTGATCCTGCATCGGGGTGCAGACCTCGTGGTCGAACAGGACGACGTCGACGCGGTCGCCCTGGCGGAGCTGTTTTTCGGCGAGGCGGAGGCCGCGCTTCACATAGTCCATGCGGCCCTGGGCGGACATGGAGCCGGAGCGGTCGAGGATGAAGGTGAGGTCGAGCGCCCTGCGCGACACCGCCGCCCCGGCGACAGAGAAGGCGAGGGTCATGCGCCCGTCCTGGTCGGCGAGGGCGGAGGCCTGGACAGAGAAGGTCTGGTCGGCGGTGATCGGCGCGGCGGGGAAGTGGAAGTAGTTGAGGAACTCGTGCGGTCGCACCTGTCGCGCCTCGATCCGCGCACCCTGCTCTGCTGCCCACAGCAGCCGCTGCGCTGACGCGAGGCTCATCGAGTCATCGTTCGACAGGTGGATCTCAGCGCCCCACTCAGGCGCTGTCTCCTTCGCGGCGACCGCTGTCTTTGCCGGGGCGGGCGCCTCGGCGGGCGCGATCGGGGTCTTCACTGCAGGGGCGTCATAGGCGCCGGTGCCGTAGCCTGAAGCGCCGTAGCCCGACGATCCGGAGCCGCTCCCCTTCGTGCCGAGCCCGCCCAGCCCCTCCGCGCTGCCGCCGCCGCCCAGCCCGCCCCCCCGCGCGCCGAGCCCGCCTGAGCCGATCTGTGTGCCTTGCGCGCCGATCAGGCCGCCGATGCCCGACTGCGGGGGCGGACTCAGCCCCGGCGGCAGGCTGGAGGAGCCGGTCGGGACGCCGGAGAGGCCGGGCCCCGCAGCCTCTTCGCCCCCGGTCACGGGGGAGGTCAGCCACGGGACGTTCAGGCCGCAGGGGTTCAACGCCTGCGGAGCCTTCGGGGCGGCCCGGACGAGGCCGATCCCGGCGTTCGCTTCCGGGATGAGATCGGTATTGTTGTCGGGGACACACCCGGAGGAGAGCAGGAGCGGGAGCAGGACACCTGAGAAGTGGGTCATCATCGCCCTCCGAACGGCACGACAGCGCGACAGCTTACAACAGATGGTGACCGATCCGGCGGCTTTGCATCTTCCGGACATCTCTATCAGGGGTACGGTGTACTACCGCCGCTCAGAGCGCCGCTGCGGTAGGCTGTGGATCTGCTGTCAGCGAGGAGCCTCCCCATGCGCGTCACCCTGATCAACCCCCCGCTGGACACCGTGCTGGCCAACGGACACGTCAGCCCAGTCACCGCCTACCTGTTCTATAATTCCGCGCCGCTCGGCATCCTGTACATCGCCGCGATGCTGGAGCAGCACGGACATGCCGTCTCCGCCCTCGACGCCGCCGCTGCGCGCTACGACGTCGCGCAGACGGTCAAGGAGGTCGAGCGGCTGAAGCCGGAGGTGATCGGCATCGGCTCCACCACGGTCGTCTTCGAGACGACGAAGCTGCTGGCGGCGGCGCTGAAGCAGGCGATGCCGGACGTCCCCATCGTGCTGGGCGGCTACCATGTGACGCTGCTGCCGCAGGAGGCGATGGCCTGGCCGCAGTTCGATGTCGGGGTGCTGTCTGAGGGCGAGCACACGATGCTGGAATTGGTGGAGGTCTACGCCGGTCGCCGCGCGCTGGATGACGTGCAGGGCATCTGCTACCAGAAGCCCGACGGCGCCATCCACTTCACCCCCTCCCGGCCCCGGTTCAAGGATCTGGACAAGCTCCCCTTCCCGGCGCGGCACCTGCTCCCGCCCGATCTGTACCACCCCATCCCCATCGACGAGCATGCGACGCCGAAGTTCGCGATGATCACCTCGCGCGGCTGCCCGCATGCCTGCGCCTTCTGCCAGAAGTCAAAGTCCGGCTACCGCAGCCACTCCCCTGCCTACATCGCCGACGAGGTCGAGCACCTCGTCCGCGACTTCGGCGCCAAGGACATCGCTTTTGTGGACAGCCTGTTCTGCGCCTCCAAGAAGCGCGTCCAGGGCATCTGCGACGAGTTCATCCGGCGCGACATCCCGAAGAAGGTGAGCTGGACCTGCTCCTCGCGGGTGGAGGTCGTCGACCGCGAATTGCTCCAGCAGATGAAGGACGCCGGCTGCTGGCGCACGCGCTTCGGCATCGAGTCCGGCTCGGATCGCGTGCTGGACTTTATCTCGAAGGGCATCACCAAAGAGAAGATCCGCGCCGCCATCACCGCCGCCCACGAGGTCGGCCTGCGGCCCAAGGCGTTCTTCATCCTCGGCCACATGCCTGACAGCAAGGAGACCATCGAGGAGACCATCGCCTTCGCCAAGACGCTGCCCCTCCACGACGTCACGGTGCAGATCAACACCCTGCTCCCCAAGACGCCGCAGATGGAGATCTGGGAGCGCGAAGGCAGCAAGTGGGGGCGGCTCATCAGCGAGAGCACCGACGAAAAGAGCTTCTGGGAGCCGACGTTCGTGCCGTGGGGGCTGGAACCCGACGATCTGATCTCCTTCCACCGCCAGTTCTACCGGGAATTCTACTTCCGCCCCATCACCATCGCCCGCCACCTGGAGACCATCCACTCCTGGCGCGACGTCTACAAGTACGCCTCCGCCTCCAGCCTGTTCTCCTTCCTGTTCTACAACGCGGAGCGCCCGCGCTTCTCCCAGTTGAAGAGCATGTTCGGGATGGGCACCTCGACCGAAACGGCCTGATCGGGCGCGCCAGCGCTACTCCCGCTGGCGGTTGATCCACTGGACGATCTGCTCGATGGGGCCGAAGGAGGCCGGGGGCTGGACGCGGCCGGGGCGCTCCAATTGGGCGGCGAGCTGGGTCCACGGGCGGATGATCAGCCACCAGCCGACCACCAGCAGCAGCAGCGCGCCCATCAGGGTGACGCCGAGGGCGGCGGCGGCCTGCCAGAGCGGTGACCAGCTCGCGCGCACGGACACGTCGGGATCGTACTCGATGGCTGCGTAGCCGCTGGTCTGGCCGCGCACCTCGATGGGCGCCTGGAGCCAATTGCCCTCCAGCACGGCCACCTGCCCCTGCGACGCCTCGGGCGCGAGGATGCGCCCGTCGGCCCCGACGACGCGCGCCCGGATCACGCCGGGCATCTGATCATAGGGGACGAGCTGCAGCGGCATCCCGGCCTCCAGCCGCGCGGCGTTGGTGGTCGCCAGCCCGGTCGCGATGACCTCGCCCCGCTCGACCGAGACGGCGCGGGCGCCGTCCCAGGCGTTCGCCACCAGCGCGAAGGCCCCACCCACCGGGGTCGCCAGCCAGCCGCCCAGCACGAGGAAGAGGGCGGCGAGGAGCTGGAGGATGAAGGAGAAGCCGCCGGAGGACTCCTCGGGATCGGGGGGGATCAGGCGGGTCGGGACGGTCGGGGTGTTGGCCGTGCGCGGCGTCGCGATGCTCTCGCGGGGGGAGGCTGAGGCGGGCGGATCGTCGTCGCGGGAGGGCGCAGGGCGGGGCGCAGGGCGCGGCTGGGAGCGGGGATCGGGGCGGCGGGACTCCACGGCGCGCGCCTCGCCTGCCGCGCGGGTGGGATCGGGCGGGCGCGGTTCGGGGCGGGGGCGGAGCGCCTCGGGGGAGGACAGCGGGGCGGGCGCGGACACCGGAGCGGGCGTCTGCGGCGCGGGCGGGGCGGCCACCGGCGCGGCCACCTGATCGGCGGAAGCCACCGGCGCGGCCATCGGCGCAGGTGCCACC
>JBEIQZ010000932.1:0-1230 GCA_040376255.1 Alphaproteobacteria bacterium
AAGCTCCTGCTCCCATGCCCGGAAGAACACCGGGCGCCCCGTGTCGCCCATCCAGGTCGCCCCCTCGATCACGGCGCCGTTCTCGTCCATGTCGCCGCCTGCTCCGGCGGGGACGAAGTCCACCGGCGCCAGCTCCCGCCGATTGATGAGGGTGAGGACGATGCGGTCGACGAGCGGGCGGAACTCTTCGGTGAGGTCGAGGGCCAGATCAGCGGCGCCGCGCTCGGCGGTGTGGAGAGCGCCGACGAAGGGATCGACGCCCGCCATGTAGAGCGCCTGCTCGACCTGGACGAGCAGCATCGCGTAGCCGAAGGACAGACAGGCGTTGATCGGATCGCGGGGCGGGCGGCGGGTGCGTCCGCCCCAGGCGAAGGCGGGGTTGCTGAGCAGGTGGGGGAAGGCGCTGAAGTAGATCGCCGCGCCCATGCCTTCGGCGCCCCGGACGGCGTCGAGGGTCTGCGCCTCGGCGAGGGTCATCTGCATCGCGCGCATCCGGGCGAGGGCGGCGGCGATCTCAGGGCTGCGGAGGTTGCGTTGGCGGAGCAGGAGCAGGCCGCGCTGGTTCTCCAGCTTTCCGTTCACGACATCGACGGCGAGCTGCAGTCGGCGGGCAGGGTCGTTGAGGAGGCGGTACTGGCCGTGGTGGCGGAGGAAGGCGCGGCTGTAGACGGACTCGATCATGCCCTGATACCGGCCTGCGAGGCTGAACCACCGGATGTCCACCCCGGCGGCCAGCAGCGTGTTGAGCACCGGGCGCAGCAGATCGACCCGCCCGTAGAGGTGCAATTCCTCCAGGGTCGCCAGCGGTGCGCGCCGCAGCACCGCGCCCTTGCGCCAGACGCAGACCGTGGCGCACAGTGCGCCGTCCTGCGGCTCATCGCGGAGCTGGATCACGGCGTCCTGCTCCTCGACGGACAGGATGAGAGAGACAGGGTGAGCAGGAGAGATCATGGCGGCTCCGTCCATTCGCAGACGCAGCGCGCCGCCTGGATCGGACAGCCCGCTGCCCGGCGACCTGCGCTCCTCAAGCGCCCAGGCGCTGATGGCCCTCCCTGCTCGGCACAGGAGCGCAGAACAGAGGGGGGCGCAGAAGTCGCTGAGGCGGGGGCGCAAAACCCTCTCGCGCAGACTGGATCAGGCAGGGGTGCAGAATCAGGGTGCAAAATCATGCGTAAAATGACATGTTTTTGCGCAATCGGGTAGCCTCATGGCACCGGCTGGCGGGACAGA
>JBEIQZ010000536.1:0-4353 GCA_040376255.1 Alphaproteobacteria bacterium
CCGACGTCATCGCTCGGGACGCATCTTACCTATTGTCCCGCCATGTTCAAGTCTCATCCCATAATCATCAGGCTGTTCGTCACTCCTCATACCGCGCCGCGCCTCGATGCGGGCGATCAAATCCGCTTCCGGCGCATGTCTGAGAATGCGCTCCATCACTGTGACAGGATCGCGCCAGACCGGAAAAAGTTCAGCCGGATCATAGTGGTAGGACATGCTGTACAGCCCGGCGCAGATCGGATCGAGGGCGCAGGCGTCGCAGACCGGGGCCTTGCCGTGGAGGAATTGCTTCTGCAGGACGAAGCCCTTGCGGTCGAGGAACCGGATGCAGCGCTCCTCTTCTTTCACGATCTTTCGCGTCTCGGTCGAGCAGTGCTCGAAGCCCTGCATGTAGCAGAGCGGCACGCGCTCCACCCGGAAGCTGCGCCCGCTCCGTTCGAGCCAGGTCATCGCCAGCCGCAGCGAGACCTCGAACTCCCGCAGCCGGGGGATCACGTCCGGGTTGCGCTCCGCCCGGTTCATGTTCGGATCCATGTTGTTCCAGACGAAGTGCCGGATGTGCGGGAAGGTGTCGCACACCCACATCACCGTCTCGTGGAGGTGATCGCTGTTGGCCGCGTTGATGACGGTGTTGATGTCGTTCTGGATGCCGAGCCGCGCGCAGTGCTGCATCGCCGCGACGATCATCGCCCACGCGCCCGGCGTCTGGGTGAGGTAGTCGTGGACCTCCGGGCGGCAGGAGTGGAACGACAGGTGGACGTGCCGCAGCCCCGCCGCCGCGAGCGCCCCGATGAAGTCCGCCTCGGCCAGCCGCTGCCCGTTGCTGATCATGCGGACGTGCAGCCCGCGCTCCGTCGCGTAGGCCGTCGCCGGGAGCAGCAGCGGCGCGATGGTCGGCTCTCCGCCGGTGAGGATCACGCCGTCGTAGCCGCGCGCGACGAGGTCGTCGATGCTGTCGCGCATCTCCTGCTCCTGCAGGTCGACGCCGCTCGGCGGGTTGGAGCAGAAGCGGCAGAACTGCTTGCACTCGCGGGTGAGCTGGAGGTAGCCGAGGTTCGCCATCAGGATCGGCGCCCCGGCACCACGTCGATCTCCGGCACCGGCGCGCTCTGCGGCATCGGCAGGCGCGGCGGCGGCGGCAGCGGCGGCGAACCCGCAGCGAGGCCGGGCGCCAACGGGCGATCCGCGAGCTGGCGGCGCGCCTCCCCGGCCCACGCCCCGGCTATCGGCTGGAGCGCGGCGAAGCCCCGGTGGCGCAGGAATTGGATGTGGCCGCCCCCGCACCGATCCGTCACCGCGCACCCGCTGCAGCGCAGCGACTTCGCCCGGTAGTCCTCCGCCGTGTAGCGATCCACCTCCGCGTCGATGGCCAGCCGCCCGTCGTCGTGGATCTGCGCGGAGCGCAGCACCGTGAGCGCCGGGAGCATCACCGTCCCCGGACACAGGCAGGCCGGCAGGCCCCGCGCCCGCACCGGCTCCGCCGTCTTCGCGCCGATCTCCAGAAAAAACGCCGCGAAGTCGGGCGCCTGCCGCGCGGTCTCCTCCATCGTCGCCCAGGTCGTCCCGATCAGGATCGGCCCGCCCGCACCGGCCAGCCGATCCGGCCACCCGCTGAGCCAGCCCGGGTCCGCCAGCAGCCACGCCGCCACGTCCCGGTCCAGGGAGATCTCGATGGAGATCGGGGCGTCGCGCTGGACGCCCGGGGCGCCCGGCGCCTGCGCCGCCAGCAGCGCCGCCTTGACCGCCGCCGCCGCCTCCAGCTCCGCCACGCCCCTGAGCTGCCACACCGATCCCGCCGGGAGCGCCGCGACCTCCGCCGCCGTGAGCGCGCCCCCGACATGGCGCGGCCCCGCCCAGCCCGCCGGGATCTCCCCGCCCAGCCGCAGCGCGCCCCCCGGCAGGCTGCCGGCCCAGCCCGCGAGGATCTCCGGCGCCCGATCGGGCGGCAGCGGCGCGTCCAGCCAGAGGACATCGACCTGACCGGCGCTGATCTGCGCCACACGCCGATCCAGCGAGGAGCAGAACGGCTCGATGAAGCAGTGCGGGCAGCGCGCGGCGTCGCGGCAGTCGATGGGCGCCCCGGCGTCGAGGTAGCGGCGGAACTGCATCCGGCGCCCGCCGACCTCGTCGAGCATCTTGTGGGGATCCTGGATCAGCTCCTCCACGCCCTCCAGGTGCGCCAGCGGGAAGCGGTTTGTCCATAGATGGAACGCCGGGTTCTTCGCCAGCCGGAACACGCGCCGCAGCGTCTCAGCATGCTCAGCCGGGTCGTAGAACAGCTCCTCCCGGTGATCGAACGCCTCGCCCTGCGGGATGACGTGCAGCAGATCGAACTCGCGCACGCCGACCTGCGCGCAGATCGCCACGATCTTCTCCAGGTGGGCCACGTTCTGCTTGTTGATCACCACGTCCACGTTGACGACGATCCGCCCGTCCCGCACCGCCCGCATCATCGCCTTCATGAGCTGGTCGAAGCTGCCCGGCGCCTGCGTGAGCCGGTCGTGCAATTCCGCGTTGTGCCCGTGCAGCGAGAAGGTGATCTCAGACAGCCCCGCCTCGACGGCCTTGAGAAAAAACTCCCGCTTCGCGAACATCCGCCCGTTGCTCACCGTCTGGATCCAGCGGTAGCCCTGCGCGCGGCTGTAGCGCACGAAGTCGTGGAAGCGCGGGTGGATGCTGGCCTCCCCGCCGGACAGCACGATGCGCGTCGCCTCCTGCTCCTCGCGCCCGCGCCGGATCTCCCGGCAGGCCGACTCCCAGTCCATCACGCGCCCGTCCTGCGCCTCCGAGTCCAGGCAGAAGATGCACCGGCTGTTGCAGGCTGCCGTCAACCGGACCCAGTGCTTCGACTCGTTGGCGATCTGCTCGTGCTGGAGGGCGCGGTCGGGTGCCGGGGCGGGATCGGGGCGCGGCGTGGCTTCCATCCGGACAGCGTAGCATGATCCCCCCCATTCTCCTGGGCGCCCAGGCTACAACTCGGGGCATTTCCATGCCATTCCCGACCGATCAAACCCTTGACACGTAAAGACACAGGTGAAACGCCTGTTTTTCTCCTTGACGCCCCGGCAGTCAACGGATATCTCCTGCCTGCCCTCCACGACCCCGCTCCTCCCTCTCCGCACTCTCCTCTGCCGCGTTAGAGCCTCTCCGGGGTCAGCTCTTGCTCGGTGAATCGCCTCCCTCCTCTGTTTCTGCCGCTGATGCGCCCGTTGACGGGCGCTCCCGGCGCAGGCTGTACCGGTGGCTGCTGGCGTTCCTGCCCGTCCTGGCAGCAGTCGTGCTCTGGAACGCTCCGGCGCTCCGGGGCCGCCTGCTGCTGCGGCTGGCGCAGCAGGTGACACCGGACGGCGGCTGCGAGGCGGGGCTGCTGGCGCGGTGGTCGGCGCTCCAGCAGGGCGCACAGGTGTCCTGCCTGGGGCGGCTGGACGCGGACAAGACCGGGCGGTGGATGCTGGTGCGCGTGGCGACCCGGCGCAGCGCCCCGATCCCGGCCCGCACGCAGGCGCTCGCCGCGCTGACCGCCCGGCGCGATCCGTCGGTGGGCGAATTGGTGCGCTCCCTGGTGCTGGCCGCCGGGACGGCCCCCGATCTGCGCCGCAGCTTCTGGAGCATCGGCAGCAGCCTCGACCCGCTCGCGCAGGCGTCGGTGGCAGAATCCGTCGCGCTCCACGGCCTCTGGGCGCGCGGCGAGGCGCTCCGGTTCGCTGAGGGGGAGGCCGACGCCCTCCCGATGCTCCACACCACCCGGCTCCCCGATCCCTGGGTGGAGCAGCGGCTCTGGGCCGGGCTCAGCGTCTCCGCCGACGAGGTGCGCGACGCCTGCGCCATGCGCGCAGAGGGCCGCACGCCCCGCTCCATCCCCCGCGAGTGGCTGATCGCCCTGACCGCTGCCGCCTGCGACCCCGGCGCCCCCGCCCTCCCCTTGCTGCGCCGCATCCTCGACGCCGAGGGCCACCGGCGCGGCGAGGATCACACCTCCCCCCCCGATCTCCCGCTGCACGACGAGGCGCTCGACCTGCTGCTCTACCGGGACGGCGCCGCCGGGGATCAGCTCCGCGCCAGCATCGCCGCCGTCCGCAGCTGGGTGCAGTCCGGGGCCGTCCTCCCGCGCATCCAGGCCGCCGTCGCCCACCCGCAGGCCGCCACCCGCGCCGATCCCGGCGACCTCCTCGCCACCCTCCACCACGGCAGCGGCTCCCCCGCCGCAGCCGCCGCCCTCACCGCCTGGATCAGCAGCGGCCTCGCCCGCCCGCCCGCCCTCCACCTCAGCCGGGGCGGGATCGAGGTGCGCCTCCCGCCCGATCCCGCCCGCGATGATCCGGCCCCCCTCGCCGCCTTCACCCTCGGCGCCGC
>JBEIQZ010000052.1:0-17731 GCA_040376255.1 Alphaproteobacteria bacterium
CAGCCTCGGCGCCAGCCCGGAGGCGTCCAGCCGCGACTCGACCGATGGAACCGGAGCCGATGACACCGACGATCATATCGTACCTCTCATGGAAGCGGGCGCCCGCAGGGCCGGATGAGAGGCGTTTGAGAATGGCTTTACCGCCCACCGATCCCATCGCGCAGATCCTCGCCGTGCGGCGGGAGAGGGGGCGGGGGGGAAGGACTTTTGGTGTCGCCCTCACCCGTCAGCCTTCGGCTGCCACCCTCTCCCGCGCAGCGGGCGAGGGGACGGAGGGGACGGAGGGGACGGAGAGGACGGAGAGGACGGAGAGGACGGAGGGAAGGACTTTCCTTATGGATTTGTCATTCCTCATCCTTCCGAACCTCTCTGCCCGACAATGCTCCCTGATACGCCCCGGCTGGCCCGGTGGACGTAAGGGGCGTAAACCCCAAAAGAGCCCCCGTCATCACAGATATTACCGCCCCTTCCGTTCACCAAGGGCCTGGGCCAGCCGTCGCGCCATCTTTGGCGCGGGGGGAGGCACCAGCGAAGCGCCGTGCCGATGCGGGGGGTTACCCCCGCAAAAAGAGCGCTCTCAGATACCAGGGTGCCGCCCACCCGGGATCTTCAATCATGCTCTGCCCAGGTACACACCATGGTCTGTGCCGGGATGAAGAAGAGGTCTGTCCACGCGATGACGAAGCCGGCGGAGGGGGCGCAGATCGTTTCGAGGGTGTCGCCGGTGAGGGAGCGGACGGAGGCGAGGGGGTGACCGGGGGAGCAGAGGGCGCCGGGGCGGACGAGGGGAGAGAGGAGGCCCTCGGCGGCGCTGCGGGGGCCGGAGTCGCGGCGCCAGGGGCCGGGGGGGAGGGGAGGGGGGCGGGGCGCGGGGAGGTCGTGGGGGAGCGGGAGCATGTCGAGGGCGTGGAGGATGCGGACGACGGCGGCCTGCATGGTGGCGGAGGCGGCGGGGTCGAGGTGGAGGCGGGGGCCGGCTTCGAGGGTGAGGGCGGGGCGGTGGAGCCGGTTGATGACGGCGCCGGTGAGGGAGCGGTCGAGGCGGAAGCGGGCGTAGCGGTCGTCGGGGTATTCGCGGAGGGGGGCGAGGCCGGAGGCGGCGGCGAGGGCGGCGCAGCGGGCTTCGAGGCTGGCGCGGGCGGGGCCGGAGAGGGAGACGGCGCGGTCGATGAGGGCGTAGGGGATGGCGTCGGGGGTGTCGGCGTGGAGGTCGAGGAGGAGGTCGAAGGGTTCGGCGCTGAGGAAGGCCCAGAGGCGGGCGGCGTGGGCGGCGGCGGGGGAGCCGAAGCGGCTGCCGGGGAAGAGGCGGTTGAGGTCTTCGTCTTCGAAGCGGCGGGCGCGGAGCCGCAGGCCTGGGAGGTTGAGGGAGGGGAGGAGGAGGAGGCGCCCGCAGCGGAGGTCGCGCTCCAGGCGCGGGAGCAGCGCGAGCAGGGCGGCGGTGCCGGTGTACTCGTCGCCGTGGAGGTTGGCGGTGAGGACGACGGCGGGGCCGGGGGCGTGGGCGGTGAGGGTGATGAGGGGGATATCAGGGCCGCGACCGGGGAGGCGGGCGGTCTGGCGGGGCGTCATGGGGCGGCGCAGACCCAGCACTTGAGGTAGCGGCCCTCGGGGAAGTCGAGGGCGGCGGGGAAGTCGGCGGCGGCGCCGCCTTCGTGGAGGACGAGGAGGCGGCGTCCGGCGCGCTTCGAGCCATCCTCCAGGAAGCCCTGGAAGGTCTTGGGGCTGATGCTGCCGAGGTTGGAGCAGGCGACGAGGAGGCCGCCGGGGGCGAGGACGGCGAGGGCGGCGGCGACGAGGCGGGGGTAGTCCTTCTCGCCAGACCAGGCGCCGCCGTCGGAGTGGGAGTGGCCGGGGGGGTCGGCGATGACGACGTCGAAGGTGCGGCGCTGGCGGCGGAAGCGGTCGAGGGCCTTGAAGGCGTCTTCGGCGAGGAATTCGGCGGAGAGGCTGCCGTCTGCAGTGCGGGCGTCGAGGCCGTTGAGCGCGAAGTTGGCGCGGGCGGTGTCGAGGTAGCGGGGGCTGAGATCGACGGAGACGACCTCGGCGGCGCCGTGGACGGCGGCGGAGACGGAGAACATGCCGGTGTAGGAGAACAGGTTGAGCAGGCGCTTGCCGGGCCAGATCGGTTCGAGGAAGCGGCGGCACTCGCGCATGTCGGGGAAGACGCCCCAATCTTTGCTCTGGGCGGGGAAGCACATCACCTTGACGCCGCGCTCCTGGACGATCAGGGAGTCCGGGGGCGTCCCGAGGAGCGGGGGCGGGGCGGGGAGCGTCCGGCTCTTGTCGCGGGGGTCGGGGCGCCAGACGAGCGAGGCGGTCTCGACCGGGAGGAGCCGGCGGAGGGCGTCGAGGAGGAGCGGGAGGAGGGGCTGGAGCGAGGGGGAGTCGAGGCTGATGACGGCGTGGCTGCCGTAGAGATCGACGCGGACGCCGGGCATGGCGTCGTTCTCGCCGTGGACGAGGCGCCAGGCGGTGGTGAGGGGCGGGAGGCTGTCGGGGGGCATGGCGGCCCTGCGGAGGGCGAGCGCCTGAGCGAGCTTCTGCGCGATCAGGGCGGCGTCGATGGGGCCGTCGTCGGCGCGGAAGCGGCGGATGGCGATCCAGCCGTCGTCGGCGATCCCGGCGCCGAGGCACTCGCCTTTTGCGCTGACGATCCGGACGGTGGCGCCGGGTGCGGGGGCGCTCCGGGAGGCGTCGGCGGTGAGCTCGGCGGGGTAGACCCAGGGGAAGCCCCGGCGGAGCCACTGTTCGGAGTAGCCGTTGACAGCGCAGGTTGTCGGGGAGGACACTGGCGGGGCGCGGACGGGTCGGGGCATCGGTGCCTTGATCGGTGTCGGCGCGGCTAACCGGCTGGAGCAGAAGATGGCGAACCCCGATCTCAACGAAGTCACCCGCACCCTCGCCGCGCAGGCGATGAACCGGCGCTACGCCCGACCCGTCGAGGAGCATGTATCGCTCGGCGCGGGGTTCCGGGTGGTGGTGTTCCTGGCGATCTTCGGGCTGTTCACCCTTCTGGCGGCGCTGATCGACCTGATGTATGTGCCGCTCGTCGCGCCGCTGGCCGCGCTGCCTGCGTTCTGGGCCTCGCGGATCCCGCGCGTGGCGGCGCAGTGGGAGCGGGCGATGGTGCTGCGCCTCGGGAGGTTCCACGCGATGAGCGGGCCGGGGCTGATCTTCGTGTTCCCGATCGTCGACACGGTGCGGTTCATCGACATGCGCGTGCTGACCCTGGACATCCCGCACCAGCAGGTGATCACGCGCGACAACGTGCCGGTGAAGGTGGACGGCGTGATCTTCTTCCGCGTCGAGGACCCGGAGCGGGCGGTGGTGTCGGTGCAGGATTTTCGTTATGCGATCTCGAATTACGCGCAGGCGTCGCTGCGCGATGTCATCGGCAGCATGAGCCTCGACGAGCTGCTCTCTGAGCGCGACCAGATCCAGGCGCGCATCGGGGAGGTCGTCGAGGCCCACACCCGCACCTGGGGCATCCACGTCGATTCTATCCGGCTGCTCGACATCGACATGCCGGAGGATCTGAAGAAGATGATGTCCCGGCAGGCATCAGCGGAGCGCGAGAAGCGCGCCACCATCACCAAGGCCGAGGGCGACAAGGAGGCCGCGTTCAACCTCGCTGAGGCCGCCCGCACCATGACCGCCAGCCCCGGCGCGATGCAATTGCGGTCGCTCCAGTCGCTCGACGGGCTCGGCTCCTCGCCCTCGAACACGGTCGTCCTCACCGTCCCGGTGGACATCATCGAGGCGATCAATGCCTTCAAGAGCGTGCGCGAGGGCGCTCACCGGGGCGCGGGGGAGGGGACAGACAAGACATGATCGGCGGGGTTGACGATCGGCGCGGCGCGTGTCATCTTGAACATGAGAATCATTATCATGATGATGCTCAGCAGGAGGGCCGCCATGTACGTCTGTCTGTGTCGCGCGGTGTCGGATCGGAAGCTCTCTCAGCTCATCCGGGAGGGTGTGCGGACGGAGGAGGAGGCCGGGGCGCGCTGCGGGGCGGGGACGGTGTGCGGGAGCTGCCGCCCGGAGATCCGGAGGATGATCTACGAGCAGGGGTATTGCGGGGAGCGGGGGGAGGAGCGGGAGCGGGCGGCCTGAGACGCGGAGCGCGGCGGGTTATCCTGCCGGATGTACGCGCTCCTCCTCGCCTGTGTGACCGGATCGTCTCCCGCGCCTGACCGGGCCGCCCTGCCCCCCGCGCAGGAGGAGATGACGGTGATCACCCGGCTGGATCGGCGCACGATGCAGCGGCCGGACGGGACGCTGCACCGGGGGGAGGTGGCGTCGGGGCGGGATCAGACGGAGTGGCGGGCGGCGCTCGGGCCGGGCCGGTACACCCTGACGGTGCGCGGGCGGGCGACGGAGGTGGACGGGGCGCCGGGGCGGCTGGCGCTGCACATGGACGGGCAGCCGGTCGGGGAGCTGCTGTTAGAGGCGGGGGCGGTGCCGGATGCTGCCAGCCTGGAATTCAGCGCGGAGGGGGTCGGGGAGCGGCGGTTCCGGCTGGATTTTATCAACGACCTCTATGAGAGCCAGGGCGAGACGCTCCGGGATCGGAACCTGTACCTGGAGGAGATCGCGCTGTACGCGCCGGACAGGCCGTCGGGCGCGGCGCGGGCGCAGCAGATCCGGGAGTCGGTGCGGGGCGCGAACGTGCTGCTGATCGATCTCGGCGCGGTGCGGGCCGACCGGCTGGCTCCCGGCTATCCGGGCCGGGTATCGCCGGAGATCGACGCGCTGGCCGGGGTGCGGTTCGAGGAGGCGTTCTCGGCCTCCAACTGGCCCGCGCTCTCGCAGGCGGCGCTGCTGACCGGGCAGCACCCTGCGCGGGGCGGGGCGCCCGATCCGGCGCCGCTGGAGGCGGAGATCCAGACCGGGGCTGAGATCCTGCAGGCGGCGGGCTGGCGGACGGGGGCGTTCACGCAGGGGCGGGCGCTCTCTGAGCGGCTGGGCTTCCGGCAGGGCTTCGGAGACTGGGAGGAGCGCGATGTGCCGTGCGGGGAGAGCGCGGCGCGGGCGGCGGCGTGGCTTCAGGCGCGGGGCGCGGAGCGGCAGGCGGGCGGGGCGCCGTTCTTCCTGCTCTACGAGACGGACGAGGCTGAGCCGCAGTCCCCGGCGCCGGGGCAGGATCTGACCGCCGCCGGGCTGGAGGCGGCGATCGCGCGCTACGACGCGGGCGTCCGCGCGGCATCGGCCTGCGCGGGGACGCTGGCGTCGGCGCTGGAGCAGAGCGGGGAGCGGGGCCGGACGCTGGTGGTGCTGACATCGGATCACGGCGAGGAATTCCTGGAGTACGGCGGGTTCGGCCACACCCGGCTGCAGCCGGTGCTGGTGCATGTGCCGCTGATCTTCGCCCACCCGGCGCTCGCCGCGCTGGCGGAGCCTTTGATCGGATCTGTCTCCGGGGCGGTGGACGTGCTGCCGACGCTGCTGGATCTGGTGGGGGTGGCGGGGCCGGGGCTGCCGGGGATCTCGCTGCTGCCGGTGATGCTGGGGGAGGCGGGCCGGGACGAGGCGCGGATCACCTCGGGCGGCGGGGAGGCGGAGGGGGTGGTGAACGGCGCGGGGACGTCCATCCGCACGCCGGGGCGGGACTTTTTCTATCCCGGCGATTAGTGGGGATCGGCGGAGGCAGGATGAAGGCAAAAGACGGGATCATCGAGGCGCTCAACGACGTGCTCTGTGCAGAGCTGACAGCGATCAACCAGTACTTTATCCACGCGAAGATGTGCGGGAACTGGGGCTATCTGCGGCTCCAGACCTTCATCCGCAAGGAGAGCATCGACGAGATGCGCCACGCCGAGATGATCATGGAGCGCATCCTGTTCCTCGACGGCATCCCGAACCTCCAGAAGCTGAACCGGCTCAACGTGGGCGAGACCGTGGAGGAGCAATTCCGCAGCGACCTCGCGCTGGAGCACGTCGCCATCGAGCGGCTGAACACCGGCATCAACCTCGCCCGCAACGCCGGGGACAACGGCACGCGCGAATTGCTGGAGCGCATCCTCATCTCTGAGGAGCAGCACACCGACTGGCTGGAGACTCAGCTGGAGACGATCCGCCAGATCGGGCTGCCGAACTATCTGTCTCAGCACGTCCGGGAGTAGGCGCGTGGATCTGGTGCTGGAATTCGAGCGCCCGGTGGTGGAATTGCGCCGCCGGATCGACGGGCTGCGGCAGCTCCAGGCAGAGCGTCAGGTGGATCTGACGGCCTCGATCACCGATCTGGAGCACCAGGCGTCGCGGCTGCAGGATCGCATCTTCGAGAACCTGACCCCCTGGCAGCGCGCGCTGCTGTCCCGCCACCCGGCGCGCCCCTGCACGCTGGACTACGCGGCGGGCTGGCTGAGCGACTGGACGGAGCTCCACGGGGATCGCGCCGGGCACGACGACGCGGCCATCGTCGGCGGGCCGGGCCGGCTGGGCGATCACCGGGTGATGCTCATCGGCCACCAGAAGGGCCGCACGACGAAGGAGAACCTTTCGCGCAACTTCGGCATGGCGCTGCCGGACGGCTACCGGAAGGCGCTGCGGCTGATGCGGCTGGCGGATCGGTTCGGCCTCCCCATCGTGACGCTGATCGACACGCCGGGGGCCTTCCCCGGCATCGACGCGGAGGCGCGCGGGCAGTCGGAGGCCATCGCCCGGAACATCCTGGAGATGTTCACCTTCCGCGTGCCGATCCTCTGCTGCGTCATCGGCGAGGGCGGGAGCGGCGGCGCGCTCGCCCTCGGCATCGGGAACCGCGTCCTGATGCTGGAGAACACGATCTACTCGGTGATCTCGCCGGAGGGCTGCGCGGCGATCCTCTGGCACGACCGCGCTGAGGCCCCGCGCGCCGCTGAGGCGCTGAAGCTGACGGCGAAGGACTGCCTGCGGCTCCAGGTCGCCGACGCCATCGTCCCTGAGCCGCCCGGCGGCGCCCACCGCGATCCGGCCACCACCGTCCAGCACCTCGGCGACGCGGTGCGGGGCCACCTCGATGAGATGTCGCTGTGGTCAGGGGAGACCCTCCGCCGCCACCGCTACGACCGCTTCCGCCGCCTCGGCGCGCTGGCCCCGGCCTGATGCCCGATCCTGCCGCGCCCGCAGTGCTCACCGTCCGGCCCGGCCCGCTGCGCGCCGCTGAGATCCGCGTCCCCGGCGACAAGTCCATCTCCCACCGCGCCATCCTGCTCGGCGCGATGGCCGACGGCACGACGCGCGTCCGGGGGCTGCTGCGCTCTGAGGACGTCGATGCAACGATCCGGGCGGTCCGCCAGGCCGGGATCACCGTCGAGGAGACCCCCGCAGAGATCCGCGTCCACGGCTCAGACCGCTGGCAGGGCGCAGCGGACGACTGGGGCGACATCGACTGCGGCAACTCCGGCACCACCTGCCGCCTGCTGATGGGCGCCCTCGCCGGGCAGGCCGCCGCCTCCCTCACCGGGGACGCCTCGCTGCAGCGCCGCCCGATGGGCCGCGTGATCCGCCCGCTCCGCGCGATGGGCGCCGACATCGACGGCGGCCCGCTGCTGCCCGTCCGGCTGCGCCGCGCCCCGCTCCACGGCGTCACCTGGAGCGCCGAGGTCGCCTCCGCCCAGGTCAAGTCCGCCGTCCTGCTGGCCGGGCTCCGCGCCGCCGGCCCCACAACCTACCTCGAACCGATCCCCACCCGCGATCACACCGAGCGCTTCCTCCGCGCGATGGGCGCCGACCTCCGGATCGCCCCCGCCGGCTCCGGCCACGCGATCACCGTCCGCCCCGGCCCCCTCCGCCCCCTCGATCTCGACGTCCCCGGCGACATCTCCTCCGCCGCCTTCTGGCTCGTCGCCGCCTCGCTGATCCCCGGCGCCGTCCTCCGGCTACCGAACGTCGGCGTGAACCCCGCCCGCACCGGCGTCATCGACGCGCTCCGCCGCATGGGCGCCGACATCGCCCTCGCCCCGCGTCCCGGCTTCGAGCCCGTCGCTGACATCGTCGTCCGCCATGCCCCCCTCCGCGCCACCACCATCGGGGGCGCAGAGATCCCCGCCCTCATCGACGAGATCCCCGTCCTCGCCGTCGCCGCCGCCTTCGCTGAGGGGGACACCCTCATCCGGGACGCCGCCGAATTGCGCGTCAAGGAGAGCGACCGCGTCCGCTCCACCCTCGACCTCCTCCGCGCCATCGGGATCGCCGCCGAGGAATTCCCCGACGGCCTCCTCATCCACGGGAACCCCGACCTCCAGCCCTGCGGCGCCCGCGTCCACAGCCGGGGCGATCACCGGATCGCGATGGCAGCGGCGATCGCGGGGCTCCGGGTGGGGTGCGCGGTGGAGGATACGGGGTGTATCGCGACGTCGTATCCGGAGTTTATAGACCTGATCTGACCGGCCTTTATTCCTGGTCTTATTCCTGCTCTATCCGTTCAGCCGCTGCGTTGAGCATCCGCGCGATCCCCCGGTGCGGCAGGATGACCGCCTCCGGGAACTGTCCGGAGACGGCGTGATCGAGGATGGTGGAGGCCCAGACGAAGACGAGGTCGGCGCGGAGATCGGCGCTGAGATCGGAGGCGCGGCCCTTGTGGGTGCCTGAGATGAGGCGGAGCTGGATGCGCTCGTCGACGCTGCTGCGGAGCTGCCGGTGGTAGGCGGGGGAGCCGCCGACGATGACGATGTTCTTCCGGTTGCGGATGAGGCAGGCGCTGTTGAAGCGGCGGGCTGCGGTGGCGATGGCGGAGGGCGGCTCAGACTCGGAGCGGTCGGCGGGGACGCGGAAGGGGACGACGTTGGGCGGCACATCGTCGCCTTCTGCATGGAGGAACAGGTTCTCATGCAAGAACGTCCGGACAAAAGGAACGTCCTCCACCAGCAGGCGGGGCAGCAGATCGCGGTCGCGCCGGGCGTCGATCAGGGCGCGGAGGGCGGCGGCGACCTCATCGGCGCCCTTCAGCCCGCGCTGTTCGAGCAGCCTGAGCAGGGGCGTCGGGCCGGGCCGATCCGTGATCCCGTCTAGGCGGGCGCGGAGGCCGTCGCGCTCGGCGGTCATGGCGTCGAGCTGGGCCTGGAGCCCTTCGTTTTTGCGGCGGAGCGTCTCGGCGGTGGTGAGGTGGCGGGCGAGCTGCGCCCCGATCATGCTCTGATCCTCGGTCATCTCCCGGTTTCGCGCGGAGAGCCGTTCATTCTGCTCCTGGAGCGCCGCGACCTGCTGCTGGAGCGCGCGCAGCTCCGTCTCTGCCGCGTGTTGCCGATCCAGGGACGCGCCGATGAGGGTCCCGGTCTTCACGGGCGCTGAGGTGTGCGCCGTCACAGGCGTGGCCTGCGCAGTCTTCGGCGCCGCGACCGCCACCGGCACCGCCACCCTCACCGGCACCGCCACCCTCACCGGCACCGCCGCCTTCCCCGGAACCGCCACCTTCCCCGGCACCGCCGCCTTCACACTCTCCTTCGGCGCTGCCTTCCCACGGATCGGCACCACACCTTTGAGCGCCTCCATCACCGTTGCCTCTTCCACCCGCCCAATCTGCCCCGCCCGCTGCTTCGGCAGAAAATCCGACCTCGGTATCACCCCTGTCCCCGACTGGATCCGCGCCGCCGGACGCTGCCGCATCGCCCCCTTGATCAGCATCACCAGCTCATCCCCGAGCTGCTGCTCTGCATCATGGAACTGCCCCTTCCCCATCTCCTGCAGGATCCCGATGATCGCCCCCGGCTCCACCCCCAGCTCGACCGCCAGCTTCCTGATCCGCACACCCGCTCCTGCGCCCCCGCCCGCCATCGTCGGTTCCGCGCCCCCCCCTGTATCCCGCTCCCGCCCCCGCGCCCCCCATCACTGCGCCCCCTTGATCAGCGCGTCCAGCTCCGCTGCCAGCTCCACCGCCTGCGGCCGTCCCATCCGCGCCAGCTCCAGCGCCAGCCCTGTCTCCCCGGCGTTGTACGCATCGACCGCGACCACATACAGCGCATAGATCCCGACCGCCTCTGCCGGGTTGAGCGCGAACGCCGCCCGCGCATGCCCGGCCCGCGCCTTCAGCTCCCCGTCCCCCTCTGCGAGCGCTCCGTGGCAGCGCGCCGACACGTCGTTGAGCCCTGCGCTGTCTGCGAGCCGCACGCACTCTGAGAGCCGCGTCTCCAGCCCGGTCTGTCCGGCCTTGAGCGCTGCCATCGCTGAGGCGCTGTAGCTGCGGACGTACAGCTCCTGATCTTCGAGCTTGACGACCTCCTGGACGAGCGCGCTCCAGCGGGCGAGGCTGTCCTTGGCGGGGACGTTGAGGAGCTGGTTGTAGGTGGCCCAGGCGGCGGAGGTCTGGGCGCGGCGGGCGTAGGCCAGCTCTCCGGACTTCTCGAACAGGGAGCGGGAGGCGAGGAATTTCTGGCGGGCGCTCTCCCAGTCGCGGGCGTTGTAGGAGGCGAGCCCCTGATCGTAGCTGTCGAACGCCTGCTGGAGATCGCGCTGGCGGCCGACGAGATCGGAGAGCCCCTGCTCGGCGGCGAGGCGGGCGACGTCTTCGGAGGCGCCGAGCATGACGAGGGTCTGGGCGGCGTTCTCGCGGGCGATGGCTTCGAGGTAGGCGCCCCGGCTGCCTCCGGCGGTACGGCCCAATTCGGCGGCGCGCCCGAACCAGGCGAGGGCCTCGGGGAGCTTCTTCGCGCGGGCATCGGCGAGGCCGCGCGCGATGGCGACGTGGGCGGGGCCGAGGCTGTCCCCGGCGGCGGCGAACAGGCTCTCGGCCTTTCTGGCCCAGCGGTCGGCCTCGGCAGGGGCGGTGGGTTCGAGGGCGGCGGCGAGGCCGGTGGCGGCGCGGGCGGCGTCGAGGGGGCGCCCGAGGCCCTCATAGTGGGAGGTGGCGCGGGCGAGGGCGCCGGTGGCGGTGGCGAGGTCGCCGCGACCGGCGGCGATCATCCCGCCCAATTCGGCCTGGCGGGCGGCGCCCTGGGGGTAGTCCATCCCGGCGAGCAGCACCCCGGCGAGCTTCTGCTGGGCGGCGGCCTCGTCGTACTTCTGGAGGCGCGCCAGCACGATCCCCAATTCGCAGCGCAGATCGACCTCGACCACGCGGTAGCCGCCTGACTGCGCGCGGGCGGCCCCGGCGAGCAGGGCGTCGGCGGCGAGGGCGTGGCGCCCGGCCACAGACTGCACGAGCCCGAGGTTGCCGAGGGCCATCGCCTCCTCGCGCACCATCCCGGCGGCGCGGGCCTCCTTCACTGCCTCGCTGAGCCGGGCGACGCTGGAGTCGAGCCTGCCCTCGGCCCGCTCGACCGAGGCGAGCAGGATCGAGGCCTCGACGCGGTCGCGGCGGCTCTGGGCGCGCTGCTGGAGGCGCTCGGCCTCGGCGCGGGCGCCCTTCGTGTCGCCCTTGCCGAGCAGGCGCCCGATCCCGGCGTCCTGCCCGGAGAGCGAGCTGACGGCGGAGAGCGTGTCTGCGGCGGCGGTGAGGATGCGCTGGTCGCCGAGGCGGTCGGCCAATTCCTTCGCCTGCTGGAGCAGCGCGGTCGCGGCGGCGGCGTTGCCCCGATCCAGCTCGGCCAGCCCGAGGTTGACGAGCGCCTTGGCCTGGCTGACCGGGTCGTTGGCGGCGAGGGCCTGATCCCGCACCCAGGTCAGCCGCCGGATGCCCTCGTCCACTGAGCCGCCATCGACGAGGATCAGCCCGAGAAGGTTCACCGCTGAGAGGCTCTCCGGCTTCAGCTTCAGCACCTCCTCGATCGCCTTGCGCGCCCCGCGCAGATCGCCGCCCTCATAGCGGGCGAGCGCCTCCCAGTAGCGGGCCTCCGCGCCGCCCCCTGCCTCAGCGAGCGCGGCGTAGAGCGTGGACGCGGCGTCGAACCGCCCCTCTTTGAGGGACTTCGCCGCCTCTGCGACGGCGTCGTTGGAGGAATTGCTGATCTCCATCTCGCCCGTCTCGACGAGCTCTCCGGCCTGCGCCGGCGCGATCCCCCCGAGCCCCAGCAGCAACATGACGAGCACAGCGCACGATCCGGACATCCACGACCTCCAGCACGAAGCAGACACAGGAGCGTATCCGGTATCGGACGTCCGGCGCGGCGCGATCTTACAGGGGGCGGATCAGGCCGGCAGCGCCAGCCGCGCCAATAATTCGCTGCCGTGTACGAGCGGCCACGCGCGGATCGCCATCACGGTGCCGTCGGCGGGGGCGAGGATCTGCTGCTGCAGCCCGCCGCCGACGAGATCGTGGCAGGTGCCGAGGGGCTGACCGGCGGTGACCGCATCGCCGCAGTGTACGGCGGGGACGAAGCAGCCGCCCCGGCTGGAGCGGATCTCGACGATGGTCTGGATGGGGGCAGCGGGGGGCGCGGGGAGGGCGGGGGGCGCGTCCAGCACCCCGGCCCCGGCGAGGAGGGCGAGGGCGGCGTCGGCGAGGGCGGCGGCGAAGGCGGTGTCGAGCGTCCCGGCGCGCCCGCCGCGCAGGACGGCGCTCTGCATGCCGGAGGCGTGCCAGCAGTCGGCGAGGCTGCCGGGATCGCCGCCCTGGAGCGGCGGCCAGCGCATGAGCGGCGATGAGCGTTGGCCCGGCAGGGGCGCGTGGCTCCTGAGGTGGGGCCACTCGGTGATCAACTCAGAGCCGGTCTGCAGCTCGATCCCGATCTTCGCGGTGCTGGCGCGGAGGATCGCGCAGGCGAGCCGCTCCCCGGCCCAGCCCTCCGGGTCGCCGGGGAAGAGATCCTGGAGGTTGGCGTCCTCGACCGGCCAGCGGCGGCTGCCCTCCTCGGCCCCGGCGAGGTTGGCGACGGGGATGACGCGGACGGCGCCGTGGAGGTTGAGGGGCGCGGCTGGATCGGTGAGCCGCTGGATCAGCAGGTTTGCAGCGTGGATGCCGGTGATCTCGTTGCCGTGGACGCCTGCGACCACCGCGCCCAGCACCTCGCCCTCCCCGATCCGCAGCCCTGACAGGCGGCAGCGGCCGAGCCAGGGCGCCTCCAGCGAGAGGTATTCTTCCATCGTGACGGGGACGGGCATCGCGCTCCTTCTGTTCTCTCTACTTTCTCTCTGGCAGCACGAGCCGGGCCACGAGCGTCCCCGGCAGCACCACCGGCTGCTCGCGGATCGCCAGCACCGCGCCGCTGGCGGAGAGATCGGGCGGGAGATCGGCGGAGCCCCGCTCCGGCGCGGCGATCTCCTCCAGCAATTCGCCGCTGATCGGATCGACGACCTCGCCGATGATCTCCCCCGGCCCGACCGCGCTCCCGACCGGTAGCATCGGGTGGAACAGGCCGCCGCGCCCGGCGCGCAGCCGCAGCACCGATGCGTCCTGCACGGTGCGGGGGCGCTGGATGGTCGCCCAGTGGAAGGGGAGATCGGTGTCGGGGATCACCTCCAGCACTGAGAGCAGGTTGAGGATGCCGTCGCGGAGGGTGTCGCCCACGCCCTCGGTCAGCCGGTTGCCGCAGCCGCCCTCCAGCTCGATGGCGTCGGGGAAGCGCGCGCGGAGCGATCCCTCGGCGATGGAGTCGTGCTCGGCCGTCCCCTGCCGCCACAGCACCTCCACGTTGCACCAGCGCGCCCGGTCGGCGGCGATCCGGCTCCCCGCCCAGACCTGCGCCTGCGGGGACTCGCGGAAGGCGGGCTGAGCGCCCTTCAGGACGATCACCTGCTCTGCGCCGTCGAGCGCCGCGACGAGCGCCGCGATCACCCGATCCGGCGCGTGGCCGTCGGCCCGCCCGGGGAAGCGGCGGTTGAGGTCGAGGTCGAAGGAGGGCCACATGCGGACGGACTGGTGGGCGGCGAGCGGGTTGAGGCAGGGGAACAGATCGACGGTGCCGCGCATCGAAGGTTCGAGCCGCTCCAGGCAGCGCCCGACCGCGTGGCAGATCCGCACCCCCTCCGGGGTGTCGCCGCGCAGGCCCGCGACGATGGCGACGCGCCGCCCGCCCCGGTTGTTGCGTCCAGGATCGCCTGCGCCCGGCCCGTAGCGGCGCTGCCAGATCTGCACCTCGCTCCCGCCCGGGAGCAGCACCGGCGCGAGCGGGGAGGCGATCAGATCGCCCCCTTCGACCACAGCCCGGGATCGGTGAGGTGCGCCAGCAGCGCCTCCCGGTTGGTCTCCACCCCCGCGATGTGGCTGTGCTGGAGCGCGGCCACCGCCCGGACCAGCGCGGAGTGGCGGGTCGCGCTGTGGACGGCGAACGCGGCGAGCGCCGAGCCCGGCAGGATCTCCGCCCCCTCCGCCCGGAGCGCCAGCGCCTCGTCGGGGAGGCTCATCTGCTCCAGCGTGCCGGGGCCGGTCGCCACGATCTGCATCCGGATCGCATGCCCGCCCGCGCCGATGTCCTCCTGATCCCAGGCCGGAGGCTCCTCAGGGTTCCGGAGCAGCGCCACCTGCGCCCCGACGAGATCGGCGCCCGCCACCGACTCCGAGAGCCACCAGCTCTCCGGCAGGCCGGGGTGGAGCCGGTGGAACCACGCGCGACCGTCGGGGCCGGAGAAGAATTCCACCGAGGCCACGCCCTGCCAGCGGATCGCGGCGGCGATCTGCGCGGCCTGCTCCCCGAGGAACGCCAGCGCCTCGTCGGAGAGCCCGGCGGGCGGGCAGGCGGCCAGCACCACATGGCCGCCGAGGCGCGCGGCCTGCTCGATGGCCGGGAGGTGGACCGCGCCGCCCTGCCCGTCCCCGAGCACCGGCACCAGCAGGTGGCGCGAGGGCAGGATCGCCCGCTCCAGCACCAGCCGGACGCCCGCCGTATGGAGCCCGGTCGCCCCGTCCGCCGCCTGCCGCGCCGCGTCATGGGTGAGGAGGAAGCGGTGGAAGCGGTCGTCCCGGCGCTCCACCAGCGGCAGCCCGAGCCGCTCCACCTGCTGCCGCGCCTCCGCCCCCGAGCCGAGCGGCGGGGTGGACAGCACCGGCTCCAGCCCCGCGTCACGGGCGGCCTGCCGCATCTTCAGCAGATCCGACGCGAGGATGAGCTGGTTCGGCATCGGCCCGGCCCAGCCGAGCGCGAGGTTGTCGAGGATCTGCAGGTGCTCCAGCGGCAGCAGGCGCGGCCCCGGGTGGTAGCTGTCCGCCGCCGCGTCCATCGCGCAGCTCATCAGCCGCACCGGATCGGCGAACGGATCGGCGCCCGGATCTGCCGCGAGCAGGCAGGCGTAGTCCGCGTCGTCCAGCCATGGCCCGTCCGCCTCAGCCTCCACGAACAGCACCACCGACTCCACCTCCGCCGCCTTCAGCGCCGCCGCCACCCGCGCCGCCGGCTCGCCCAGGCACCCCACCAGCATCCGCTGGATCGTCCGCCCCCCGTCCCCTGCTGTACCTTCCATCCCTGGAGTGTAGCCGATACCGGGAGGTGATACCATCCCGCCGGGTCAGGTAACAGCCGGGGTGGCGGATGCGGGTCGGGATCATCGGGCGCGGCAGGTTCGGGCAGAGCATGGCGCTGCTGCTGGAGCGGGCGGGGGAGGGGGCGGTGCGCGTGTGGAGCGGGGATCACACCTGCCTGCCGCCGGAGGCGGATCTGTACTGGATCACCGTCCCGGATCAGCACATCCACACCGTCGCCCAGGCGCTCGCAGCGCGGCTCCGCAACGCAGGGCGGGCGGTGCCGCCGATGCTCCACGCCGCCGGGAGCCGGGGGCCGGAGGCGCTGGGGCTGCCTGAGCAGGGGGTGCTGCACCCGCTGATGACCTTCCCCGGCCCGCAGTACGGGCTTCCCGATCTGCGCGGGGTGCGGGCGGCCATCGACGGGACGCCGGGGGCCGTGGCGCTCGCGGAGCGGCTGGCGGAGATCCTGGGCCTCCAGCCGATCCGGCTGCGGCTGTCCGGAGCGGGAGCCGGGCAGGCCGGGCAGGCCGGAGGGAGCGCGCGCTACCACGCGGCGGCCACGATGGCGTCGAGCCACGCGGCGGCGGTGTTCCTCGCGGCGGCCGAGGAATTGGCGCGGCTGGGGCTGGAGCCGGCGGAGGCGCGGGCGGCGCTGCTGCCGCTGGCGCGGGAGAGCCTGGAGCGGGCGGCGCGCTACGGCGGGGCGGCGCTCACCGGGCCGACCGTGCGCGGAGATCGGGCGACCGAGCAGGCCCATATCGATGTGCTGGGGACAGAGGCGGCGGAGCGGTACCGGCTGATCCGGGCGTTGATCCAGCGGCTGGCCGGAGGCGCGTGAGCCCGTCGCTGCACCCTCACCGCTGCTCCGCCCCCATCGCTATATCCGGTTGTCAGGACGGGAACCGGTGCTATATTATAACACTGGAGGCAAGATGCTGGACGCCTTCATCATTGAGCGCATCCGCAGGCAGCGGGAGCAGCAGACCGAACGCACTCCGCTCCGGATTGAGGTTCCGCTGCCTCCACCGCATGACGGCCCCCCGCGCCGCAGCAGTGATGATCAACGAGACACCCCCAACATTCTCAACGAAGAGAACCCGTATAACGTGGATTTCTCTGTTTAGCCCTCCGTCACCCCGATGGAGGCGATCATGTCCCCTGGCCGCACGAACCGCCGCGCGAGCCGCTGGATGAGCCAGCCGCTCCCGGCGGCAGGCACCGGCACCCGATCCCCCGGGCGCTCCATCGGGATCAGCTCTCCGACGATCTCCCCCGCCTGGATGCGCCCGCCCAGGGGGGCCAGCGGCTCAAAGATCCCGGCGCCCGGCGAGCGCATGAGGTGGCGCCGCACAAAGACGGCGTTGCGGCGGGGCGGGCGCTCCTGGTCGGCGAGGCAGCCCACCTGCGCGGCGAGCCGCAGGATGCCGCTGACCGCGCGAAGCAGGAGGGGCTCGTCCAGCTCAGGGAGATCGGCCATCTCGACGGCGAGGACGTCGACGCCGCGCGCTTCGAGGGCGGCGTCGAGGCTGTTGCTGAAGATCTGCTGATCCTGCGGGCTGCTGCCGAAGACCCAGACGACGTAGGGGTCGAGCGCTTCGATGTAGCGGTCGTGGCGGACCTGGCGCTCCGGGGGGAGGACGGGGGGCTGGATGGCGAGCAGCGGCGTCCGCATGACGAAGTTGTGGAGGTTCAGGCAGAGCCTGCAGCCCACGATCGCGTTGCAGAGCGCCTCGGCCAGCCGCCGGGTGAGCGCCGGGCCGCCGCCGCCGTCCCCGATGCGGTTCATGTCCTCGTCGTCCCAGTTGCTCCAGCGGGCGCGCTGCAGCAGCGCGGGCGGGTTGGCGGCGGCGAGGATGCGGATCCCGCCGGTCACCTGCCGGTCGCGCAGGGCGTGGCAGAGCCGATCCACGAGGTAGAGCGGGGAGGGTTCGTCGCCGTGGATGCCCGCCACCACCGCCATAACCGGTGGAGAAGGGCCGATATCGACGACCGGCAGGTGGATGATCATCCCGCCTGCGTCGTGGACAGGGATGCGATCATAGCGGAATTCAGCCATGCGCTCTCCTCTACCTGCGCGGGCGGCGCCGGGCCACCCTGTCTAAGCAGGCTCCATATTTCAGCTTGCCGATGCGGCGCCGTTGCGATAAGCCGGGCTGCCCTTTTACCCAGTTCTCCCTTTCAGAGAGGTTCCCATGGCTCGCCGCTGTGATCTGACCGGCAAGCGCCCGAACGTCGCGCACAAGGTCTCCCACTCCAACATCAAGACCAAGCGCCGCCAGATGCCCAACCTGCAGAAGCGCCGCATCTGGTGGGAGGAGGAGAGCCGGTTCATCCACCTGCGCATCTCCACCCGCGCGCTCCGCACCCTGCGCTTCAAGACGCTGGGCCAGTTCCTGCGCGAAGAGGGGCTGATCGCAGAGTGATTTGTGGCGGTAACCCCCCGCGCTCTCTTTTTGCGGGGGTTACCCCCCGCATCGG
>JBEIQZ010000310.1:0-7379 GCA_040376255.1 Alphaproteobacteria bacterium
GTACCCCTGCCACAGACACCCAGAACGGCCAGCGGAACTTCGGCGCCCTCCACATCCCGAGCATCCCGAGCATCGCCCCTGCGAGCCCGAACATGACCGGGATCAGTACGCCTGAGGCCATCAGGATCGGGCCGATGATGTCAGCGGGCAGCGTCACAAAGAGGAGCAGGCCCGGCCCCGCCGCGCCCATGCAGACGGCGAGGAGGTTCATGATCACTGAGGCGAGGGCGAGGGCAGCGCCGGGGAGGGGGCGGGAGGGATCAGCGTGCATCCCGGCCTGCGTATCACCTTTTTGATCCTGAAACTACAGGCTCATGCTGTCGCTTCACGCGGCCTCCAGGCGGCCTGTATAACCGCCGCTGTGAGCAGCAGCGCGGCGCCCGCCCGCCACGGCAGCCCGTAGTCGATGGCGTAGAGGCTGCCCGCCGTGAGCGGCCCGAGGAATTCGCCGAGCGCGAGCGCCGACTGCGCCGCCCCGCTCACCCGTCCCTGCGCCGCCGCGCCTGCCTGCCGCGAGATCCAGCCGATCAGCCCCACCCCGACGAGGCTCACGGGGATCGCGGCCAGCGCCACCGCAGCGGCCCCCGGCAGCAGCCCGAGCCGGTAGACCGGCGGCGTCGCAGCGAAGACGATCGCCCAGAGCAGCAGCCCCGCCCGCGCCACCGGGAGCGCTCCGAAGCGCCGCACGACCCGCGCTGAGAGCGCCCCGTCCCACACCGCCGTCGTCAGCCCCCAGAGCAGGATCACGCCGACGGTGAGCAGCAGGGCGGCATCGTCCGGATCCACCATCGGGGCGTGGAACATCCAAGGTATCGCCAGCGTCGGCACCATCACGTGCCGGATCGCCAGCGGTACGACGGACTCTGCCAGCGTCAGCGCGGTCGCTGAGACGCAGAGGGTCGCCAGGATCGGCAGCGGGAGCGCGCCTGTCTGGCTGCCGGTCTCCTGCCCGCCTGCCGGGTCAGGCTGCGCCGGACGGCTCTCCGGCACGGCGAGCGCCACATAGCAGAGCCCTGCCGCGCAGCAGATCGCGGCCACCAGCCCCGGCAGGCTGAGCGCCAGCAGCCCGCACGCCCCGCCGAGGATCGGCCCGGAGAGCATCCCCAGCCCGGTCGCCGCCCGGTACAGCCCGAAGCCCTCCGCCCGATCCTCAGGGAAGGTGTGATCGGCCACCGCCGCCTGGACGGCCACCGTCTCCCCGCCCCCGAGGCCGGTCAGCAGCCGGCCGAGCGCCAGCCCCGCGATCGCGACGTTGATCCCGCCCCCCGCGATCCCGCCGACGGCGAACAGGAGGTGCCCTATCGCCTGGAGCGCCAGCCCCGCCAGCAGCGCCGGACGCCGCCCGCGCCGATCCGCCAGCCGCCCCCACCACCGCCCGCACAGCAGCCGCGCCCCCGGGTGCAGCGCGATGATCGCGGTGATCCAGCCGGGCGACAGCCCGAGCCGCTCGCCGTAGAGCGCCGCGACCGGGAAGACCAGCCCATAGCCCAGCCCGCTGAGGAAGGAGATCAGCAGCAGCGGGCGGAGCTGCCGGTTGTGGAGAGTGGACATCAGCGCGTCCTGTCTGATAACCGGCGGGGAGATGCAGCACCCCTTCGACTTTGCGGCCTACGACACCAGCGCGTGGTATGCCCTCGGCATCCCGGTCTATCTGGTGCTGATGGGCGCAGAGTGGCTCTATGGGCGGCGGCAGCGCCGGGAGGTGTACGGCTTCGCGGACACCCTCGGCAACCTCTCCTGCGGGCTGGGGGAGGTGCTGATCGGGCTGTTCCTGGGGCCGTGGCTGGTTGGGCTGTACGACTGGGCGTTCGCGCACATGGCGATCTACCGGGGGTGGGATCAGTCGGGGGCGCACCATGCGCTGTCCTGGGTGGTGGCGTTCCTGGCGGCGGACTTCGGCTACTACGTCTACCACCGCTGCGGGCACCGGGTCGCGCTGCTCTGGTGCATCCACGGGGTCCACCACCAGAGCAGCCGCTTCAACCTCACGATCGCCATGCGCCACCCCTGGCTCTCGGACAGCTACTCCGCGCCCTTCTACGCGCTCCTGCCGATCCTCGGCATCCCGCGCACGCAGTTCTTCATCGCGATCAGCCTGATCTCGTTCTACGCGCTTACCGTCCACACGCAGCTCGCCACCCGCCCCGGCCTCGGGCTGGTGACCCCGGCCACGCACATCGTCCACCACTGCCGGAACCCGCGCTACATCGGGCGGAACCTCGGCGCGATGTTCACCTTCTGGGATCGCCTCTTCGGCACCCACGTCACCCTCCACCCGGACGATCCGCCCGACGTCGGCACGCCCGGCGGCCACCGTAGCTTCAGCGGCGTGCGCGCGCAGTGGGTGTTTTTTGAGGAGCTGTACGACCGGTGCAGGCAGGCGCCGGGCTGGAAGGATCGGCTCCGGGTGCTGCTCGGGCCGCCGGGGCGGAGCGCCGCGCTGCCGGTGCTGCCGGACGTCCGGGCGGCGGAGCCTGTTTTTCTGCTGAGGGAGCGGCTGTACCTGGTCGCGCAGGTGGCGATCCTGGTCGGCGGCAGCGTCTATCTGCTGTGGTGGCGGGAATTGCACGGGACGGCGGTGCTGCTCGCCGGGGTGGGCTGGGTGCTGGCGGGACTGCACAGCGTCGGCGCGGTCGCGGACGGGGCGCCGGGCGCGTGGCGGCGCGAGCGGGTGCGGGCGGCGCTGACGCCGGTGATGCTGGGGGTGCTTGTGGCGCTGCGCTGATCGCCGCGCTGTCAGCGATCAGTAGCCGACCCAGATCCCGGTGTAGGCCCAGTCGGTCGACTGCTCCGGGTTGGAGGTGCAGTCGACGCTCACCCAGTCCTGCGCCGGGCAGCCGTGGTCGCGGTTCACCGACCACATCGAGATCATGCCGAGCCGGTTCTGCACCGCGAAGTCCAGCGTCTGCTGCGCGTCCTCCAGGTCGAACAGCTCGGTGGTGACATCGTTGAGGCCGATCATCGGCGTCGTGCCGAGCATCGCCCAGACCTCCGCCTCCGTCTTCGCCGCGCCCGCCTCGCGGTAGATCAGCGACACCTGATCGTGCAGCGCCTCCAGCGCGTCGATGCCGTACTCGCCCATCTGTCCGGCGGGGGAGGGCGCCGCGCCGTCGCCGTAGTCCATCGTCATGATGTTGACGCCCGCGATCTCCACTCCCGCCGCGACCGCGTCCGCGAGCAGCGCCACCCCGGGCGCCGTCAGCCCCGCCGGCAGCACCGGCAGCGTGTACCAGACCGACAACCCCCGGCCCTCCCCGGCGAGATCGGCCTGGAGCGACGCGATGGCTGCGTTCCGCCGCTGGACAGAGGCGGTATCCACCAGCCATGTCCCCTCCACATCGAAGTCGATCCGCCGCAGATCGAGCTGATCCACCACCCGCCGGATCTCCGCCTTCAGCGCGTCTGTGTCGGTACACGCCACCGCCAGCGGCGTCCCCGCCGCCCCGCCGAACGACACCGCCACGTCCCCGCCCGCCTGCCGCAGCGCGTCGATCTCGTCGTAGAGATAATAAGAGCTGCCCCCCGACCAGCTCTCCGGGCCGGTCTCCACGGTGTAGTAGGTCCCCCAGGTCGCGTTGCAGGTGCCGTCGCTGACAATGAAGCCGAGGTTGTAGTATCCGATGCCGGTGGCCGCGCTGATGTCTGCGATTTTGGGCGTCGGGTAGGCTGTCGCGTCCACGAAGGGCGAGAAGACCTGTACAGGCCAGCCGTCTGTGCCAGGGTCGGCGTCGGCGTCAGAGTCGGAGTCAGTGTCGGAGTCAGAATCGGAGTCCGTGTCGGAGTCCGTGTCGGAGTCCGTGTCCGAATCTGAGTCAGTGTCCGAATCTGAGTCAGTGTCCGCGTCGCTGTCCCCGTCCGTCGCGGCGCTGTCTCCGGCGGCCACGCAGGTGTTGTCCTTCTCGACGGTGCCTGCGCCGCAGGTGAGGGGCGCGCAGCCGGACAGGGCGAGCGGGAGGGCAGGCAGCAGAGCGAGCAGGGGCAGGGCAGGCATCGTTCTCTCCGTGAGCGCTCTGTATATCGGCAGGATACGGGCTGGCATGACTGCTGAGCCGGGTTCTGACATCTCTTTTACCCACGGGATCTCCTTCGGGGAGGCCGCGCGCGTCTGGCTGCAGATCGGCCTCAACAGCTTCGGCGGCCCGGCGGGGCAGATCGCGGTGATGCACCGCACGCTGGTCGGGGAGCGGCGCTGGGTGAGCGAGGAGCGGTTCCTGCATGCGCTCAACTACTGCATGCTGCTGCCCGGACCGGAGGCGCAGCAATTGACGGTGTACCTGGGGTGGCTGCTGCACGGCTACGCGGGGGGGCTGGTGGCGGGGACGCTGTTCGTGCTGCCGGGGGCGCTGGCGATGCTGGGCCTGAGCCTGCTGTACGCGACCTTCGCCACGGTGGCGCCGGTGGCGGCGGCGCTGGCGGGGGTGAAGGCGGCGGTGCTGGCGGTGGTGGTGGAGGCGGTGATCCGGATCGGGCGGCGGGCGCTGCGGAACGGAGTGATGAAGGGGCTGGCGGCGGCGTCGTTCGTGGCGATCTTCTTCTTCGGGGTGCCGTTCCCGCTGCTGATCCTGGCGGCGGGCGCGGTCGGGCTGGCCGGGGGGTGGCGGTGGCCGGAGGTGTTCGCGGCGAAGCCTGCGGGTGCGGGAGGGGACAAGCCGGGGGACAAGCCGGTGGTGGACGCGCTGCTGGATCGGCAGATCCCGGCGCACACGGTGCCGTCTGTGCGGCGGGCGCTCGGGGTGCTGGCGATCGGGCTGCCGCTCTGGCTGGGGCCGGTGGCGGTGTTGTGGGCGTGGCGGGGGCCGGAGGATGTGTATGTGAAGCTCGGGGCGTTCTTCAGCCAGGCGGCGGTGGTGACGTTCGGCGGCGCCTACGCGGTGCTGGCGCACGTCGGGCAGCAGGCGGTGGAGGTGCACGGCTGGCTGGAGCCGCAGGAGATGCTCGACGGGCTGGGGCTGGCGGAGACGACGCCGGGGCCGCTGATCCTCGTGCTGCAGCACGTCGCGTTCCTCGCGGCTTGGCGGAACCCCGGCGATCTTCCCCCGTGGCTCGCGGGGACGCTCGGGGCGGGCCTCTGCCTCTGGACGACCTTCGCGCCCTGCTTCCTCTGGATCTTCCTCGGCGCCCCGTGGGTGGAGCGGCTGCGCCAGAGCCGCCTGCTCTCCGCCGCGCTCTCCAGCATCACCGCCGCCGTCGTCGGGGTGGTGCTGAACCTCGCGGTGTGGTTCGCGCTGCACGTGCTGTTCACGGAATTGCGGACGGTGGAGGCGGCGGGGATGCGGCTGCTCTGGCCGGTGTGGGGGAGCGTCCAGCCGGGGATGGCGCTGATCGCCGCCGGGGCGATGGTCGCGGTGCTGCGGTTCCATGCCGGGATGCTCCCGGTGCTGGCGGGCAGCGCGCTGGCGGGGCTCGCCGGTTCGTGGGCGGCCGGGTGGCTTGCGGGCTGAGCGGCTGCCGGGCCGAGCGGCTGCCGGATCGCCTGCTGTCCGATCAGAAGCGCTGGAGCAGCGGCTTCGCCAGCATCGCCAGCCCCGCCAGCCCCGCCAGCGTCGCGATGACCGGCCCCGGGGACGCGCCGATGGACGCGGTGTCCGGCGCGTTTTTGGTCGCGCCGGCCGGTGCGGCGTAGACGATGGGCCGGTTCCGCACGCAGACCAGCTCGCCGGACATCTCGCGGCAGCTCCCGATGAACTGATCGCCCGCCGCGTTTTCGAAGGAGCAGGCCCCGCCGAGGCTGAGCGCGTCGCAGGCCCGCCACGCGGTGTCGGTGAGGTGGCCGCCGTGGGCGGCAGCCCGCGACGCGAGGAGCAGGAGCAGGGCCGCGCTCATCTTACCTCCCCGCCCTGCTCCCCGTGGAAGCAGCCGATGAACATGTTCTCTCCGGCGCTCGCGACATGGTAGTGGTAGCCGCGCGCGCTGTCGCTGTGCCCCCGGCACCCGTCCAGATCGTCGGGTTCGGCGCCGTCGCCGTTCTGCATCGCATGCATCGCGTAGCCATCCATCGCATAGCCGATGAGCGGGGCATGCCCGTCGTCCTGGGCGATCTGCTCGGAGCAGCCGGTCGCGCCGTGGTAGTGGTAGCCGACGGCGAGGTTCACGTGGCCGCCGCAGTCGTCGAAGGCGGCGATCGTGTAGGCCGAGAGGATCGCGTCGGTGGGGGCGGGCGGGTCGAACGCCACGCCGTTGAGGGCGACCCCGATGATGTCCATCGGGCCGATCCCGGCCTCAGAGGACAGCGGGATCGGCGTCACCGGGATCAGGTAGGTCGCGGAGATCCCGCCATCGACATAGCTGATGTCGCACTCCACGCAGTAGTTCTGGTACGCCGGATCGACATCCGGACGCGCCGCCGCCTCACAGGCCGCCTGGGTGTCGGTCACGCGGACCTCGCCGGTCTGCGGATCGTAGAGCTGCCAGTTCTCATCGCCGTAGAAGTCGGCCAGCCCGGTGATGAACGCGCCGCTCACGTCGTAGACCTCGCCGCCGTCGATCCAGATCCCGGCGACGTCCGCCCCGTCGTCGATGGAGCGCGGGCAGAACGGGCCGGCGTCGTGATCCGCCGGGGCGCCGGCGATGGTGACGCGGTAGCAGGTGGTCTCTGTGCCGCCGGAGAGCGTGCAGGGCTCGGTGGTGATGGCAGCGGCCAGCCCGGCGCTCAGGAAGTAGTCAGGGTTGAGGCCGGTCGCGCCGGTGGCGCCGCTGTCTACAGCGCCGCTGTCGGTGGTCGCGGCGGTATCTCCAGACTTGCCGTCCGCACAGGACAGCAGCGGCAGGAGCAGGCAGAGGGACAGACGGGAGAGCGGCGCAGGGCGGTTGTTCATGGGAGCCTCGCCCGGTGGGACACGCGCCTGCGCCCGTCAGGCAACGCGGGTCTGCTCTTAATCTCCGGCGAGCTGCCGGAGCCGCGCCGGATCTGCCCGGAGCTGGATGTGGCCGCAGTCCATACAGACCGTCGCCTGCATCTCGGCGCCAGCCCATACGCGGGAGAGCGCGGACTGGCGGGCGAGCCAGATGGCGGCGCTGCCGATGATGGCGGGTTCGATATTGGTGGACTTGCAGGCGGGGCAGGCAGGCGGGTGCATGGAGGCTCCAGTGCAGGATAGTACCACAGATGCCTGATCTCCACGCTCACCGCTACGACACTCCGGTCGCCGTGATCGGGGACATCCACGGGCGCTCTGACCTGCTGGATCGGCTGTTGACAAAGATCCCGGCTGGGCGGCCGGTGCTGGTGGCGGGGGACGTCGGGGATCGGGGGCCGGACACGGCGGGGGTGATCGCGCGGCTGATCGGGCGGGGCGCGGTGGGGGTGAGGGGGACCCACGAGGAGTGGCTGCTGGAGTGGCTGGGCGGGGACTCCATCGATCCGTTCGCGCTGACCGGGA
>JBEIQZ010000230.1:0-8807 GCA_040376255.1 Alphaproteobacteria bacterium
GCAGCCCGTCCGCGCGGACCTCCATCACCGGCTCCGCCGCCTCTACCCTCGGATCCTGCCGCAGCCGCTCCAGAAGCGCCGCCTGCACCGACAGATCCGCCGCGCCCGTCCGCAGCGCCTCGTCCGCTGACACCGGGCTGCTCCAGTCCAGATCGATCCCCAGCCCCGCCTCGATCCCCTCTGCCGCCTGCTCCGTCGTCCCGTCGACGTAGTCGACGACGATCAGGCCCGGCACCGGCACCCCCGGCGCAGACACCGCGCCCGCCCCTGACGCCCCCTCCCAGCCGCCGTAGCCCTGAAGGAAGGGCAGCGAGAGCGACCCTCCGAGCAGCAGCAGCGCCGTCACGCGCCGCAGATGCTCCCCCGTCAGCCCCTGTGTCCCTGAACCTGGCCCTGAACCTGGCATCGTGAACTCCCGTGTTGTCGGGCCGCGAACGGCGCCCCTCAGCCTATCTTACACACGGTTCACCGAACCGAACGTCTGCCCCCGGAATTGCCGCCACTGTTCCCGCGCGCTGTAGAGCCCGTGCGCCCCGGCCTGGATGCCCGCCACCGCGTACTGCAGCATGCCGGGGTTCCAGAACTGCCCCTCCACCAGCTCATGCTCCCGGTCGATGAGGCCGGTCTCCCGCGCCAATTCCGCGAGGCGTGTGTGCGGGTAGATCCGGATCGGCTGCATCATCAGCAGCGTGAACAGCCGCAGGCGCGGCCCCAATTCCATCCGGGCGTGGACAAGAAATTGCACGATGGCCCAGAGCGACCGGCTGTCCTCGCCGGGAGAGTTAAGGAAGAAGCTGTACTCTACGTCCATCCCGTGCTTCTTCGCGATCTGCACAGTGTACAGCATGTCCTCATAGCGGAAATTCTTGTCGAGGTTCTTCAGCATCCGGTCGTCCACGTGATCGGGGCTGAACGACAGCAGCCCGCAGCCCGCCCGCTTCAGCGCGATCATCAGCTCGTCAGGCAGCGTGTTGCGGTGCTCGTTGAACCAGGCCGACCACCGGATCTCCAGCTTGCGGCGTACGATCTCGTCACAGATGGCGATGGCATGACCGACAGGTATATTGAAGATCTGATCGCAGAAGAACAGCTGACGGACGCCGTACTCCTTGTACAACACCTCCACCTCGTCCACCACGTCCTTCGGGTCGCGCACCCGCACCCGGTGGCCGAGCAGGAAGGTGTCCGAGCAGTGGATGCAGTGCAGCGAGCAGCCGCGCTTCGCCTGCACCCCGACGCTCACATAGCTGGAGCGGAGATAGGGCTCGTGCGGCACCAGATCGCGGCGCGGGTGCCGGTTCAGCTTCCAGTCCACCCCGCCCGGCGCCCCGGTGTAGCGCACCGCGCCGTCCGCCCGCCCCCCCTCGCGGTAATAGACGCCCTTCACCCGCTCAGGGCGCGCCAGATCCGCCAGCAATTGCGGGAACCGCAATTCGGCCTCGCCCCACACCCCGACGTCGATCTCCGGCATCCGGCGCATGAACGTCTCTGAGTACAGCGAGAACGCCGTCCCCCCTGCGACGATCTTCACGCCGGGCTGAACCCGCTTGATCAGCTCCACCGCCTTCTGCTGCGGCTCGAAGTCGTCCGTGTGGAGGTGGGGCATCCCCACCTTCATGTTCCGCAGCGAGATCCCGACAACGTCCGGCGAGAACCCCCGCACCTTCCGCTCCAGGGCCGCGTAGGGATCGTCCCGGTGGAGGTTCACGTCGAAGATCTCCACGACATGCTCATCCAGATGGGCAGCCAGCCACGCCAGCCCCAGCGGGTAGACCAGCTCCATGTCGAGGGCAGTGAACGCCTGTACCAGCAATACGCGCATGGTGTGGAAGATAGCGCCTCTGCCGCCGGGTGGCTGTAAGCGGTTGAACGCTCCGGAGAGGTTATAGCGGATTCAGTGCATCCAGCAGGAGGAGCGGCGATGAAGTGTCCGTCATGCGAGCGGCAGATGACAGAGCGGGCGGTGAACGGGGTGCAGCTCGACATCTGCCTGAACGGCTGCGGCGGGATCTGGTTCGACCGGTTCGAGCTGAAGAAGCTCGACGAGGCGCACGAATCGACCGGCGCAGAGCTGCTGGACATCGCCCACGATCCGGCGGCGCAGCGCCTCCATGACCGGATCGCCTGCCCGCGCTGCCAGAAGGCCTGGCCGCTGCTGCGCCGCTTCTTCCACCCCGCCGTCCGCGTCCACATCGACGAGTGCCCCGGCTGCGCCGGGATCTGGCTCGACGCCGGGGAGCTGGGCCAGATCCGCCGCGAGGCCGGCTCTGAGGAGACCCGCCAGGAGTCGGCGCGCCGGGCCTACGACCAGATGTTCGCCGATGGGCTCTCAGAGGTGCGGCAGGAGACGATCCAGCGCACGGAGGAGGCGAAGGGGATCGCGCAGCTGTTCCGGTTCATCCTGCCGAGCTGGTGGTTCCCGGGGAAGCAGGACGGCGGGGCGTTCTAAGCCCGCCCGGCCAGCCACAGCGCCGCCAGGATCAGCGCCAGCATCGCGAACGTCCCGCGCTCGCTCCGCAACGCCTCGCGGCCTGACCAGCCCGTGTCTGTTGCTGCGCCGTCCCGTCCTGCCGCCGCGCCCTCCTGCCTGCGCGGGAACCACCTCGGCACCCGGCGCAGGTAGTCGCGGTAGGGCTGCCCCAGCTGCGCGCTGAGGTTCCGCTCCTCCCAGGCGACGATGTTGTGGTAATGGAAGCAGAACATCGGCACAACGACAAAGATCCAGGGCCAGCGGATCGCGCCGAACCCGGCGAAGAGGAGAATGTTGCCGATGTAGAGCGGGTTGCGGACGCGGGCGTAGGGGCCGCTGTCCATGAGGCCGCCGACGTCTCCGCCGCGCGTGCGGCTGCGTCGCCCGATGTGGCCGACGGCCCACAGGCGGACGGACTCTCCGGCGAGGACGAGCGCGGCGCCGAGGAGGGTTCCGGCGGGGAGGCCGCCGACCGGAGGGAGGCTCAGCGCAGACGGCACCGGCACCGACAGCATCGCCGCCAGCAGCGGGACGGGCAGCCATCCCCGGTTCTGGAACAGCCAGCGGCCGATCCCGCCGCCAGAGAGATCGGGATCGGCGGGATCGGGCGCTGCGCTCACCGGGCGACCAGCCGGGTCGCCTGGAGGCGGGCGCGGAGGATCTCGTGGACGCGCTCATGCTCCTCGATCGGCACCGGCCCCAGCACGCCGATCAGGGCGGCGTCGGCGGCCTTCGCCTCGCTGAAGCGCGCCGCCGCCCGCCCGTCGCCCATCCCCTGGAGCGCCACCGCCTGCACCAGCAGCAGCCCGGCCCGGATCTGGAGGCGCAGGTTGCGCGGCTCGGCCCGGTCGGTGAGGCGCAGCGCCTCCGACCAGTCCCGGCGGCGCAGCGCCAATTCGGCCAGCCGCAGCAGGGCCACCGGGTGCCGGGGATCGAACTGGAGCGCCTTCTCGAAGTGCTGGGCGGCGTTATCGGTGAGGTGCAGGCGCCCGTCGAGGACGTAGCCCTTGTCGATGTAGGCCTCCATCGCCTCGACAAGCTCGTGCGTGTGGAAGATGATGTTGTTGTACACGTTGAGCAGGTTGTTCCAGTCGCTCACCGCGTACAGCACCTCAGCGAGCCCCTGGAGCGCGGCGATGTCGTACTGCTTCAGCTCCAGCGCCTTGGCGAAGCGCCGCCGCGCCTTCTCGACCTGCCCCAGCCGCATCTCCACCGTCCCGAGGTTGGTGTAGACCCGCGCCAATTCGGCGCTGTTGCCGTGGCCGCCGGTGAGCTGCAGGATCTGCCGCCACACCCGCTCCGCCTTCGCCCACTCCGAGTCCGCCATGTAGAGCGGCCCGACCGCCTCCAGCGAGGGCAGGTGCGTCGGGTTCAGCTCCAGCGCCCGCTCATAGCGCAGCTTCGCGCCCTCGGTCTGGCTGAGGTTCCGCAGGGTCTCGGCGAACCGGAAGTAGAACATCGACACGTCGATCTGCGCGTCGAAGTCGTCCATGTCGCGCGCCCGCTCCACCGGCTCCAGCCGCTGCATCAGCTCGGCGGCCAGCGCGTGATCGCGCTTGTCGCAGGCCCACGTCGCGCAGAAGCGCAGCGCCTCCACATGCGCCGGGGCCGCCGCCAGCACCCGCTCGTACAGCTCCAGCGCCCCGGCCCGATCCTGCATCGCGTCCACCCGGATGCGCGCCGCCCGCGCCAGCAATTCCAGGCGCTCCTCCTGCTGATCCGCCGCCGAGGTGTCCAGCGTCGCCGCCCGCCGGAGCAGCACATCGCCGAGCCGCTCCCAGTCGCCGCGCGCCGTGTACAGCTCCTCCAGCATCCGGCCCGCCTCCGGGTCGGGGGCCGCGCCGCCTGAGGCCAATTCCAGCAACCGGATCGCCTCGCCCTCCTGGTGGAGGTGATCGGCGTGGATGCGCGCCAGCTTCCGCAGCATGCGCGCATGCGCGTCGTCCTCCAGCGTCGGGAGCGTCCGCTGCCCGTACTCCAGCACCCCCTGCCAGTCGCCCGCCGCCTCGGAGAGCGCCAGCATCCGACCGACCGCCTCCCGGTGGCCGGGTTCGAGCTCCAGCACCTTCCGCCAGGCGTCCGCCGCCACGGCGTCGGACTTCAGGTGCTGCTCCTGGATCCGCGCGATCTGCGCGCAATGCGCGACCGCCGCCGCGCCCGTCGCCAGCGCGGCCTGCCGCCCCAGCACCCCCACCACCGCCTGCCAGTCCCCCGCCGCCGTCGCGAGCCGGTGCAGCCCGTCCAGCGCCTCCTGATCCTCCGGGTCGCTGTCGAGCGCCCGCTCCCAGGCCGCCCGCGCCGCCTCGGCGTCGGTCGCCTCCAGCGAGGCGGCGATGCGCCGGTGGTACCGCGCCGCCTCAGCCCCGACGCTCTGTTGCGCGAGCTGCGACAGGTAATTCTGGGCCAGCCCGTGCTCCCCCCGCGCCAGCGCGATGCGGGCGAGGCTCTCCAGCACCTCCCGATCCTCCGGCGAGGCCGCGTGCAGCCCCCGGTACAGCTCCCACGCCGCGTCGCTCTCTGCCAGCTTCTCTGAAAGGATCCAGCGGCAGCGCGCCGTGGTCGGCCCGCGCAGATCCGGAGGCAGGAGCTCCAGCCGCTCCTGGAGCAGCGCCATCACGCCCTGCCAGTCGCCCAGCCCCTCCAGCGCCCGCTCCAGCTTGATGTGGATCGGCATCGGCTCGGCGCCCGCCGCGATCTGCGCCCGCCAGGTCTCCACCGCCCGCTGCGTGTCGCCTGCCACCAGGAAGGCGTCCGCCAGATCCCACTGATCCGCCGCCGGGATCTGCGCGTAGAGCGCCGCGATGCCCTCGACGTCCTGCGCCTCAGCGAGCGCCGCCCGCAGCCCCTCGAAGGCGTAGCCGCGCCGGGGCGCGACCGCGAAGGCTGTGCGGAGGCAGGCCAGCCCCTCCTCCCGCAGGCGTTGACCGTCCCGTTGACCGTCCCGCTGGCCCTCCCGCTGCTGGGCGCCCGCAGAGAGCAGCAGCCGCGCCGCGAGGAGCGCATGCTGCTCCCGGAGTCCGCCGGCGCTGCGGGCCGCGAGGAGCCGATGCGCCCGGCCCAATTCCATCGGATCGCGCTCCACAGAGAGCAGCCACACCGCCGCCACGCAGGCGCGCTCCGGGATCGCGGACACCGCCGCCCCGGCCTCTGCTGCGGCCACCTCTCCGGCCTCCTGCAGGATCATGCCCCGCAGCTCCCGCGCCGCCGCCGCCGGATCGGCGAGCAGATCGCGCCAGATCCGGGCCACGTCCAGCCCGTTCTGCTGCCGGCTCTCCCGGCTGCCCTCCCGGCTGTCCTCCTGGCCGCCCTCCGGCCCGCCCGCCTCTGCGAGCGCCCGGAGCGCCTCCTCAGGGTAGCCCGCGCCCTCAGCGAGCCGCGACATGGCGCGCAGCGGACGCTGCACCTCCACCGCCGCCAGCACCTCGGACAGCCCGCGCAGCACCGTCTCCCCGTCGCCCTGATCCGCCGCGAGCTCCGCGATCCGCACGCAGCGCTGCGTGCGCTCCGCCTCGTCGGTGGACTCTGACGCCAGCCGCAAATAAAGCGCGACGAGCTCCTTCCCGCTCCCGCCCGCGAGCGCCACCCGCTCCGCCAGCGCGATCGCCGCCGGGTGGTTGGGATCCTCGGTCAGCACCTCGCCCGCGAGCGTGCCGGGATCGGTGTCGGGGATGTGCCCGCTGGCCTCCGCCGCCGCGAGCAGGCGCCAGTGGCGGCGCGCGATGTCCTCGCCCATGTCGGCCTGCGCGCGCTCCAGCCGCGCGTACTCGCCCCACTCGCCCTGCCGGGTGACCAGCTCCTTCAGCAGCAGGATCGCCGGGAGGAAGGCGGGCGACAGCGCGAGGCAGCGCCGGAGGCAGCCGATGGCCGCCTGGGTCTCGTCCGTCTTGTCCGCCAGCACCCGCGCCGCGCGGTACTGGAGGCTCACCGTCTCGTTCGCGTCCCGGCTGGCCTCCGCCGCCGCCTGCAGCACCCGCGCGATGCCCGACCAGTCGCTGTCGACCTCCAGGCAGCGCGTGTAGGCGTCGAGGCTGGGCAGGAAGTCAGGCACCGACTCCAGCGCCAGCCGGTACTGCTCCCGCGCCCGGATCAGATCCCCGGTGCGGATCTCGTAGACCGACCCGGCCCGCTGCCGGTGGACGGCGACGCCGTAGGGATCGTCCGTCAGCAGCGCGCGCTGCTCATAGATCGCCGCGAGCTCAGGCCACGCCTGCTGGCGCGAGTACACCCGCTCCAGCCCCTCCAGCGCCGGGAGGTAGCCGGGGGCCACGTCCAGCACCCGCTCAAAGTGTTTGCGCGCCCCGCCCTGATCCTGGAGCGGCCCCTCGCAGATCTCGCCCATCCGGTACAGGATCGTCACCATCAGCCCCGGATCGTCCAGCCGCGCCAGCCGCTCCTCCAGGAACACCAGCAGCTCCTCCCAGCGCCCCGCCGTCTGGAGCAGCCGCAGCACCGCCTCCGCCGCCGGAGCCGCCGCCGGATCGAGCGCCGCCTGCCGGTAGGCAGAGAGCGCGGTCTCCACGTCCTTGCGCTTCTCCTCAGCGATCCGCCCGATCCGGTACCACAGGAAGCTGCGGTTGCTGGCGCCCTCCGCCGGCGCGTCGGCAGGCGTCTGCGCGTCGGCAGGCGCCGTGAGCGCCAATTCCGCCTGGAGGGAGCCGATCAGCTCCTCCCACAGCTCCGCCTCCGCGAGGAACACGCCGAACTCCTGCCGCAGCGTGCTGCCCGGCTCCTGCTCCAGCGCCGCCCGGTAGCAGCGCACCGCCGAGGCCACATCAAAGAGCTGCAGCCGGTAGACCCGCGCGGCCCGCGCGTACCAGAACCCCGCCTCCGCCCTGCCCTGCCCGCCCGGCCGCGCCGCCTGCGTCGCGCCCTCGCTCTCGTAGAGCCCCCCCAGCGGGAGCCAGTCCGACGCGCGCTTCCACGCCCGCTCCAGCGCGAAGAAGATCGTGGTGCTCGACATGTCCATCGCCCGCGCCGCCTGCCACGCCGCGAGCGCCTCCGCGTCCTGACCCTGCCGCGCGAGCAATTCCGCACGCTGCACCTGATAGAGCGCCCCCACCGCGCCGCCATACCGCTGGCTCAGCAGATCCAGCATCTCCACCTGCAGCGGCACGTCCTTCAGCTTCCGCCCCAGATCGAGCAGCACGCCCATCAGCGGGGTCTGCTGCCCCGGCTCCAGCTCTCTGGAGGCCAGCGCCTCCTTCAGCGGCGCCACCAGCCGCCCCTCGCCGCCGCCCGCCGCCATCACCCAGGCGTCCACCGACTCCATCCCCTGCCCGATCAGCGCCGCCTGCTCCCAGGCCGTCCGCGCCGCCGCCGCCTGCCCTGAGGCCGCCAGCAGCCCGGCCCGCTCGCGCCAGAACGGCATCGCCTCCTCTGGCGGAGGCGATCCGGCCAGATCCAGCAGCCGGAGCGCCTGCTGCACCCCGTCCGCCCCGCCCCGCGCCAGCCGCGCCGCCGCGAGGTACAGCCGGAACCTCGGCAGCGGCAGGCTCCGCTGCGCCAGCACCTCCAGCAGCGCGACCGCGTCGACCGGCGCCTGCGCCGGAGCCGCCAGCGGCTCCCGCCGCTCCTCAGTCGCCGCGTCCTGCGTCCCGTCCCGCTGGCCCTCCTGCGTCCCGTCGAACGCCGCGCTCTCCGAGATGATCGCCTCCGACTCCAGCGTCTGGTAGTCAAAGTCCCCGATCATCGGAGACAGCGCGTACTGCTCCTGCCGCCGCGCCGCCGCCGCGTCCTCTGCCTGCCGCGCATCCTCCATGCGCTGGCGCTCTGCGGCCCGCCGACCCTCCTCCTGACGCCGCACCTCCCCCTGGCGCCGATCCTCCTCCTCCGCCCGGCGCTGATCCTCCGCGCGCCGCCGATCCTCCTCAGTGCGCCGCCGATCCTCCTGGCGCCGCGCGTTCTCCGCACGGAGCGTCTCCAGCCGCCGCATGTCCTCCTGACGGCGGCGATCCTCCTCCGCCTTGCGGGTCTCCTCCGCCCGGCGCCGCTCCTCGGCCCACCACTCCTCCAGGCGGCGCCGCTCCTCAGCCTTGCGGGCCTCCTCCGCCTGCCGCGCATCCTCTGCCCGGCGCGCTGCCGCGTCGGCCTCCCGGAGCGCCTCCGCTGCGCGCGCTTCCGCGTCACGCTCCGCCGCTTCACGCTCCGCTTCTGCGCGCCCCGCTTCTGCGTGCTCCGCCTCTACCCGCGCCGCCTCCGCACGCTCCGCCTCCGCACGCTCCGCCTCCACCGCTGCGCGCTCCGCCTCCACCGCTGCGCGCTCCGCCTCCACCGCTGCGCGCTCCGCCTCCACCGCTGCGCGCTCCGCCTCCACCGCTGCGCGCTCCGCCTCCACCGC
>JBEIQZ010000418.1:0-5606 GCA_040376255.1 Alphaproteobacteria bacterium
CGTCCTTGAACACCTCGTAGCCCGCGCCCAGCCGCCCGTAGGTCGACTCGTCCTCCGAGAAGCACTCGAAGAACAATTCGTCCGGGTGGATCGTGATCACCGGATCGAGCACATACCAGATGTCCCGATCCTTCTGGTACAGGTAGTCGAAGTACCGCTGCTGCGCCTGATAGTAGGGCTGCCAGCGCGAAGACGACCGCCGATCGATCCCGGACAGCTCCTCGTTGAGCCGACGGATGCGATCGGTCACCGCCGCCCGCTGCCCGCGCACCGCCGCCCAGTCGATCAGGTCGCCCCGCTCCGCCAGCCACCGCTTGTACTCGGTGCGATCCTTCGGCTTGTAGCGAAGATCGGACACCACCACCTGGTTCAGCGCGCTGATCGCCTCGCGGAACGCCACGCCCTTGCGCAGCACCCCCTTGAACCAGGCCGGGTCGCGCGAGGTGTCGGGCGAGAAGGAGATCGACGTGCGCGCCGCCGCGCTCTGGACGCGGCTCGATCCCTGGTAGGCATAGTTGAACTGCATCACACGCTCCCGGTCGCCGCTGCGCCGCGAGGCGGCCGGAGCGGGATCTCTGCTATCGTCAAGGGGTTGTCCACCTGCGGGCTGCGCCGCCGGATCTCCAGCAGGATGCCGATGCCCGCCGCCTTGTCCCCGATGGCCATCGTCAGCGACTGCGGCCCCAGGATCTCCGCCACGATCTGCTCCGCCTCGCCGCCCGCTGCCGCCTCGCGCCGCAGGAAGGCGAACAGCCGCGCCTTCGCCACCCGACCCCGGTTCACCCGGCACAGCACGCTGCGGAACAGCGGGGTCAGCGCCCGCAGCCGCTCCGGCTGGCCCGCCGCGTAGCCCTCCAGGTAGCCGACCGCCATCCCCTGCATGCGCGCAGACGGGTGCTCCGCCAGCCGCAGCAGGTAGGTCGCGCCGTCCTCCTCCCGGAACGCCGCCAGCAGCATCTGCTGGGCGAACGCCTGGACGTCCTCGCGCACCGAGTCCGCCATCGCCACCAGCACCTCCGGCGTGTAGGCAGTGAGCGGGATCTGCTCGCGGAAGTACCGGAACGCGAACGCCCGCGAGTCCTCCCACTTCGCGTCCAGCACCCGGATCGCCTCCCCGAGGTTCTTCTCAACGAACGCCCGGTTGCGCTCCAGCACGGCCCAGCTCGCCTGCCGCACCGCCAGCACCTCATGCCCCGCCAGCGAGGTGATCGCCGGGAAGTCCAGCCGCTCTATCGACGTGTTCGCCGCCAGCGCCAGCCCGCCCGCCTCCTGCGCCGCCGCCCGCTTAGACCGGATCAGCGACCACATCCGCTCCAACGGGATCAGCCCCAGCACCGGCCCCAGCACCTCGCGGAACAGCGCCAGCACGTCCCGGATCACCTCCGGCGCCACAGCCTCCGCCTGCTCCCGCAGCAGCACCTCCGCCAGCATCGACGCCAGCACCCCCGCCTCAGCCGGGTAGCCGCGCACCATCGCCGCGATCATCGGGCGCGCCCCCTCGCGCAGATCCGGCGCCACCGCCACCGCCATCGCCAGCAGCAGGCCGGGACGCGCCGCCAGGACCGCCGCCGGGATCCGCCCCAGCACCTGCCGCCCGATGGATCGCACCGTCGCATGCTCCGAGGCCAGCAGCCGCCCCAGCACCTCCTCAGGCACGTCCTCCATCCCCAGCACCTGCGCCGCCGCGAACTCCTGCACCCGCTGGTGCTTCGACCCCAGCAGCTCCAGCCACACCGGCGCCCCGACCTCGCGCAGCCACCCGCGCAGCGCCCCGCCGAGCAGCAGGCAGATGTCCGCCGCCACCGCCGGCTCCGCCCGCCGCAGCTCGCCCACCAGCCGCGCCAGCAGCGCCCGCGCCGTCAGATCCGTCAGCGCCCCGCCAGGGGCGACCGCCCCCGCGATCAGCTCCCGCGCGAACGTCCGCGTGTCCGCATGCGCGCAGCCTGCAAGCCGCGCCAGCAGCCGCGCCTCCGCCAGATACACCGCCGCCCGCTCCCGCACCCAGATCCACGCCTGCGACCGCGCCGGGCCGTGCGCCGCCTCCGCCGCCGCCAGCACCAGCTCCACGTCCGGCGCCTCCGCCCGGTACAGCCGCCGAGCCACCCGCAGCCCGATGGCCGCCGTCGCGTCATACGGCCGCGCCAGCAGCGCCACCGCGACGTCCCGATCCAGCCCGTCGATCAGCGACGGGTGCGCGTTCAGCCCCCGCGCCGCAAAATCATGCACCACCCCCGCCTGCGCCTCCATCAGCAGGTGCAGGAACCCCGCAGGCTGCCCGTCCCACAGCGATACGAACGCCTCCTCCCGCGTATGAACCGGGCGGCTGTCCTGGTAGCCCTCCCGCAATTGGAAGCTCCGCCGCCGCTTCGGGCGGAAGTAGCGCGGGCTGTTCAAAAACAGCAGGTGGTTCAGCGCGAAGTACGGCGCCCACACCCCCCAGCGGTGCGAGATCCGCCGCCGCCAGTTCTGCGGATCCGCCGACTGCGTCTCCTTCGCCGCCACCGCGTCCCCGTCCCGGAACGGCAGCAGCGCCCCCACCGCCATCTTTACAAAATCCGCGCTCTCCGCCTTCCCGAGCCGCCGCAGCACCCGCCATGTCCGCTGCCGCAGGTACCAGCGCGTCCGGTCGCTGTAGGCAAGCTCCGCGTTCACCTGCCCGAGCTGCGCCCGGACGAACGTCCGCTTCTTCCCCTCCACGATCACCGGGATCGGACGCGTCCGATCCATCGCGTTCCCGCGCCGCCGCTCCCGCCCGATGCAGAACATCGCCTGCGTCGTCTCCAGCCGCCACGCGCACAGCCCGAACACCTCGCCGTCCAGCCGGTACTCCGCCGCCTTCAAGATCTGGCGGAACACCTTGAACCACGGCGGACGCAGCGGCATCTTCCGGATCTGCCCCTGGAGCAGCGCCCGCGCCGCCGGGCTGTCGATCAGGTACAGCTCGTACAGGCAGGCCACCCGCTCCGGCCTCGGCTGCGCCAGCCACCGATCCAGCGCCGCCTCCGCCTCCGCGAGCTTCCCGGCCCGCAGCACCCCCTGGACCTCAGCCGGGAGCCGCCCCGTCCGATCCTCAGCCAGCCCCGCCCGCGACGCCTCGTCCGAGAGCAGCCGCAGCGCCTCTATCCCCTGCCGCCGCACCCACTCCTGCGCGTGGCCCCCGAGCCGGATCAGCGCCTCCACCGAGGCGTCCCCGCCCAGCCGCCCGAGCGCCCGCGCGATACACCACGTCCGGACGGCGTCCGCCCCCGCCAGCAGCCCCAGCAGCAGCGGCTCCGCCTCCCGCAGCCGCAATTCGCCAGCCCGCAGGATCACCCGGTTCAGCGGGCGCGGCTTCCGGATGCGGTGGCGCTGCACGAACCGCGCCGTCCCCTGCATCCGCCGCCCCGCCACCACCTGCGCCGGCATCGTCGGGTTGTCCCCCTCCGCTAGTCGCGCCAGGATCGCCTGCCGCCGCACCTCCGGCACCGTCAGCGCCGGCGCCACCCGCAGCACCGGTCGCGGGATCGCCGCCCCCGTATTCCCCGCCCCCGCATTCCCCGCCCCCGTATTCACCGCCTGCCCCGCCGGAGCCTGCCCCGGCCTCGGCGCCGCCCCGCCCCCCGACAGCCCGCCGGAGAGCACATACCCCTTCTCCTGCTTGCTCTTGATCTCCCACTCATACGTCCGGCGCGCCTCCTCCATCGGGATCGGCAGCACCGTGCGGGAGCCGTCCTTCAGCACGCTCCCCCGCTTCCCGTACCGGAAGTTCACCACGCACTGACCCCGGCTCACCTCGACAAGATCCACCTCGTGAACCCGCTCAGTGCTGCCGTCACGCCATACAAGGATACATTGATCGAGGATCTTCATCACGCCACCAGCTTCCTGATCTCGCCGTAGGCCCGGTAGAACCCGCCCGACGAGGAGGGCCGGATCTCGCTGACCAGGTACCGCGCCCCCGCCTCGCGGATGTCCTTCGGGAACTGCACGTGCCAGTCCTTGTTGTAGCCCTCCGACACCACCCGGACGCGCACCTTCCCGCCCTCGTTCACGCACTCCACCACCACGCCGCTCCCCCCCGACGCCGCCAGCGTCGTCGTCACCACCGCCGCCGAGGGCGCGACCTCCGCCATCCGCGCCGCCTCGATCTTCCGCGCCTCCGGCACCGTCCCGGCCTCCGCCGCCAGGATCGCCGCCTCGCTCGCGTCGATGCAGCAGAACTCGCCCGACGTGCAGACGATGTACAGCCGCTCCTGGAAGTACTGCATCGACAGCGCCGACCCGAACTTCGTCGCCAGCTTCCAAAGCCGCTTGCCCGCAGCGTCAAAACAGTAAAGGAACGAGCTGTTGTCCCCCGCGAACACATACCGCCCGTCCGGCGCCGTCGCGCAGGAGAACACCCCCGCGTCGCACCGGTACGTCGTCTGCTGCACGCCCCGCTTCGAGAACTTGTAGATCAGGTTGTCGCTGCACGCCGCGTACACCGACGACTCCTCCTGCCAGCCGAACAGCACGCTCCCGCCCGTCCGCTGCTCCCAGATGATCTTCCCGTCCTCCCAGTCGAACATCGTCACATAATTGCCCGCCCCGTGGTACACCCCGATCTCGTCGCAACGCACCATCCAGCCGTAGCTCCCCTTGCTCGGCTTCGTCCAGCAGCTCTCGTCCTCGTGGTTGAACGTGTGGACCTTCCCCCCCGTGTCCGCCACCCCCAGCACGCCGTCCCGGATGTCGATCCACAGGATGTCCACGTCCTCAGCGATCCGGTACGCCACGCGCGGCACCTTGCTCGTCAGATCGTACACGTTCCCGTCGTCGCAGCCCGCGTACAGCCAGTCCGTGTCCGCCACCAGACACTTCACGCCGTCCGGCAGCTTGAAGCTCGCCTGAACCGTCCCCGCATGATCGATCGCGATCACCTTCCCGTCCTGGTTCCCCACCCAGCACAGCGACGCATCCACAAACACCCCGAACGCCGAGCTCCCGCTGCTGTAGTGCCACAGGATCGGCGCCCGCTTCGATGACACCGGCGCCGGGCGCGACTCCACCGACCGCCGCGTCACCGCCCGCTTCTTCCGTTCCCCCTTCACCGCGTCCGCATATCCCTTGCTCCGCTTCTCACGGATCTTCTTCTCCGCCTCCGTCTTCGCTTTATCAAAAGCCGGAAACGCCTTCACCTGCGACTGACCCGCGTCCCCGATCCGCCCGTACCGGATCGTCAGCGTCACCCCCTGGATCTCCACCTCGTAAAACTTATGCGACCCCCCGCCCTCCTCCGACAGCTCCAGGTACGCAGCAAAATCAGCCATCTCAAACTCCCGTGGTCGCTCTGGACTATCTCCACCCCCCCGATCTGGCCACACCCTGATATATCCCCCGGACAGTTTTTGGTTCTCTCACCGGCCACAGTCGTCTTTTCGGATTACCCCCCCGCTGTTTTTTTTGCGGGGGTTACCCCCCGCATCGGCACTGCGCTTCGCTGGTGCCTCCCCCCGCGCCAAAGATGGCGCGACGGCTGGCCCGTGCCGGGGGTGAATGTGGGGGACGGTAGTATCTGTGATGTCGGGGGCTCTTTTGGGGTTTACGTCCCCCACATCCACCGGGCCAGCCGGGGCGTATCGGGGAGC
>JBEIQZ010000134.1:0-11865 GCA_040376255.1 Alphaproteobacteria bacterium
CCCGCCGCCGCCACGGCCCCCGCCCGACCCGCGCCGCGATCTCCGCCTCTGCCGGGCCGCAGAGCCCGGCCCCCCACAGCGCGCGCACCCCCGGCACCGGATCGTGCGTCACCCGCCCCTGCTCCATCAGCACCACCCGATCCGCCCAGCCCCACGCCTGCTCCAGCCGGTGCTCCACCACCACCACCGCCACCCCCAGCCCCGCCAGCACCGCGAGGATCTCCTCCGCGCCGCCCGGATCGAGCCAGGCCAGCGGCTCGTCCAGCAGCAGCACCCGCGCCCCCCCGGCGAGCGCCGCCGCCACCATGAGCCGCTGCCGCTGCCCGCCCGACAGGCGGCGCGGATCGGCTGCCTCCCTGCCGGACAGCCCGACCTGCGCCAGCACCTCCGCCACCCGCCGCCCGATCTGCGCGACCGGATCGCCCCGGCTCTCCAGCGCGAACGCGACCTCCCCCGCGACCGTCCCGCTGATCACCGCCTCGTCCGGCTCCTGCCCGACGAACCCCACCAGCGAGGGCCGCGCCGCCGGGGCCAGCCGCGCCGGGTCCTGCCCGCACACCCGCACCGCGCCGCGCGCCTGCCCCTGCCCCTGCCGCTGGAGCAGCCCCGCCATCAGCCGCAGGATCGTGGACTTCCCCGAGCCGGTCGGCCCGGTCAGCAGCACGCGCTCCCCCGCCCGCACCGACAGATCCACCGGCCCGACCTGCTGCCCCGAGGCGTACCGGTACCCGGCCCCGGAGAGCGCCAGCACGCTCAAGGCGACACCCCCCGCAGGCTCCGCACCAGCCGGGAGGCGATCCATGCGGCCAGCACGGCGTAGCCCAGTCCGACGACGACGCTCTGCAGGAAGATGTACCAGCCCGCGAAGAACAGCCGGTACAGCGCCATGTGCAGCCACATCCCGGTCAGCGAGGTCAGCAGCGCGCTCCCCCCGAAGGCCACCGACAGCCGCAGCCAGCGCCGCCCCCGGCCCTCCTCGACCCACCCCGGCAGGCGGCTGATCCCGGCGATCCAGGCGAACCCCTCACCGGAGCTGACGGCGATCCCCAGGTAGAAGGCGTCCACCACCGAGAACCCGCCCATCGCCAGCCCCCGCAGCAGCCACCCGCACAGCGTACACAGCGCCAGCACCCCCGGCCTCGGGATCAGCCCCAGCAGCGATCCGAGCAGCACGATGCGCCCCACGTCCCCGACCAGCCCGGTCAGCAGCGTCGAGAACGGCCCCAGCAGCGCGGAGACCGAGACGGTGAGCAGGTCGGTCGCGCCGCCGATCACGAACAGCGCGCTGCTGAACAGGGCGATGCTCATCAATTCGCGCGTGCTGCGCTCCGCCAGCAGCCGGGGCAGCCGGCGCCACAGCCATGCAGCGCCCGCGAGCGCCGACGCAGCGGCCAGCAGCAGCCCGCCGCCCGCGACCGCGTCCCCGCGCCCCACCCGCAGCATCCGGGTCTCCTCCAGGATTGGCGTGTCCTCTCCGACCGCCCGGACGGTGAGGTGGACCGGGTAGCTGCCCTCGGCGACGGCGGCGCGGTCGACGAAGATCGGCAGCGCGGCCACCACCGGCCTGTCCCCGCCCGCTGCCGACCGCGCCGGGACGCGCAGCAGCACCGAGACCGCGCCGGTCTCCACGCCGACCTCCCGCAGCTTCGGGCGGAAGGCGGGATCGGGGATCTCCACCGACAGCACCAGATCCGCCGCCTCCCCCCGGCTCTGCACCGGCACCGAGAGCCACGCCCACGGCTGCTCCCGATCCTGGCGCCCCCGCCGCTGCCCGAGCCGCTCCGCGATCGGCTCCCAGAACAGCGAGGGGAGCCGGATCTCCCAGGCGGGCCGGGCAGCGTCGGGCCACCCGTCCTGATCCGCCGGGAACGACAGCTCCCCCAGCCCGATCTCTGCCTGGAGCGCGGCGAGCGTCCGCACCACCGGGCGCAGGGTGCCGGACACCCCGGCGGCGCGCAGCGTCACCGGCTGCTCCCCCAGGGTCAGCGACCGGATCACCCGCTGCCCGGGGAGCGGGAGCGGGATCTCCCCGGTCGGGTCGGGCGGCCCCGTGAGCGCCCCTGTCAGCGACACTGTCAGCGGCCCGTCGATCCCCCGGATCAGGCCGACCCGGATCTCTGCATGGCTGCCCGCGAGCATCGGCACCGGCATGTCCGCCTGGATGTCCTCCCACGGGCCGCCCGTCCTGAGCTGCACCTGCACCCGCAGCGCCGGGGGCGGCTCCACGATCAGCCAGGCCGATGCCCCCTCCGCCGCCACCCGCCAGCGTCCCGGCGGCAGATCCACCGGCAGGACGACCTCAGCGCCCGGCACCGGGAGCGTGTGGCGCATCCGCTGCTGCCCCGCCTCGTCGAACAGCCGGATCTCCGCTGCCGGACGGCTGAGATCGACGCGGATCCCGTCCGGGGTGGACGCGGCGTGGATCTCCAGCGGGGGGTCGGTACAGGCCAGCAGCAGCACCGTGCGGGACTAACCCGGCAGTTCCTCAGGGCAGATCCTCACGGGCAGATCATCACCGCGCAGCCGATGCTCATCTGCTCGACGGTGATGGGGATCTCGATCTCTGCGGTGCAGATGCGGCTGCCGCGCGCGAAGGAGGCGCGGAAGAGCCATGTCCCGGGCCCGAGGCCGGGGATGTAGGCGAGGCCGTCGCCGGTGGTCTGGCCGGTCTGCTGGATACCGCCGGTCTCGATGTTCTCCAGGGTGTAGTCCTTGAAGGCGATATAGAGCGGGTTGCGGATATCCACGTCCTCGTTGGTGATGAGGCGCATGGTGAGATCGCCGGAGGTGGCGCTGCCCCCGACGTCGTTCTCGTACTTCCCGGCGTCCGTGAGCTGCTCGCAGAATTCAGGGGGAGAGGTGTCGCCGGTCTCCTTGTCGGTCGTTTTGTTACAGCCTGCGAGCAGGAGTACCGGCAGGGCGAGGATCGGGAGGAGGGCAGAGACAGAGGAGAGAGGGCACAGGCGCATGGGGGTATGATACCGCAAACAGGGGCGGCCGGGTACTCCGGCGCTGAAGGAGTCTCACAGTGCAGGAGACAGTACAGGAGACAGCAGAGGAGATCGGCACAGCGGAGCGGATCATGGCGCTGGAGCAGGGCGCGGCGGTCGGCCCGTGGACACTGGAGATCTACCCGACGCTCCGCTGCAACCTGGACTGCGCCTTCTGTGACACCACGGAGCGGCACCGCCCGCCGCAGCGGGAGCTCCCGCTCCGCCGGTGGCGCGAATTGCTGGAGGAGGCCATCGCGCTCGGGGCGCGTCGGCTGATGGTGCTGGGCGGCGGGGAGCCGATGATCTCGCCGGCCTCGCTCCCGCTGATGGTGCGGGCGGCGGAGGCGGGCCTGCGCGGGACGCTGACGACGAACGGAACGCTCCTGACGCCGGATGCGCTGGCGCGGCTGGCGGCGGCGGGGTGGGAGGAGATCCAGATCTCCATCGACGGCGCGATCCCGGACACGCACGACCGGCTCCGGGGGCGCCCCGGCAGCTTCCACAAGGCGATCCGGGCGGCGTGCAGGCTCCGGGCGATCCGGGGGGAGCGGCCTGCGCCCCGGCTGGTGCTGCACACGGTGCTGACGAACGCCAACGCGGGCGAGCTGACCGGGCTGATCCGGCTCGCCTATGCGGTCGGGGCGGCGCGGCTGGAGGTGGACGCGCTGGTGGCGTACCGCCCGGAGCAGCGGGCGCTGCTGCTGACAGAGGCGGACGTCGCGGCGCTCCCCCGCCGTGTGGCGGCGGCGCGGGCGGAGGCGGCGCGGCTCGGGGTGGCGCATACGCTCGACGGGCTGCTCCAGCCGGGGAGCCTCGCGCGGGGCAGCAGGGCGCCGCCGCACGGCGAGGCGCCGGGGCTGGCCGGGGCGCCCTGTCTCCGGCCCTGGCACCACCTGACGATCCAGGCGGACGGGCGGATCTCCCCCTGCTGCGTGCTGGCGGGAGAGGGAGAGTCGCTGGCGACCGGCTCCATCGCCGGGCTGTGGGCGCGGTCGCCCTATATGGAAGGCATGCGGGCGCAGATGCGGGCGCACCGCCCCGGCCCGCGCTGCCGCGAGTGCTCAGAGAACATCCTCCGGCACGAGCGGGTGATCCGGGGCCACCTCGCGCCGGAGGGCATCGCGCTAAAGGGTGCCTTATGAACCTGAACCTGGAGCTGACCGATCACTGCAACCTGCGCTGCCGGATGTGCAGCCAGTCGATGCGGGAGGAGGCGCACGGTGCGCCGATGCGGTTCATGTCGTTCGAGGCGTGGCGGCGGGCGCTGCAGGGCCTGGCCGGGCTCCGCGCCGCCGGGGAGGCGATCCACCTCTGCCCGCACTGGCTCGGGGAGCCGACGCTGCACCCGCAGTTCGATCTGTTCGCTGAGTATGCGTTCGCTGTCAACCGGGACAACCGGCTGTTCTCAACGTTCAAGCTTCATACAAACGCTATCATCCTCTCCGAAGCCCGCGCCCGCCGCCTCATCCGCCTCGCCCACGACCCGCACCAGGCGCCCGACACCTTCCGCGCCATCCACTTCTCCATCGACGCGCACCGCCCTGAGACCTACCGCTGGATCAAGGGCGCCGACCACCGGGATCGCGTCTACCGGAACCTGGAGCGCTTCCTCCAGATCCGCGATGCGCTCGGCCTGCGCCGCCCGGTGGCCCACGTGGCCTTCGTCGTGCAGGCGGGGAACGCGCGCGAGGACGATCTGCGGGAGGTGACGGCGTTCGTGCAGCACTGGCAAGCGCGGCTGCCGGAGGCGCGGGTCTACGCCGACTGGCCGCCCTTCGACGAGGACGCGATCTACCTGCGCCGCTGGAACACCGCCGATCAGGCGGGCGCGGATCGGCTCCACGCCGCTGCATGCCGGGCGGCGGGGCTGATCCCGGCGGATCGGCTGCCGGGGAGCTTCTGATGGGCTGGCTCTGGGCGCTCTGCGCGGGCTGCGCGCCGGGGTGGGTGGAGATCGGCGGCGCGCGGGAGCCGCTGCGGACGGCGCTGCTGCTCGCGGACGGGGATCGGCAGCAATTGCTGATGTCCAACTCGGACACCCCCTGCCTGCCGGACGGCACGGATCGCCCCGGGACGAGCCAGGACGAGGAGGCCATCGCCTCCTCCTGGTGGCTCGCCCAGCTCCGCACCGCGCTGACGCGGGAGGGGACGATCGTGGTGCGGGTGAGCCTGCCGGGGCGCGGCGCGTGGTCAGTCGGGCCGGATCCGGCGCAGTCCCCGGCGACGGCGCTCTGGTACCGGGTCGTGGAGGCGGAGGCGATCGATCAGCGCGATCTGGAGACGCAGTACCTCCCGACCGAGGTGGAGACCGGCGGCGGCAGCGGAGCGGTCACGCTGGAGGTGGAGGGCGCGGGGGAGCTGACGCTCGACGACGGGCTGAGCGCCGCGTTCAGCGCCGCGCCCTGCGACAACGCCGCGCTCCCCGCGCTGGCGGCGGCGGCGCTGCTGGAGCTTCAGGCGCAGGCGCCCTGACCTCCAGAGCGCGGCCCTGCTCAGTCCTCGTCCTCCGGCTGGTCGAGGCCGATCAGGAGATCGCGCAGCTCGCGCCAGGTCTTGTCGTCCTTCCGCTCGGTGGCGGCGAGGCCGCGCACGATGAGGCCGCGCGCCCCCTCGGGGTCACCGGACTCGCGGCGGGCCTGGGCGTAATGGTAGAAGGCGGGGCCGTAGTCGGGGTAGATGCCCAGCAGGCGGTCGAACACATCAAAGCACTCGGGGTACTCTCCCGCCTTGCGGAGCTCCATCGCGAGCGTGTACAACCCGAAACGATCCTGTGGCTTCTTCGCGATGTAGTCACGGGCTGCAGAAATCCGGTCGGCCATGCGCTCCTCAGCGTGAAATTCTCTGACACTCAGGGTATCATGCGGGCGGCCTGGAGGGTTCGTGCCTCACATCAATCTGCTCGCGTTGTTTCTTTCCGCCTGTAATGGCGGCATTCAGGATGGCACCCCGGGCAAGGATGACTCCGACACAGTCGATCCGACCGCCCCGGAGATCGAGCTCGACGTCGCTTCCTACGACTTCGGCGATGTCCCCTACGGGCAGCTCATCCCCGCCTCGGTGACCATCTTCAACGCGGGCGGCTCTGATCTGTCGGTGACCAGCATCACCACTGAGGCGCCGTTCACCGTCAACCCGCCCAGCGGCACCATCGCCTCCGGCGGCACGATGCGCCTCACGATCAACGTGCAGGCGATCACCTACGAGCAGTTCACCAGCGCCATCACCATCCAGAGCAACGATGAGGACGAGGCGACGTTCACCGTGCCGCTCACCGCCCACACCATCGACGACGTCGACGCAGACGGCCACACCCTGGTCGAAGCGGGCGGCGACGACTGCGATGACACCGATCCGGACGTCTACACCGGCGCGGAGGAGGTCTGGTACAACGGCATCGACGAGAACTGCGACGGCGCCAACGACTACGATCAGGATGGCGACGGCTATGAGACCGACGCCTACAACACCGATCCGGAGTTCGGCGGCGGCGACTGCCAGGACGTCAACGCCGACTATCACCCCGGCGCCGACGACGTCCCCTATGACAACCGCGACACCGACTGCCGGGGCAACGACGACTGGGACTTCGACGGCGACGGCTACCAGACCGAGCAGTTCGGCATCGGCTCCGACTGTGACGACAACGACGCGGAGGTGAACCGCAACGGGCTGGAGAACTTCAACGCCAAGGACGACGACTGTGACGGCGAGTACGACGAGGGCGCGTCCATCCAGTACGCGCCCTACATCTACGAGGCTGACAACGCCACGGATCGCACCGGCTACGCCACCGCCATCGGCGACCTCGACGGCGACGACTACCCGGAGATCGTCATCGGCTCCCCCTACGCCGAGAACACGGCGGGCTCAGTCGCCATCTTTGATGGCCGCAACCTGCTCGCCAGCAACAGCGACGTGGATCGGGCCGAGTGGTTCATCCAGGGCGACGCCGCCAACGACCGGATCGGCGAGTACGTCACGGTGATGGGCGACTTCGACGGCGACGGCGTCAAGGATCTCGCCATCGGCGCCCCCAACACGGTGAGCGCGACCGGCACGGTGTACCTGATCAGCGGCGACGAGGTCACCTCCAACGGCGACCTCTCGGACTCCATGCTCATCATGACCGGCACCGCCTCCAGCCAGCTCGGGCGCGGCATCAGCACCGCCGTCGATCTCGACGGCGACGGGCAGGACGAGCTGATCGCGGACTACTACACCGGGACCAACAACGCCTTCGCCATCGTCTACGGCAACGGCTCCCCGCCCTCCAACCTCAGCCTGACCGCCGCCGACGCCCAGTACAGCATCACCGGCGCGGAGACCGCGTTCTACCGCAACGCCCCGGTCGGCGCGGACATGGACGGCGACGGCTACGCGGATCTTGTGCGCTCCGACGGCACCGCCGATCAGAACGGTGCATCCAATAACGGCGCGGCCTGGATCCTCTGGGGCCAGTCCGCCCGCTACGCCACCGCAGGCGCGATCACCCCGATCACCGCCGAGGCCACCACCGTCCTCCAGGGCACCAGCACCAACGACTACGCCGCCTGGTGCACCCAGCCCGGCGAGGACTGGGACGGCGACGGCGACGCGGAGCTGTGGGCCTACTACGCCGCCGACGGCCTCTACGTCTTCGAGGGCCGCCCGCGCGCCTCCTGGGGCAACCTGCCGCAGGGCGACGCGGTCGTGTCGTACATCTGGGACTCGAGCAGCACCGACGTCGAGATGCTGCGCCAGATCGGCGACTGGACGCGCGACGGGCTGGGCGACATGATGGCCTTCCTGGAGGACGGGAGCAGCACCGTCGGCTCCAACGAGATGTTCTCCTCGGCGCGGCAGTCCGGCGAGTGGACAGAGCGCGACGACCTCGCCGGATCGCTCGACGGGAACGTGGAGTACGGCAGCGGCAACGCCGGGTACGGCCTCTCCCCGCTCTACGGCGACATCGAGAACGACGGCGACAGCGACATCGTGGTCGGCGATCCCAGCTTCGACTCCAACGCGGGCGAGGCCTACGTCCTGCTCAACCGCACCGTCGATTAGCAGCAGCCTTCACTGCGCGGCGCTGCGACGCTGCGGCGCCGATCAGCGCGGCACCCGGAACATCGTGGCCGCCCCGATGACCTCTCCCGGCCCGAGCGCCGCCGTCAGCACCTCCAGCACCGGCCGCTCCATCCCCGCCGGGTAGCGGTCGCGGTGGACGCGCACCCAGGCCATCCCCTGCGCCGCGAGGAGCCGCCGCCCGGCCTCCAGCTCCAGCCAGGGCAATTCCGCCCCTGCGCTCCGCACCGGCCGCCGCTCCATCCGGATCAGCAGCGCGGTCAGCGGGTTCTGCGCCAGCACCGCCGGGGTGGGATCGTTGAGGCCGTAGGGGATCGGGCGGCCGTGCCAGACCTGCTCCTGATCGTAGCGGCTCCGATCCAGCACCGCCAGCGACACCGGCAGATCCAGCACCGCGCCGGGCAGCGGCGCCGCCGCCAGCCACGACGTCGAGAGCAGCGGTCGCGCGTCCGACACCGGGATCGGCCAGGGCGCCGGAGACAGGAACAGATACTCCGCCCCGCAGAGCAGCCCCGCCGCCAGGGCCGCCCGCGCCTGCCAGCGCTCCGGCAGCCGCCCGATCCCGCGCCCCGCCGCGATCGCGAGGCCGAGCGCCGCCCCGACCACGAAGCGGTAGGGGTGCGAGACGCGCGAGAGCGCCGGGACCACATCGTAGAGCGCCAGGAACGGCAGGGGGATGAACCGATCCTCCCCGATCATCAGGTACTGCCCGCCGACATACAGGAACGGCCCGAGCGCCAGCACCCACGCCAGCGCCGCCCCCGCGATCCACCCCCGCGCCTGCGACGCCCCCGCCGCCGCGAGCGCCAGCAGCCCCCAGCCGAGGTAGACCACCACCACCATGTCCTCGTCGAACAGCGCCTTCAGATCGGGGGAGTAGAAGCGGCCCGGATGGAAGAAGGCCAGCACGTCCACCATGTTGTGGCCCACCAGCGTCCGGTAGACGAAGTCCGGATCGCGGCTCACCAGCGCCCCCTCGCCGGAGAGCGTCGCGCCGAACAGCAGCGCGAACGCGCCGCCGAGCGCCGCCGCGATCCCCGCCGCGATCCCCCCACGCTTTGATGCCGCGACGGAGCCGCCGGGGCCGCGTCCAGAGCAGGTGGAGGCCGATCCCCGCCGCGAGGAAGGCGATCATCAGCCCGTAGTAGGGGTTGAACCAGAGGCTCAGCCCGATGATCGCCCCCGCTGTCGCGCCCCGCTCCGCAGTGGGCTCCCCGGCCAGCCGCAGCAGCGCCCAGAGCGCCAGCGGGATCCAGCCCACCGCCAGCGTCTCAGAGATGCCGTCGTAGAGCTGCCCGATCAGGTGCGGCTGCATCTGCCAGAGCGCCCCCGCCAGCAGCGCCCCCGCCTCCCCGAGCCGGATCTGCCGCGCCAGCAGCCAGGTCGCCAGCCCCGCGCCCCACAGGTTCAGCAGCGCCCCCGCGTTGTACGCCAGCACCGCTCCGCCCGCCGAGGTCAGCGGCGAGAGCAGCAGCGCCATCCCTTGATCGATGAACCACAGGCGGCCGCCCTCCGGCCAGCCCTTCGACGTCACCACCCACGGCAGACGCCCCGAAGAGAGCGCCTCCGCTACATGGTGATACCCCCAGGTGTGGTTCCAGGTGTCAGCCTGCGGGTGACCGAGCGCCCCGTGGATCGGGTCGAGCCCTGCCTGCACGAAGCCGGGCAGCAGCAGCCCCCCGGCCAGCAGCAGATAGAGGAGCGCCGCACGGTACATCCGGTGGTGTATCCTTAGAAGATGCAACGCTCCACCCGGCGACGGCTCCAGGCCTCCCGCCCCCTCCTCGCGGCGCTGACGGTGATCCCGGTGATCGGGCTGATCGAAGTGGCTGCGCGCGCCGGGGAGGCGCCCGCGTCAGCGACTGCCGGGATGATGGTGCCGCACCCGTCGCGGATCTGGGCGCTCCAGCCAGGCGCCTTCACCCTGGAGGGGGTGGCGGTCCGCATCGGGGCGGACGGGCTGCGGGAGCCGGCGGCGGACGGCCCGGCGGACGGCGGGCTGATCCTCACCGTGGGCGACTCCAGCATCTTCGGCCACGGCGTCCCTGACGGCGCGGCGCTCCACGATCAGCTCCAGCAGCAGCTCCCCCAGAGCCGCGTCCGCAGCTTCGCGGTCCCCGGCTACTCGATCCTGCAGTCTGCGCGGCTGCTGGAGGAGCAGGGATGGGCGCGCCGCCCGCGCCTGCTGATCATCGGGAACCTCTGGAGCGACAGCGACACCGACCGCTTCACCGACGCGGCGCTGCTGGCCGCGCTCGACAGCCCGATCACCCGCGCAGATCGGCTGCTCAGCGGCCTCGCCCTGTTCCGGCAATTGCGCCTCGCGCTCAACCGGCTGACCGGCCGGCCCGATCACTGGCGGATCGGCTGGCCTGACGCGCCAGACCGCGCCGGGAAGCGCCGTGTCCCGCCCGCTGAGTACGCCGCCGCGCTCCATGCGCTGCTGGGTCGCGCAGCGCAGGACGGGGCAGCGGCGCTGCTGCTCACCCTGACGAGCCGCTGGCGCATGGATCAGCCCGGCGGCGCCTCCTGGGAGCCCTACGTCCGGATCCGGGAAGACACCGCTGCGTCATGGTCGGTGCCGCTGCTCGACGCGCAGACCGTGTTCACCGCCTCCGGCCTCCCGCCCGACGCGCTGTTCATCGACGGCCTCCACCCGACAGCGGAGGGCCACCGGATCCTCGCCGCCGGGCTCGCCGCGCAGATCTCCGCGATGGGCTGGCCGGGCGCGCTCCCCCTCCCCGTCCGCCCCTCAGCGCCGGCTCCCCTCCCGCCGGAGCCGCCGGAGCCGCCGCCCGGCGATCCGGCGTCGCTGCAGTACCGGATGCTCCAGCAGCCTTAGGCCCGGTTCGGGCAGGCCGCGCCCTTCTGGCAGCGGCCGTAGATCTCGTGCCGGTGGTGCTGCGGGGTCAGGCCCCACCTGATGCAGACCTGCGCCTGCCGCTCCTCGATGATCGGATCCTCGAACTCGAAGATCTTGTTGCAGTCGAGGCAGATCAGGTGATCGTGGTGCTCGTCGGGCACCATCGGCTCGTAGCGGGTCTGGCCGTCCCCGAAGTTGCGCTCGTGGGCGATCCCAGCGTCGACGAACAGCCGCATCGTCCGGTAGATCGTGGCGTGTCCCACGCCGGGAGATCGCAGCAGCACGTCCCGGAGCAGCTCGTCGACCGATACATGGCCTCCGGCGGCGAAGAAGGCGTCGAGGATCTCGTCGCGTTGGCGGGTCTGCTTCAGCCCCTCCGCCCGGATGAACGCCTGCAGCTTCTGTCTGGCAGCTTCAACGAGGGGGGCTGGATGCATCGATCGTTCCGTGTGGCGCTGTTGTATCACGCGGCGCAGCCGCAGCGCGGCAACGAGAGCGGCCCTGCAGACAGATCATCACGATCTGTCTGCAGGGCCACTTTGAGGACGCTAAGGCGCCGGAGCGCCCGCGATCACCCCTCTGAAGGAGCCGCGTCCACGACCGGGGCGTCCGCGACCGGGGCGTCCGCGACCGGGGCGTCCGCGACCGGGGCCGCCGCGTCCACGACCAGCTCGATCAGCACGACCTTGGCCTGATCGCCGGGGCGGTTGCCCAGCTTCAGGATGCGGGTGTAGCCGCCGGGGCGGGTGGCGTAGCTTGATGCTATCGGGAAAAAAGGCGTTGAAGCCATTGATCCCACCGAAATAAAACTTGCCGTCTTGCCCCTTGTGGTAAGCACCTGAATTAAATTCGTTGCTTTGCAAACCGTCCGATACATCGTAATTACGGCAGACGAGCGTTTTTGGGTTAAACTTACAGAGCCCTTTGTTGGTACTGAGCCAAAGA
>JBEIQZ010000343.1:0-6822 GCA_040376255.1 Alphaproteobacteria bacterium
CAGATCCAGCAGGGCCAGGGCAGCGTCGCCCGGTACCTCCCCTCCCCGCGCGACGCCGCCGACGCCGCCGCCTTCATCGAAGAGCTGCGCGCCCTCCCCGATCCCGTCCTCTCCCCCTACGCCCCCTACGCCCTCGTCCAGGCCGGGAAGGACCCGACGTTCTCCCTGATCTGCCTCTGGGACATCGACTACAAGGGCGGCCCCTACTACCGCTTCGCCCAGCGCGTCGAGGACTCCCTGCAGGAGCGCCGCTGGGCCGCCATCGTCGTCCCCAACGACAAGCTCGGCTACGGGCTGCTGAAGCACTACGGGAAGGATCGGAATTTCTCCCACCTCCCCCCCGACACCGTGGTGGGCTGGGAGGTGCAGCTCCGCCAGATCTGGGTGCCGCTATCAACTCGTGACAGCAATCCATAGGCTGCGGGTTCCGCCGCCCGCCTGAACATGCTAAACCGGTGGGCCGGTGACAGATCCGGGGAGGGTGGTTGTCCGACAACCTTGATATCGACCTGCAGCAGAACAAAGACAACGGCCCGCCACAACAGGGTAGCTGGCTGTGGGAGCTGTTCACCTCCTGGGGACCGCCGCTCCTCGTCGTGCTCCTGCTCCGCTCCATCGTCGTCGAGCCGTTCCAGATCCCTTCGGGATCGATGGTGCCGACCCTCGCCATCGGGGACTTCATTCTGGTGTCGAAGTTCTCCTACGGCCTCCACCTCCCCTTCTGGGGGCTGCGGCTCGCCGGGATCCCCGTCCCGTTCACCGACAAGTGGGTGGTGAAGTTCGAGGAGCCTGCCCGCATGCCGGAGTGGTACCGCGACTTCGAATTGCTCCCGCTCAGCGAGCCTGAGCGCGGCGACATCATGGTGTTCGTCCACCCGCCCACCCAGGAGACCAACCCCACCGACTATATCAAGCGGCTGGTCGGCCTCCCCGGCGACACCATCGAGGTGCGCGACGACGTCGTCTACGTCAACGGTGTCGAGCAGACCCGCACCGCCGACGGCGATTTTGTCTACACCGACACCAGCCGCACCTGCCGCCCCGAGTCGATGCGGATGTTCCAGGAGCGCCTCGGCAGCGCCTCCGGCGACAGCTCCGGCAACATCGTCGAGCACGCCGTCCTCCAGAGCACCTCCTACGCCACCCGCATGGCCGACTGGGGCCCGCGCCAGGTGCCGGACGGCCAGTACTTCATGATGGGCGACAACCGCGACAACTCCGCCGACAGCCGGATCTGGGGCTTCGTGCCGCGCGACAACATCCGGGGGAAGGCGATCCTGGTGTGGCTCTCGTTCGACCGGTGCAAGGGGAACATCCCGGGCCTCGGCAGCGTGCGCTTTGAGCGCATCGGGACTCTGCTGAAGTAGAAGATAATCTCAAGCCGGAGGGCAGCATGAGCGTCGCGTCGATCGGTGCATCGGGGATGGAGTACGCCGGGAACCTCCTGCTGGCGACAGCGGTGAACGTGGCCAATGTGCAGACGCCGGGCTTTGAGTCGGTGGTGGCGCGCAGCACCGCGCTGGAGGGCGGCGGCGCGGGGACGGTGTTCTCGCGCGATCCGGCGCCGGGGGCGATGCTGCTCGATCTGGAGGGGCGGTACGTCGAGGCGTCGAACGTGAACCTGGAGCGGGAGACGGTGAACCGCATCCTCGCCGTCCATGTATACGCGATGAACGCGGCGGTGGTGGAGGCGGGGACGCGGATGATGGAGGCGTGGCTGGACGGGTGATCCGCCCCTACGGCGCGCTGATCAGGTAGGCCCGGCCCGCCGCAGGCCCCTCGAAGGAGGCGAACGGCGCCCCGATCAGCAATTCCACCGTCCCGTCCCCGTCCGTGTCCCCGGCGGCGAGCGCCCGGCCCGCGTAGTCGCTCGCGCGCTCGCCGTCGCGGCGGGGCGTATCGGCGGTGAGGGGGTGGACGCCGTCGCTGAAGGGCGCGGTGAGGATGTACGTGCGCCCCGCGTCGAGGCCGGCGCCGTCGTTGGCCCAGGCGCCGATGAACACATCGGAGAGTCCGTCGCCGTCGCTGTCCCCGGCGGTGATCGCGTAGCCGGCCTGATCCTGCTCGGCCTCGCCGGTCCAGGCGACGGGGGCGAACGCGAGGGAGAGGTTCCCGGCGCTGCCGGTCGCCGCGCCGCGCCAGAGGTAGACGGTGCCGCGCTGGTTGTCCTCGCCGTCGGCGCTGATGAGGAGGTCAGAGCGCCCGTCGCCGTCGGTGTCCCCGGCGGGGGCGACGCGATCCCCGGCGAAGGCGGAGGCGGAGGCGCCGAGGAAGCAGACGTCGGCGTCGGCGATCAGGTGCGTCCCGGCGGGGACGGGGCCGAGGAAGACGCAGGCCTTCCCGGTGTCGGTGTCGGCGCCGTCGCTGCCTGCGGCGCCGAGCAGCACATCCATGAAGCCGTCGGCGTTGAGGTCGCCGCCAGAGGAGAGCGCGTAGCCGACGCCGTCGCCGCCGCCGGGGGTGGCGTGGCGCCCGGCGGCGCCGCCCGCGCCGAGGAAGATCGCGTGCGCGTCGTCGAGGCTGCCTGCGGCGGGGGGGCCGAGGATCAGGTAGGCCGCGCCGCCGCCCTGGCCGCCGTCGGGGTTGCCGGTGGCGCCGACGAGGATGTCGTTGAAGCCGTCGCCGTCGGTGTCTCCGGCGGGGGCGACGGAGGAGCCTGCGTAGTCGAGGGGGTGCTGGCCCTGCAGCATGATCGCCGCCGAGAGGCTGCCGCCTGATCCGTCCGCGATGTAGACGATGCCCTCGTCCCCGGCGTCCCCATCGGCGGCGATGGCGCCGATCAGCAATTCCTCGCGCCCGTCGCCGTCCATGTCCCCGGAGCCAGCGACCGAGAACCCGGCGAAGTCGAAGGTGTCGACCGGGGTGTGGCAGGCGCCGCTCTCCAGCGCGAAGGTTCCGGCGGGGATCGGGCCCTCAAAGACGCAGGCGGGGCCGCCCGCGTAGGCGGAGACGGCGATGTCTGCGAGCCCGTCGCCGTTGAGATCGGCGGCGGCGAGGGCGGTCCCGGCGGCGCGGTTGGAGATGCCCTGGATGATCGTCGCGGCGCCGGAGAGGCTGTCAGGGGGCGGGGCGCCAGTGTCGCCGGTGTCATCCGTCAGCGCCGCGCTGTCGGCGCCGGGCAGGGAGTCTTTGCCGGGATCAGGGCAGCCGCAGAGCGGCAGAAGCAGCGGGAGCAGCACACGCGCCGGGCGCCGGCTCACGGGCTCACCGTAAAGACAAAGGGCGCGGTCAGGACGTTGTCCGGATCGGAGGCGCGGGTACACTGGATCCACATCTTCCACGCGCCCGCCTCCGGGAACGTGTAGTGGAACGGGACCTCAGGGCCGCTGTACTGGTGGGGCATGTCGTGGCCGGGGGGGGCGTTCTCCATGCCGGGGAACCAGGCGTGGCTGTGATCGATCCGGCCGAGGGCGGCGGGGGCCATGACGACGTGGGCGTCCGCGCCGAGCCACTGCTGGAGATCGGTGACGGGCTCACCGCTCTGCGCGTCGGAGAGGGTGACGCTCCAGGCGGACTCGTACCCGGCGATGGGCGATACCACCCAGGCGAGATCGAAGCGGACGCCCCCGGTGACGACTGAGGTGACCTCGGTGAGATCGGGGCTGTCGAGCTGCGGCGCCGCGCCGCCGACGCTCAGGCTGTCGTCGGTGTGGAGGTACCGGTTGCGGTGGGCGTAGTCGAAGCCGACTGCGTAGGCGCCGGAGGTCGGGAGGGTGATCGGGAAGCGGTAGGTGGCGGCGCGGAGATCGTCGGCGGTGATGTCCGCGTAGTCCTCGTGGTGGAGGTGCTGGAAGGTGGCGAGATCGGCGCTGACGAAGACCGAGTGGATCATGCGCTGGTGGGACTGCTGCAGATCCTCGACCGGGCGCCCGTCCTGATCGGTGACCTGGAGCGTGAAGACCCCGGCCTCCCCGGCGGAGAGCGGGTCGGGATCGGTGCGCCAGTCCACGAGGTAGGACTCAGGGATCGACCCGGTGTCGCTGTCCCCGGCGGGGGCCGCGCTCTCCTTCGGGTTTCCGTCGCAGGCCAGCAGGATCAACAGCATGGGAGGCTCCAGAGAGAGGATACACGCGGCGCATCAGGAGCGCGCAACACATTCTTGCGGTGCGGTGCCGCTCACCGGATCGTCACCGGGATCTGCTGGAGCACCTGCGGCGCCCCGCCGAGCGTGTTGATCATGCGGACCTCGATCATGCCCGCCCCGCCCGCCCCCTTGGGGTTCAGATCGAAGGTGTGGCGCACCTCGCGCTCGCCCCCGGCGGGGAGCCGGGTGTCGGCGGTGGTCTTCCAGGGCGGGGCGGCCTCAGTGAGCCGCTCGAAGCGGACGGCGAGCGCCGGGGCGAGGGGCTTGCCCGCCGCGTCGAGCACCTGCACCTCGATGATGTAGCCCTTCGCCGGGTTCCCGGTGGGGAAGGCATGCCCGGCGCCGGTGTTCTGGACGACCACCTCGACCGCGAGCGGCTGCCCGCGCTGGAGATCGGCGCTGTGGTTCCCCTCCCCGATCTGGCGGATCAGGACGCTGACCGCGCGGCGGGCGTCCGCCGGGAAGCCGTGCGAGGGCAGCATCCCGTCGCTGCCGGGGGTGATCACCCCCGCGACCGGGGCCATGTGGCAGTCCTGGCACCCGACGCCGGCATCAGCCCAGGTGGACGCCTTCCACTCGCCCCAGGTGTCGTACCAGGGGCGGTCGGCGCCGGGCCAGGTGAGCTGGTGGCAGGTCGCGCACATCTCGCCGCTGCTGAGCTCCGCGCTGACGGTGACCGGGTGGGGCGCGTCGGCGGAGGGGTGGGTGCCGAGGACGGTGCCGTCGCGGACGTGGCAGGCGGCGCAGGTGACGCCCTCAGCGCGGAGGCCGAGGTTGAAGCGCGGGTTCGGCTCCATGACCGGGCGGCTCAGCAGCCCATCGATCGCCCCGATGGCGAGCTGATCGTGCTGGACGTCGAGCGGCAGGTGGCAGCCGAGGCAGGCGGTGGCGTCCCCGGCGGCGGCGACGGCCTTCTGGAAGGCGGGCGAGGTCCACGCCTGCGCGTGGCGGGAGGCGCGCCAGGTCTCGTGCGCGGCGTAGTGGCAGCCGTTGCAGCCCTGCGCCGAGAGCGAGGGCAGCCCCTCCGGCAGCTTCCCGACATGGATCGGCAGCGGGTCATCGAACAGCGGCGGCGCGGGCTCCTGCGGCTTCGCGGGGGCGGGGAGCGCGGCGGAGAGGGTCGGGGCGCCCGGAGGCTGCGCCGGAGACTGCGGCGGATCGTCGCGCCGGCCGCGCGCCAGCGCGCTCTCCACGCCGAGCGCCCCGACGCCGACGCCCACCCCGGCTGAGGCCAGCCCGCCCGCCGCGATCAGCGCCCACAGCGGGAGCGCGCCCACCCGCCTCAAGAGATCAGAAATCAATCACCCTCCGATCGTCGGTCCAGACGCGATCCGGCACCACGATGGTGCTCCCCTCCGGCGCATAGAGCGAGACATAGACAGAATAGTAGCCGCTGACCTTTTTTATGTAGTCGCGCGTCTCCGGGTACGGGATCTGCTCCACAAAGTCGTCCATGCGGATGCGCGCGCCCCAGGGCCGCAGCCAGGAGCCCATGTTGTGCGGGCCGCCGTTGTAGGAGCCGACCGCCATCGGGAAGGCGCCGCCGAACCGGTCGAGCAGCCGCGACAGGTAGTAGATGCCGTACCGGATGTTCAGCGACGGATCTTCCAATTCCGACGGCGAGTAGTGGCCGTCCCCCATCAGCGCCGCCACCCGCGACCCCGTCTTCGGCATGATCTGCATCAGCCCGATCGCGCCGACGTGCGACAGCGCCCACTGCTTGTAGACGCTCTCCTGCCGCATCAGCCCCAGCACCATCAGCGGGTCCACGCTCCACCGCCAGCCGTGCCGGTAGACCGCGTCGATGTGCGCGGTCGGGTAGAGCGCGCGCATCGCGGACAGCCGGGCGTCCGCGCTGCCTGCGGTCTTCGGGACGCCCCACATCAGCTTCGTCGTGTGGTGATCGTCCCGCACCAGCAAAAAGATCTGGCGCCACTCCGCCACGCTCAGCGTCACAGCCGCGTAGGCCGACCCCTTGCCCGCCTTCCGGTCGGCCTCCATCTGATCGTACATCCGGGAGACCACCGGGGCCGCGTCCTCCCATGCCCCGACCCGCCCCAGATCGGCGGCGCCCGCCGCGAAGGGGAAGGCCGCCGGGGCGGAGCGGCTCAGGCCGTCGAGCAGGCGCCAGCCCGCCGCCGGATCAAAAAAGAAGGCGGGCTCGTAGCTGTCGGGGCGCAGGGAGGCGGCCTCCGGCATCGGGACGGGCGGCGGCGACGATCCGGCGGTAGCCCTGCGCGTGCGCCTTCTCGATCCGCTCGACGAGGTCGGCGACGTGCCTGCCGCCCGAGACGCTCCAGCCGTTCTCGTGCAGGTTGTTGCGCTGGACCTTGACCACGTCCCAGCCGGCGCGCGCGAAGTCGCGCATGATCGCCGGCGGCGGCGAGTCGTACTGCGCGAGCTTGCCGGAGACGCCGTGGCTCCAGAACACGACGCCCTTCGCCGCCGCGGCTCCCTTGTAGGGATGGTCGCTGAAGGCCGGCACGTCCCAGTAGGCGGTCCAGGCGGAGGGCGGTCCGTCATAGGGCTGCGCCGACGCGGCAGGGGCCACGAGCGCAATGGCGAGCGATGCGAGCGCGGCCATGGTTCCCCTCATCGCGTCCTCCCCCGCCCGCGCCGCCCCGCGGTTGACCGCCGCGCCATGCGTCGGCATAACCGCCGCCTCCGCCACATCCCGCACGACAGGCGAAAAGACGCGATGAACCGCATCTTCTCGGGCATCCAGCCCACGGGCAACC
>JBEIQZ010000044.1:0-19353 GCA_040376255.1 Alphaproteobacteria bacterium
CCCGCACACCGCCTGCACCATCGACCTCGCCAGCCGCGCCGTCACCCCGTTCAACCAGAGCTTCAAAAAGAACGAGCTGGACGGCGTGTTCGAGAAGACCGCCGGGAGCAAGGTGCTGGTCTCCATCCTGAAGGCGCTCACCGAGGGCGAGAGCGTCCAGTTCACCGGCGAGCAGGTCGAGGAGCTGAAGCGCCACTACGTCACCTCCTCCCTCTACGTCAGCCTCCCCAGCACCACGCCCTACACCGATCTGCAGGACGCGATGGCGAAGGGCCAGATCGACACCCGCACCTCCTTCAACGTCGACATCGGCAGCACGCGCGTCCTGTCGCTCTCGCAGCTCAAGAGCGCCAACGCCTACCTGGAGCGCCGCTTCACCCTGACCGCCAACGGCGAGGATCAGAAGAAGCCCAAGCTCCAGATGTGGTGGGCGAAGGACTGGAAGGTGGGCGTGAAGGCGCTCTCCGCCCGCACCAAGCTCGACGCGGTGGACGAGCTGATGTACCCGATCTTCGAGGACTTCCTCGGCACCCGCAAGAGCGGCGCCGTCGAGTCCATCCTGCGCCTCTCCGACATCCCGGACGAGAAGATCGCCCGCTTCGAGGAGGCCCGCAGCCGCAAGCTCGACCGCGAGGACTCCGTCGAGATCTTCAAGGAGATCCAGCGGATGCTGAAGGACGGCGATGACCGCCTGTTCCACTCGCTCATCAGCCCGGTCGTCTTCTACATCGGCGCCACTGGCCTCACCCCCGACGAGTGGGACGTCAAGGCGCTCAACGCCGAGGCGCTCAACCAGAAGTTCCCTGACATCAAGATCGGCAAGGACGAGTCTGAGGGCAGCTTCTTCCTCCTCGGCAACACCATCATCTCCGTCTACGGCGAGACGGTCCACTTCACCCCGGATCACGCCTGGGTGAAGGGCTGATCGCAGTAGCGCCGCGCAGATGACGCCCTGGTTGCTCCTCGCCGCCTGCGCGGTGCTCCCCTCCGGGACATCGGCGGGCGCGCCCGATCCTGCGGCCCCGGCGGCAGCCGTCCCCGGCGTCTCTGCGCCTGCGCTCCCCGCCACCGTCGGCCAGATCCCGGCGCCCGCCGGGTATACGCGGGTGCCGTCGGCCCCAGGCAGCTTCGGCGCGTGGCTGGAGGCGCTGCCGCTGTACCCGCCGGATCGGCAGGTGCTGAGCCATCGGGGCGATCCGATGACCCACATGCCCGCCTGGCGCGTGGTGGACATGCCGGTGGGCGACCGGGATCTGCAGCAGTGCGCCGACAGCCTCCTGCGGCTGCGCGCGGACTGGCTCCGCAGCATCGGCAGGAACCCGGCGTTCCGTTACACCTCCGGCGATCTCTCCTCCTGGGCCGACTACGCGGCAGGCTGGCGGCTCCGCGTCTCCGGCAACACGGTCAGCCGGGTGAAGTCCGCCGCTCCGGACGCCTCGGAGGCCAATTACGACCGCTGGCTGATGGATCTGTTCACCTATGCCGGGACGCGCAGCCTCCCCGCCGACAGCCTGCCGGACGCCTCCCCCGACCCCGGCGACTTTCTGCTGATCTCCGGCTCGCCGGGGCATGCGGTGATGATCCTCGGGGTCGCGGCGCGCGCGGACGTACCGGCCGGAGGCGGGCCGTACGGCGGCGCCCCGGATCGGCTTGTCATGGTCGGGCAGGGCTTCATGCCTGCGATGGACTTCCATATCGTCATCGGGGACGTCGGCGGCGCGGACGGAGCGGCAGGGCCGTGGCACCGGATCCAGGGGGAGACCCTCGACATCATGCAATTCCCGATGCCCTGGTCGAACCTCCGGCGCTGGCCCGATCCCTGATCGGCACAGCGCTTGCTTATCGGCCTCTGCCTGCGAACACCGGAGGTTCCATGCCCCGCTCCCCGCTCCTGCTCCAGATCCTCGCCGCCCTCGGCATCACCTCCATCAGCGGCTGCGCCACCTACGAGGACGTCCAGTGCACGCCCCTCGACGCGCAGGATCAATGCCCGACGACCGGGGAGGCCGGAGACCTGCTGAAGGAGCCGGACGCCTGCGGGGATCGGGTGATCAACGTCCTCGACGAGGGCGAGATCAGCGGCAGCGTGTGCTGCTTCGCCGTCGAGGTGCTGGACGCGGCCCCCGACTGCATGATCATGGAGGGCCGCCCGCTGATGGGCGAGGCCGGACCGATCCTCGCGGACGTCACCGATCGGGCGGACTGGTCGGACGCCTGCGCCCCCGCGCCCCTGCCGCCGGAGGTCGCGGCGGCACTCGCGGCCTCGTGGGCTGAGGCGGCGCAGGCCGAACACGCCTCCATCGCCGCCTTCGCGCAGCTCACCCTCGATCTCCTCGCGCTCGGCGCGCCCCCCGATCTGCTGCTCGCCGTCCAGGCCGCCGCCGCCGACGAGGTGCGCCACGCCCGCCGCTGCTTCACCCTCGCCTCCCGCTACGCCGGCCGCCCGCTCGGCCCCGCCGCCCTCGCGGTGCAGCGCGCCCGCCACGCCCGCACCCTCACCGATCTGGCCGTCCAGACCGCGCAGGAGGGCTGCATCGGCGAGACGATCTCAGCGGCGCTCGCCGCCGCCGCCCTCGACGCCGCGACCGATCCCGCCGCTGTCGCCTGCCTGAAGCTGCTCACCGCCGACGAGCGCCGCCACGCAGCCCTCTCCTGGCAGATCCTCGCCTGGGCGCTCGACGGAGGCGGCCCGGAGACGCGCGCCGCCGTGGAAGCCGTGTTCGCCAGCCCGAAGGTCGCGATCCGGGTCAGCGCGCCGGATCAGCCGGTCTACCGCGCCCACGGTCGGCCCGGCCCCGGAACCACGCAGGCCGTCGCCGCGCAGGCCCTCCGCGAGGTCGTCCGCCCCGCAGCCCGCGCCCTGCTGAAACGGACCGCGCCGGAGCGCCTCGCAGCCTGATCCGCGCCGCCTGATTCTTTGCGCCTACCCCTTCACCCGGTACGCCTCGATCAGCAGATCCGCGATCTCAGGCCGGATGATCCGCGCGTCCGGGTGCTGCCCGCTCACCAGCATCTCGCGCAGCTTCGTGCCGGAGATCGAGAACGGCTCCTCGCCCTTGTGGCGCTCGTTCAGATCCACCCGGCCCGCCGAGTCGTACCACGCCGCGAACCCGACCTTGACCGGGCGGGTGCTGAGCGCGCCGGGCAGGTTGTCGAAGATGTCCTGCGCCTCGAAGTCGCCCCAGATGGCCGACTTGTCGAAGTAGGGCGCGTCCGCATGTTTGCGACCGATGACGATGTGAGAGAACCCGTGGTTCTGGCGATAGATGGCGTGCATCACCGCCTCCGCCGGGCCGCCGTAGTACATCTTCATGTCCAGACAGACCAGCTCGAACACGTCGTTGAGGTCGTACCCGACCGAGTCCCAGATCTGCCGGTTCGAGTCGCCCTGCCCGAGCAGGCGGCGATCCCGCAGCGTCCGGTAGGTGCGGACGCGCGTGGCGGCGTCAACGTCGTCGCTCTTGAGCTGCCCTACCAGCGGGTTCGGCACCACCCCCGCGTACAGCCCCGCGTCCGTCAGCGTCTCTACGCCGTAGACCAGCGCGTACTCGTGCGCCCGGTGCAGCGGGTTGCGCGTCTGGAACGCCAGCGCCGCCTCCCAGCCCTTCTCCTCGATCATCTGCCGCGTCTGCCGGGGCGAGAGCAGCAGGTCGCTGTAGGAGGCGTGGCGCGCGCGCGGCAGCACCGAGATCGTCCCGCCCACCAGCGTCCCCCGGCTGTCGCCCGTCGCGATCGCCGCGCCCGGATGATCCAGGCGGCTCGTGCCGTACACCTTCTCGACATAGCGCTGCTTGTCCCACCCGTACACCGATGACACCTCGATCACGCCGAACACCTCGCCCGCCGCGTCCACGAGGGCGGCGTACTGGCCGATCTTCAGGGTGGCCGCCTCAGCCTCAGTCACCGGCAGCGCGAGCGGGATCGTCCACGCATACGCCACGCCGTCGCGCTCGATGTTGCGCTGATCCAGCACCCGGTTCCAGGTCGCTTCGTCCATGAAGCCCTTCAGCGGGGACAGCGTGCCGTCGGCGATCCGGTACACCACCGAGAGATCAGAGTCGGTGACGGCGATGCGCGGGAGGGTCGCGGCCTGGGAGAGCAGGGCGTTCTTGCGGGAGAAGGGGAGGATCTGGTTGACCGGGGCGTCGAGGCCACCGTGGACGGGGACGAGTGCCATATGCTTCCTCTGGAAAGGGGGGGCGGATATCCCGGCGGGGGGGGAAAGGCAAAGGATCGCGGGGGGGGCAGAGATCACACGCTGCGCCAGGAAAGGCAAAGGCAGGGATCACGACGACACGGCGGCACGGCGAAAGGCGAAGGGAGAAGGCGAATCGGGGCGGGGAGTGTGGTATCATCTGATGGGAGGTTGAATGAGGAACGTTCTGCTGGTGCTGGTGGCGCTTTTTCCGGTCGGGGCGATGGCGTTTGATCCGAATGCGGACAGCGACGGGGACGGGCTGACAGACGGGACGGAGCGCTCCCTGGGGACGAGCATCCGGAGGGCGGATACGGATCGGGACGGGTGGAGCGACTACGACGAGTGGGCCTACGGCTCTGACCCGCTGCGGGCGCGGCAGACGCCGGATGATGACGGGGACGGGCTGCTGCGGGTGTATGAGCTGCAGATCGGGACATCGCCGAGGAAGGCGGACACGGACGGGGACAGGTGGACCGACTACGAGGAATACGCCTACGGCTCTGACCCGCTGGACGCCGGGGAGGGCTGCGACGACGACGGCGACGGCCTCCTCCGCATCTATGAGCTGCTGGAAGGTACTGATCCGTTGAATGAAGACACGGACGGGGACGGGTGGACCGACTACGAGGAATACGCCTACGGCTCTGACCCGCTGGACGCCGGAGAGGGCTGCGACGACGACGGCGACGGCCTCCTCCGCATCTACGAGCTCCTTGAAGGCACCGACCCCCTCGACCCTGACACGGACGGGGACGGGTGGACCGACTACGAGGAGTACGCCTACGGCTCCGATCCGCTGGACGCCGGGGAGGGCTGTGACGACGACGGCGACGGCTACCTCCGCATCTACGAATTGCTCTCCGGCACCGATCCCCTCGACCCCGACACCGACGGCGACGGCTGGTCCGACTACGACGAGTACGCCTACGGCACCGACCCCCTCGACCCCGCTCAGGGCTGCGACGACGACGGCGACGGCCTACCCTACATCTACGAGATCCAGCAGGGCTCCGACCCCCTCGACCCCGACACCGACAACGACGGCTGGTCCGACTACGACGAATACTTCTGCTCCTCCGACCCCCGCCGCCCCCGCTCCCACTGCTGACCCTCCCCTCCCCTTCCCCGCCTTTCGCCGTGCCGTCGTGCCGTTGTGATCCCTGCCCTTGTCTTTCTTCGTGCAACCTTCGCGCCTTCGCTCCTTCGTGGTTGCATTTCCCGGCTTTCTCCCCTTCTACGGGATCGCCCTGAACTCCTCCTCCCCATGAATCTGCAGGTACTCCTTCCAGATCCCCTCACAGACATCCGTATACCTGCAGCTCTCGCACGCCTTCACATGCCGCTTCAGGTCATTCCGTTTTCTGTCCTGCCAGTTGAACCGCGCCCGCCCCCCCTCGACCTGCGCCACCCCGTCCTTGAACCCTTCGCCGCTCAGCGTCTGGATCGAGCAGTCGGTGTCCAGATCCCGGAACTCCCCGATATAGCGCCGCGCCATGGAGCGTGAGCCGACCAATTCCATCGGCAGCGTACAGAGCGGGAACGACCCCACCGTAAACGTCTTCTTGAAGTGGTACTCATTCAGCAGGATCGCCTTGACGACATACGGCACGACCTCTGTATACCGCGCAATCACATCCAGGTGATCCCAGGCATAGCCCTCGGCGCGGACAAAGTTGGCGCGCACATCTTCCAGCCCGAGCCCGAAAAAATAGCGGAGCATGTTCGGCAGGTACATATAGTTCCAGCCATTCACGACGATGTTGACGGATATGTTATCCGCAAGCTTTCCAGCGTCACGCTGTTTGACAAGGTATTTCAGCGCCGCCTGTTTTTTCAGGAAATTGCCGGGAACCTGGGTGATCCGATCCTCGACCTCCGGCTTATGCCCGTGGGCACTCATGGTGACGCGGGTGAGCCCGGCGTCGATGAGCTTGTCGGCGAAGTCGGTGCGGGCGAGCCGGGTGCCGTTGGTGGCGACGGTGATGCGGGTGAAGCCGAGGTCGCGGGCGTGGCGGACGGCGTCGACGATCCAGGGGTAGGTGGTGGGCTCTCCGCCGAGGAAGCCGAGGGAGCGGTTGCCGTTGGCGTGCCAGCGATCGATCTCGGCGCGCATGTCGGGCCAGGGCATGTAGCGGCGCATCTCGGTGGCGGGGAGGCCATCGAGGCAGAACACGCACTTGTTGTTGCAGATCTTGCCGACGTTGATCTCGACGTTGCGACGGGTGTCGCGCCAGATCTCGCCGGAGGGTTTTTCGGTCACAGGTTCTCCGTCACGGGGGCGGGCTGGAGCTCGTGATCGCCCCGGCGTTCGAGGTAGCGGTCGAAGACGCCGGAGCAGAGGCTGCGGTCGCGGCAGCCCTCGCAGGGCGGGGCGTGGCGGCGGCGGCGCTCGGGGGACCAGGCGTAGATGCCGTCGAGGACGACCTTTCCGGGCTGGGAGGTCCACTCGACGGTGACGCGGGGGTTCCAGTGGAGGTCGTTGCTGTGGAGGCGGGCGGGGCCGAGGACGCACATCGGCGCGCCGAAGAAGCGCACGATCATCGGCCCGGCGGCGTCGAGGATCTGCGGGGCGAGGCGGCGCAGATCGCTGAGGGGCAGGACGAGGTCGTCGTAGTTGTCCTCTCCGGCGCCTTCGGGGGTGAGGTTGGAGATGATCTGGAGCTGCGCGCCGAGGTCGCGGGCGAGACGGGTGGTCTCCACGAAGCGGCCGGCGTTCTGGCGGGTGAGGACGGAGTTTATGTAGAGGCGGAAGCCGGGGGCTGCGGCGGCGTGGGCGGCGGCGCGCATCAGGCGGTCGAAGGAGCCGGCGCGGCGGGTGAGGGCGTCGTGGGTGGCGGCGTCGGGGCCGTGGAGGGAGAGCAGCGCCTCATCGAGCAGCGGGAGGGCGAGGGCGGCGAAGGCGGGATCGGCGAGGCGGGTGCCGATGCTGCCGATGCTGGTGCGCATGCCGAGCTTTTTGGCGAGCTGCAGGACGGCGATGAACTGCGGATGGATCGTCGGCTCGCCGCCGGTGAAGTGGACATGATCGACGCCGCGCGCAGCCTGCTGGCGCAGGACGGTGGCGACGCGGGCGAAGGTCACCGGGAAGGCGCTGTACTGCTCCATCCGGTGCTCCTCGGAGCAGAAGGAGCAGCGCTCGGGGCAGTGGTAGGTGATGTGGAATTCGAGGCGGCGCATGCGCTGGCCGTGCGGGCCGATCCAGGGGGTCGGGGAGGGGTCGGGCACATCAGACATCAGCTCAGACATCGGCGCGTCGCTCCCTCCACTGAAAATAGGCCGGATAGAGCCGCTGACACAACGCGGTGAGCAGCCGATCCACCGCTTCCGTGCTCTGGCGTACCGTCGGGGAGAGGCGGGCCTGGATCTCTGCAGCGGCGCGGGCGGCGGCGGGCGCGAGCCGGTCGGGGCCGGGCGGGTCGTCGAGGGTGCCGAGGGCCTCCGTCTGCCGGAGGTCGTCCCAGGTCCCGGAGAGGATGAGGTTGGAGGCGTAGACGCGGCGGTCGCAGTCGACGACGAGGCCGGTGTTGTAGAACGGCGTGGGGGCGAGGACGAAGAGGTTGCGGAGGTAGAGGAATTCACCGGCGCCCCAGGCTGCGGCGAATTCCTTGCCGATTTCGTGGAACGCCTGCGCGAGCGCGGCCAATTGCTCCGGGCGCCAGGGCAGGTAGTAGCCGGGCAGCAGGTTGAAGCGGCGGACGCCGAGGCTGCGGAGGTAGCGGAAGTTGTCGGCGGCGCGGGCGGCGGTGGAGGGGGCGATGGTCTGGGTGACGACGAAGCGCGGGAGCGTCAGCAGATCGGGGAGCAGGCGCAGGACGGCGGCGTGCGAGCCCTCCTGCGCGACGTCCGGATCGGCGCTCCGGCCGGGGACGCGGCGCAGCCCGTCGTGATCGCGGGCGGTGCCGTCGAGGCTGACAGTGAGGGTCACCGAGGGGTTCGCCCGGAGCGCGGACAGGATCTCCGCGTCGAGGTGCATGGCATTCGTCGAGAGGTAGACCGGCGCCTCCGGCGTGGAGTCCGCGATGAGGCCCAGCACCGCCTCCCGGCACAGCAGCGGCTCCCCGCCGAACAGCTTGGTCTCCCCGCCCTCCGGCAGGAACAGGGCGCGGGCGCGGCGGGCGTCGGCCAGCGACAGATCGGGCAGCCCCTCTTTAACCGTCGGGCAGTAGGCGCAGCGCAGGTTGCAGCGCCGCGTCAGCACGAGGATCAGCGATCGGCGCCAGCGATCGGCGCGGTTGCGGACGCGCGAGCCGGGGTCACGCGCCTCTGCGCTCACGCGCTACCACTGCCCGTGCGAGCCGTGCGAGCCGTGCGACCCGTGCGACCCGTGCGAGCCGTGCGACCCGTGCGACCCGTGCGACCCGTGCGACCCGTGCGATCCGTGCGACCCGTGCGACCCGTGCGACCCGTGCGACCCGTGCGAGCAGTGCTGGGCGAGCAATTGCTCATAGGGCAGCGGCGCGCCGCTCCGATCCAGATCGGCGGGATTGAGGCCGAGATCCTGCGCGGTCGCCTCCAGCAGCAGCAGGCTCTGCGCGACCGAGTCGCTCTCCTGCTTCAACACCTTCTGCTCCTCCGGCAGCAGCATCTGCTGCGGGCTCCGATCCATCGCGGGGAAGTCCAGCTCAGGGGAGCCGGGCGCGGGCTCAGCGGCGGGTGCGAACGGCTGCGCGGGCTTGTTCTTCTCAGGGGTCATGGCGTCAGGCCCTCAGTGGCGGACAGGGGTAGCGGATAGGAGATCGTGCCAGGCCGGGAGCGCGAGATCGTCCAGCGGCGGAAGATGCGCTCCACTCCGCCGTCCGCGTCCCCGGCGAGCTTGCTGAACAGGAACGTCTGCATCCCGTGGAACTCGCGGCACTTCCGGGAGCGGGGGCGCTGCCCGAACAGGTCGCCGTCGAACATGAAGTTGTGGAGCGGCTGGATGCCGCAGGAGGGCTTGTAGACGCAGGAGGCGCAGGCAGGCAGCGCGTCGGTGATGCTGGCGAGCGCCACGGCCTTCACCGTCGGGTGGTGGGCGACCTCCTGCCACGCGCTCTGGCGGACGTGGCCGAGCCGGAAGAAGTCGTTGCCCATGTGCGCGAGCATCCGGCCCTCGTCGCAGGTGTAGATCGCGCCGTCGAAGTTGTAGGCCAGCGTCGCGGTGCCGGAGCCGGTCGGGGAGCGGCAGTCGGTGTAATTCGGATCGTCGGGCGTGAGCATCCGGGTGAGGAACATCGAGGCCATGCGCTCCTGAAGGAAGCGGCCCTCGCGGTTCTTCTCCAGGATATACTCGAACGTGTCCTCATAGAACGCTAAAAACTCCTCCATGCTGTAGCCGATGCGCTGCCAGGTGTTCACCGCGAACCCGAAGGGGTTGAGCGGGCGGAGGTGGATGCTCTTGATGTTGCGGCGGACGTACTCGTCGACGATGGCCCGCCCGTGCTTCAGCGAGGCGCGGGTGGTGGTCATCAGCGCGTCGACGTGGAACAGATCCGGATCGAGGCCGCGCCGGATGTACTCGTTGTTTATGCGGTCGATCCAGTAGTCGACCTGCGCCCAGGTGCCGACCTTGCTGCCGGTGAGCCCCCGGTTCTCGTCGTGGAGCGCCTGCGGCCCGTCGAGGGAGGTGCAGATCATCACGCCGTTATCGAGGAGATAGCGCATCTTCTCCTCGGTCATCAGCGTCATGTTGGTGACCAGCGAGAACAGAAGCTCCTTGTTCTCGTAGCGGTTCTTCTCGCGGGCGTAGTCCACGATGAACCGGATGCAGTCGAAATTCGCCGTCGGCTCGCCGCCCTGGAACTCGAAGTTGACGACCGGCGAGGGCGTCTGGAACGCGAAGTCCACCACCTGCTTCGCCGTCTCCAGCGACATGTCGGTGTCCACCCGATCCATGTCGGTGCGCGAGGCGTGGCAGTACTTGCACGCCTGGTTGCAGCGCAGCGTAACGACGACGACATGCAGGTGCGGCCCGCTCCTCAGGAACGACTTCTTGCGCCGCAGCCGCCCGATCTGGCCCTCCAGATCCAGCCCCGCCTTGTAAAAACCCTTCCGGGCGAGATCGGCGTAGAGCGGATCGTCAAATGCGATCCCTCCACGATAGAACGCCTGGAACTGATCGTCGGTCAGCAGCGCGAACTCACCGACCTCGCTGGTGATCAGCACCCGCCCGCCCACCGCGCCATAGCGGAAGAACCCGACCTTGTCGCGGGCGAGCGCCGCAGGGTCTACCCGGATCGGGGTCAGCAGGTGGCTCATGCGCGCCCCATCTGGATGGTCTGGAACAGGGCGTGGTTGCAGAATTCATCCTCCATGCGCGCCATGAGGGCCGCCGGGACGCCGGTGATCCGCACCCGGATCTCCTGGCTGTCCTGTTTTTGGCTGTCCTGTTTTTGGCCGTCCTGTCCCTGCCCGATCTCCTCCACCTCGAAGGTCGCCAGCCGCGCAAAACGCGCCGCCGTCGCCCGGATCGCCTCTGGATGGTAGAGCGAGCGCTGGAAGCACAGCCGCAACACCCCGCCCTGCTCCTGCCCGGCCTGCTCAGGCATCCTTCTTCTCCGCGCCCTGGCTCCAGGGGATCTGGATCTCCAGCGGGTCGCTCGCCATCTCCTCAGCGTCCAATTCGGCCAGCAGGCGATCCACGGTGGACGGGCCGTCCGCAGCGAAGAAGGCGCGGGCCATGATGAACTCCCGGATGCGGGCGTTGCTCTGCCCGATGCTGCGGCGGAGCGCCTGGTTGAGCAGCTCGTTGCTGAACTCCCCGGCCATCCCCTCAAGCATCGCCTCCAGCTCACCGGCGCCCGCCTCGCGGCCCTGCTTCGTCCGGAGCCTGAGCCGGACCTGCCGTTCTCCCTCCGGGAGCGGGGGACGATCCATCCACACATAGCAGCGGTCGAGGAACAGGTAGGCCGCCCCCTGGATGACCTCCAGCGGGTACAATTCTTCGGAGACGGTGAACTGCACCTCGCGCTGATCGGCGCGGATCTGCATCCCGTTCGGCAGGGGCTCAGCGCTCATACGGGCGTCCGCTCCGAAGGAACGCCCTGCGCGGGGCGCGCGATCTCCGCCCACTCCCGCCGCTCGCGGTAGGTGGCGAGGGCGGCGACGTCGAGGGCCGCCTCGTTCTGCTGCGCGATGGCGGCCAGCCGCCGCAGGGCGCGCCCGAGCGACTCGCGGGCGGGCCGGTGACCGGCGTCGGCGTCGGGGGTGCCGTCCATGACGAGGAAGTCGAGGTGGTCGGTGGAGGCGGGGCCGCGCGCAGCGCCCTCGCGCAGCACAAGATCGACCTTCGCCACCGCGCCGTCCTCATGGCTGAGCAGCAGCCGGATCGCGCCGTCATCGGGCGGGTGGATCTCCGCGAGCCGCCAACCCAGCCCGATCTCCTGCCCCGGCTGGATCGGGTGCAGGAGCCCGCCCGCCGGGAGGGCGCCCTGATCCCCGCTGATCGGCGCCGCCGTCCCCGCCCAGGCCGGAGCGCCTGCAGCGGCCAGCCCGAACACCAGCAGCTTCAGCACCGCCCGCCTGCTCCCGACGTTGTCCGACATGTTGTCCGCTGTCCCGCTGTCCATCCTGCCTCCAGTTCGCGCCGCCCCCACAGGATACCGTACTTCCCTGCTTTCTACAACACCAGCCGGAAGCTCCGCAGCAGCAACCCCGGCAGCCGCCACGAGGCCGTCGAGCGCCAGCCGTAGGAGTCCGTGCTGGGGATCCACTCCACGCGCGCCCCGATCCGCTCCACCTCCGATCCGAACATCCGGCCGAGCGTGTCATCGAAGCGCATCGTCGGCACCGGCCCGACCACGCGCCCCTCCTCCACCCACAGCGAGGCGAAGCGCGTGAGGCCGGTGACGCGCCCCCCGGATCGATCCGAGACGTTGCAGTACCACAGGTTCGAGACGTACAGCCCCGTCCCGATGGCCGCCAGCACCTCCGCGTCCGGCAGGTCGCCGCCCGCCATCTCCAGCGACTCCGGGCTCTCCCACTCTCCCGCGCCGTTGCAGGTCAGCCCCAGCTCCCCGGCGCTCCGCGCGCTCACCAGCGGCGCCCCGATCCGCCCGCCCGCCACCAGCTTCACCCGATCCGGCCTGCCGAACCCGTCCTGCTGGAACGGCGCGCCGAGGCCGCTGATCGTCTCCTCAGTCAGCGACACCCCCGGATGGAGCCCCTGCCCGGCCTGCTCAGCCGCGATCTGCCGCATCCACACGCTGCTCCGGGTGTGGCGGGCCATCGCGCCGAAGCCGCCGCTGCTCAGGTAGAGCAATTCCGCCACCGCGTCGGGCGCGAGCCATGCGCGGCACTCGCCGGGCTGAACGGGCCGGATCGGCAGGTGGAGCGCCTCCAATTGCGCGCGCCCCTGCGCCATCTTCTGGAGGAACGCCGCCCGATCCCAGGACGTCCCGCCCAGGATGTGCTTGACCGCCCGCCGCTCCCCGTCGCGCGGGGGCAGGTGCAGGCTCCAGTCGAGGGCGAGGCTCGGCGCGTCGAACCAGTGGCGCAGCCCCGTGCTGGCCAGCACCCCGCGCCGGATGCGCCCGCCGCCGTAGAAGCCTACCAGATCCACCGCGCCCACGCCGCCCTCTCCGGCCGCCGCCCCGACGACGTCCGCCACCACCTCCCCGACCGGCGGCAGCGCCCCGGCGACCTCGCGCTCCCTCGGCGCCTCCTCCCAGCCGATCAGCAGCGCCGGATCGGGCGCCAGCAGCGGCAGCGTCTCCCGCAGCGCCGCAAGATCGGCGCGCAGCAGCCCCGCGTCCTCCGCCCGATCCCCGGTGAGGTTCCGATCCACCCCCGCATGCCGCCCCCCGTCCACCAGCCGCAGGCTCAGCTCCTGCTGCTGCACGCGCCCGGCCTGCCGCACGCGCCCCTGGTTGAAGCGCACGAAGTCCGTGTCCTCCCCCATGAACCCGATCAGCAGCCGCTCATCGCCGGTCAGCCCCGCGAACAGCTCCCCGGCCAGCTCCTCGATGTACCCGCGCATCAACCCTCCCCCCCGAACACTTCGACGCCCCCGAACAGGCAGGCCGGAGCGGCATGCCCGACCCGGATGATCTGCCCCGGCTCGCCCTTGCCGCAGAACGGCGTGCCGAGCACCTGCACCGTCTGGCGGTTCCCCAGCCCCTTCAGGCTGCGCCAGAAGCCCGCCGAGATCCCCCGGTAGCCCGGGTTCCGCACCACCTTCCCCAGCCGCCCGCCCTCGATCAGCCGCCCCCACTCGCAGCCGAACTGGAACTTGTTGCGCGCGTCGTCGATCGACCAGGAGCTGTTCGTCTTCATCAGCACCCCGCGCTCCACCGACCCGATCAGCGCGTCGAGGCTGGCCGTCCCCGGCTCCACGTTGATGTTCGCCATCCGGTCGATCGGCGCGCGGTTCCATGAGCAGGCCCGCGAATTCGCCACCCCGCCCATCCCCGCCCGCGCCTGGCTGGTCGCCCCGCCCAGCGGGCGCACCAGGATCCCGTCCCTGATCAGGTGCTCCCGCGCCGCCGGGGTGCCGTCATCATCAAACGCATAGCTCGCGAACTCGCCCGGCACTGTCGGATCAAACGTCACGTTCAGCAGATCGCTGCCGTACCGGTACGTCCCGAACATGTCCAGCGTCACGAAGCTCGTCCCGGCAAAATTCCGCTCGTCCCCCAGGATGCGATCCAATTCCAGCGGGTGCCCGATGGACTCATGGATCTGCAGCATCATCTGGTCGGCGTCGATCACCAGATCCATCACCCCGGACGGACACTCCGGCGCCTCCAGCAATTCAATCGCCTCCTCCGCCAGCCGCCTCCCCTCGGTCATGAACCCCACATCCCCCAGCACCTCCACCCCGCCCTGCCGGCAGTTCCCGCGCAGCCCGTTGCTCCGCCGCTGCGTCTGCCCGTTCCCGTGCGCCGTCACGATCAGATCGGGCGCCACCAGCACCGAGGACTGCACGATGTCCGACCCGTCGCTGTCCACCAGATACATCTCGCTGTCGGTGATCGACAGGAACGCCTCCCAGTCGACGATCCGCTCCGACACCTTCATCGCCGCCGCCAGCCCGTGCAGCAATTCAACCCGCGCCGCCAGCCCGAAGTCCTCCCACGCCCGCGCCTCCGGGCTCACGTAGGCGCCCCGCCGCACCCCCCTCGGCACCGTCCGCGCGTCGAACAGCATCACCCCCGCCACCGACTCCGCCACCGCCCGCGCCCGCCCGAGCGCCGCGCGCACCCCGGCCTCCGACAGATCCGGCGTGGCCGCGTAGCCGACCCCCGCCCCGACCTGCACCGTCACCATCCCCCCCCGATCCTCCTGCCGCCGGATCGGCTGCAGCAGCCCCCGCCGCACCTGCACCGTCTCCGTCTTCTCGCTCACGATGCGGAGCGACGCGTACTCCACCCCTGCCGGCACCAGCCCCCTGAATGTCCCCTCCGTCATCGCCTCTCCTGCCGCCCCACCCCCTAACCTCCTCCCGCCCCCAAATCACGGCCCCCTCCTCTCACCCCACCCGCTCCATCTCATGCACCGCTCTCCGCCGCGCGTCCCCCGCCGCCGCATGCGACCGCAGCTTGTCCAGCACCATCCCCAATTGCTCCGGCGACCGCTCCCCCGGCAGCACCCTGGCGACTGCGAGCCCGGCCCGCGCCTCTTCGAGGTAGGCGAGCGCGTAGTCCTGGAGGCTGGCGACCCGCGCCCGCTCGCGCACGAGGGAGTCGCGGTGTTCGAGCAGGCGGCTCAGGTGCTCGGCGGTGCCCTGGTGGCGGTCGCGGATGAAGGTGTCAGCGGTGGTGGCGGCCTCGGCGAGCAGCAATTCTCTGCGCTGCGCGGTCTCATCGGGGTTGATGCGGAGGATGTCGTGATCGAGGGTCTGGAGGGTGAGGGCGAGGCGGTAGACCCAGCTCCCGACCTCAGCGAGCCCTTCGCGGGTGTGGCTGTCGGGGCCGCCTTCGGTGAGGGAGCGCGCGAGATCGCCATCGATCTGCCAGGCGCGCATGCAGGGGGAGCGGTAGCCCGGTTCGAGGTTGCGGCTGATCTGGAGCGGGGTGGGGACGCGGACGACCGGGGTGAACCGGACGTGGGCCGGGAGGAGGGACTGCGCGGCGGCGAGGGCGAGCAGGACGGCGCCGATGCCGGCACCGGCGACGCCCGACGCGCCGACCTGATCGAGCGTCCAGCCGACGAGCGCGACGGCGGTCCCTCCGGCGAGGGCGCCCTCCATGCGGACGAGGAAGGAGCCGGAGATCAGGAACCCGGCGGCAGCGGCGGCAGCGACCGGGGCGGGCATCCCGACCGCAGAGAGCAGCATCGCGCCGACGGCGGGGCCGATCAGGTAGACGGGCAGCAGGTGGGAGGGGCCGCCGCTCCCGAGGCAGAGGCCGAGGCCGGTGGCGAGGCCGACGGCGAGGATCGGGTCGAGGCCGGCGAAGTGGAGCGCTGCCTGCGCCAGCACCTGTCCGGCGGCCCAGCGGAGCTGACGCCCCAGGAGCAGCCGGGACATCGGGCGGGGCAGGTCGAAGCGGCCCTGATCGAAGACGCTGATGTCGGTGCGGGCGGCGCTCATCACCGGGCTCCGGCGGCAGCGGCGGGGGCGGACGCGATGACGGAGCCGCCGGTCTGCGCGGCAAGATCGCGCATCAGGGTGTTGTCGGGGCGGGCCGCCTCGACGACGTCGATGATGATGCCCTGGGCGCGAAACTGCGCGGCGATGGCAGAGAACTCAGCCGGATTGACCACCCCGCTGTTGAGGCTGCCGTCGCTGACCCACACGATGCGGCCCTGGCGGTCGTGCTGGCGGAACCACTGGAGGGCGAGGGCGAGGCCGCTCCAGGGGTTGCTGCCGCCGCGCGTGGGGAGGGTGCCGAGCAGGCTGTCGAGCCGCTCGCGGGGCTGGCCGGGGGTGAGCAGCATGCGGGCGTCGTCGCTGTAGGTGATCAGGCCGATGTTGTCCGCCGAGGCGTCCTGCGCCCCGCTGATTGCTGCCAAAAGCTGCTGCGCCCGGCCCGGCGCGTCCTTCATCGACCCTGAGGTGTCAACGACCAGGATCACCGCCTCACCGGCGGCCACGGCGGGCGCGTCGGCGGCGAAGGGGAAGCGCGCGACATCCAGGGGGAGCCGGCAGTGTGGGGTCTGCCGGGCGTGGAGCGCAGGGAGCAGCGCGACGAGCAGCGCCGCGACAGAGAGAGAGAGGGTAAAGTACCAGCGCCGCATGATGCTCCCGGAAGATGCCGGGAAACGGCACCCCTGATGATCGCTTACAGGACTATCTTACCGGGTCGGCGCCCCCCTGCCCACCGCCTTCAAGGTCTCATTCGGTCTATGGCTGTCCGGGCAGGTTGACGGATGGGCCGCGATGTGCGACAAGAGGAGACAGGTGCCACAAAGCACCCCTCTTTTCCCCCTCACCCCTTTCGGACCGCCGCATCTTGTGGTTTGCCAGCAGGTGGCCGAAACCTCTTGTTCAGGAGCCTTTTTCGCGGATGTACTGCATGAAACAGCACACACAGCCGCAACCAGGCCCCGCGCGGCGGTCCTCTGGAGATCGCCTTGCCTACCGAAATTCTCGTCAACACGACCGGAAGGGAAACCCGCGTCGCCATCATGGAGGGAGAGCAGCTCAGCGAGCTGCACATCGACCGTGGGAGCGACCGGGGCTATGTTGGGAACGTATACCTCGGGAAGGTTGTCCGGGTTCTGCCCGGCATGCAGGCCGCCTTTGTGGACATCGGCCTGGAGCGCGCAGCCTTCCTCTATGTCGGAGACATCTTCTCGCCGATGCTCGGCCACAAGCACCGCATGGGAGAGAACCCTGAGGAAGAGGACGACGCAGACGACGAGGATCTGACTGTCGCTGAGGACGGCCCGCAGGGCGAGTCCCCGCGCCCCGGCCAGCCGCTCATCCAGGATCTCCTCACGGAGAACCAGGAGATCGTCGTTCAGGTCGCCAAGGACCCGATCGGGACCAAGGGCGCGCGCGTCACCACGCACATCACGCTCCCCGGCCGCTACCTCGTGTTCATGCCGACCGTCGACCACGTCGGGATCTCCCGCCGGATCGACCGCGACAAGGAGCGCCGCCGCCTGCGCGAGTTCGTCGAGAAGAACCGCCCGCGCGGCGCGGGCTTCATCGTGCGGACGATCTGCCAGGGCCAGACCAACACGACGCTGAAGCAGGACATGACCTACCTGCTCACCACCTGGGAGAAGATCCAGGAGGCGCGCAAGAGCCGCAAGGCGCCCGCGCCCCTGCACATCGACCACAGCCTCGTGCTGCGGCTGGTGCGCGACGCCTTCCATGAGGACGTGGAGCGCATGGTGGTGGACATGCCGAAGGTCCATGAGGAGGCCTGCGCCTTCATGGAGGAGTTCTCCCCGCAGCTCAAGGAGAAGATCCATCTGTATAAGGGCATCGAGCCCATCTTCGACGCCTTCAACGTCGAGACCCAGATCGCGCGCTCGCTGGCCCGCAAGGTCTGGCTCAAGAGCGGCGGCTACCTCGTCATCGACCAGACCGAGGCGCTGGTCTCCATCGACGTCAACTCCGGGCGCTACGTCGGGCAGACCTCGCTGGAGGACACGACGCTGAAGATCAACCTGGAGGCGGTGAAGGAGGTCGTCTATCAGCTCCGCCTGCGGAACATCGGCGGCATCATCATCATCGACTTCATCGACATGGACAAGGAGCAGAACCGGGACAAGGTCTACCGGGCGCTCGATGAGGAGCTGAAGAAGGATCGCGCCCGGACGAACGTGCTGAAGATCTCTGAGCTGGGGCTGGTCCAGATGACGCGCAAGCGCGTGCAGGAGGATCTTGTCCGCTACCTCTCCGAACCCTGCCCGATCTGCGAGGGGCGCGGATCGCTGCGCTCCCGGCAGACGGTGTGCTACGAGATCTTCCGCGAGATCCAGCGCGAGTGCAGCCGCGCCGCCGGGAAGGACACGGTCTATGTCAACACCCACCCGAGCGTCGCGGACATGCTCTACAGCGACGAATTCCCGACCCTCGAAGCCTTCGAACAGCGCCTCGGCCGCCGCATCGTGATCCGCGCGCTCCAACACATGCACCCGGAGCGCTTCGAGGTCTATGCCCGCTGATCGGCGCGACCCCCCGGCGGGCACCGCGCCGGGGTTCCATGCGCGCATCGAGGCGGAGGCGCAGGCGATCATCCAGGATGTCATCCACGAGCCGGGGCGCCGCGCGCGGCGTATCTACGCCACCTACGCCCGCTTCTACCTTGAAGATCCCTTCATCTTCGCGTGGTTCGGGCTGGCCGCCCTCGTCGGGAGCCAGATCCACAACGTCCTCAACACCCTCGCGACGCAGCCGCTCCACGACATGATGGCGGACGGGAACCTGCGGATCTACCGCTCGATGGCCCCGGCGGCGCTCACCGTCAAGCGCGGCCGGCTCCCTGAGGGCAGCCTCGCGCGGCCCTTCGGGCTGCTCCGCGATGCGGATCGGGCGCTCCTCACCGATCCGGCCCTCGCCTCCTGCCTGCAGGCGGCGGCGATCCGGCAGATCTCGACGCTGGAGCAGCGCGACATCGTGCAGCCCGCCTACGATCTGCTGCCGCCGCCGCTCCTGCCGCTGGTGACAGAGACCTTCAGCTTCCGGCTCGGCTACGACTCCACCGCGCCCGTGATGCGCTTCAAGGGGACGGACCCGGCAGATCCCCGCCAGCGGCTGCACTTCACCCTCAACGAGATCCTGCCGGCATTCGACCGGCGGCTCAGAGAAGATCCGGAGTGGGTGCGGGCAGACATCGCGCGGCTGTGGCGCGAGGATCAGGTGGGCTGATCGCCGCACCTGCGGGAGTTCACCACGTCTCGCTGTTGTCCAGCCCGAGGATGCACTGCAGATCGACGGCGTCGCGGTTCCCGTCGCCGTCGTTGTCGCGGCTGTCGTTGCACTGGGTGAGGCTGGCGTAGCCGTCGTCCTCGTCGATGGAGGAGGCGCAGCCCGGATCATCGGCGTCGTACCAGCCGTCCCGGTCATTGTCCAGCCCGTCAGAGCAGGTGCCGACGGGGTCCGTCTCGTCGCCGTCCGCCGCGTCCGCGCAGCCCGGATCGGCGGCGTCGGCGGCGCCGTCCCCGTCGTTGTCGGCGCCGTCGTTGCAGGCAGAGCCCCCGTAGCCGTCGCCCTCAGCCTCGCCCGCGCCGGAGGGGCAGACCGGATCGTTCACATCCGTCCAACCGTCGCCGTCGTTGTCGAG
>JBEIQZ010000363.1:0-6393 GCA_040376255.1 Alphaproteobacteria bacterium
ATAAGGCGGCCCGCTATGAAACAGACGCCCGTCCTCCGGCTGTTATCGGTGCTGATCCTCGGGTTCGCCTCGGGGCTGCCGCTCGCGCTCACCGGGCAGGCGATGCAGGCGTGGCTGTCGGTGGAGGGGGTCGATCTGGCGACCATCGGGTTCTTTTCGATGGTGGGGATGCCCTACACCTTCAAGTTCCTGTGGGCGCCGCTGATGGATCGCTTTGAGCTCCCGTGGCTGGGGCGGCGGAAGGGCTGGCTGCTGCTGACGCAGCTCGGGCTGGCCGGGGCGCTGCTGGCGATGTCGGCGGCGGGGCCGGAGCGGATCGGGGCGTTCGCGCTGCTCGCGGTGCTGGTGGCGGCGCTGAGCGCGAGCCAGGACGTGGTGATCGACGCCTGGCGGACGGACATCCTGATCCCGGCGGAGCGCGGCCTGGGCGGATCGCTGGCGGTGCTGGGCTACCGGCTGGCGATGATCCTGTCGGGGGGGATCGCGCTGATCTGGGCGGACCCGCAGCAGGGCGGGATGGACTGGCCGGAGGTCTACCGGACGATGGCGGCGATCCTGGTCGGGATCGCCGCGCTCACCGCGATCTTCGTGCCCGCCCCGCCGCCGGTGCAGCACGAGGGCCGCGCCCGCGACGATCTGGTCGGCTTCCTGGCCGTCCTCGCGGCGGTGGTCGCCGGCTACCAGATCACCCGGCGCCTCATCGCCCCGGCGCTCGCTGCGCTGGCGACCACTGAGCTCGGCGGGAAGTGGGCGGACGTCGGCGCGCTGCTCACAGGCATCGCCATCACCCTGCCGCTGGCCGGGTGGGCCGCCCGCGCCGCCCGCTTCGACACGCTCACCCGCTCCCTCGGCGCCTACTTCGCGCAGCCGGGCGCGGCGCCGATCCTGGTGTTCATCGTCCTCTACAAGCTCGGGGACGCCTTCGCCGGGGCGCTCACCACCCCGTTCCTGCTGCAGGGCATGGGCTTCAGCCAGGCCGAGGTCGGCGTCGTCAACAAAGTAATCGGAATCTGGCTCACCATCGGCGGGGCGCTGCTCGGCGGGGCCGTCCTGGCGCGGGCGGGGCTGTTCCGATCGCTGCTCGCCTTCGGGGGGCTGCAGATGCTCTCCAACCTCGGCTTCTACGCCCTCGCCGTGGCCGGGAAGGGCGCATGGGGCGCCTCCACCCTGCCCGCCTTCGACTGGATCATCGTCTCATTGAAGACGGACGCCTCCGTCGACCGGCTCCTGCTCGCGGTCATCGCGGGCGAGAACCTCAGCGGCGGCATGGGCACCGCCGCCTTCGTCGCCTTCCTCATGGCGCTCTGCAGCCGCCGCTTCACCGCCACGCAGTACGCCCTGCTCTCCGCCTTCGCCTCGGTGGGCCGGGTCTGGGTCGGGCCGCTCTCCGGCGTCCTGAGCGAGAGCGTCGGCTGGCCCGCCTTCTTCCTGGTGTCGGCGGCGGCGGCGCTGCCGGGGCTCGCGCTGCTCTGGGCGCTGCGGGAGACGATCCGGGGGCTGGATCGGCCGGGGGAGGCAGACGCGCAGGGATGACGGAGAGGGGACGGATACCGTCTGGATACTATTAAGATACCATCCAGATACCATCAAGATACCATCCTGCAAACGCTTGCACGGACGGTATCTCTGTGGTATCTTGATGGTACCTGTCTGATACCGGACAGGTACCACCGGAGCATGGATGAAGACTGTAGCGGTGTGGAACCACAAGGGCGGATCGGGGAAGACGACGCTGGCCGTCCACCTCGCCTGCGTCGCGGAGCAGCGGGGGCTGCGGTGCCTGCTGGTGGACATGGATCGGCAGGGGAACGCGCTGGAGTGGCTGGCCGGGGAGGCGGGGCTCCGGATGCAGCCGGGGAGCCTCCACGAGCGCTCACCGAACCTGTCCGTGCTGTACTCGCCGGACGGGCCAGGGATGAACCTGCCGCCGTTCGATCTCGTCGTGGTGGACTGCCCGCCCGCGCTGGAGGTGGCGGCGCACCTGCGGCCCGATCTGTGGGTGGTGCCGATCGACGGCACGTTCGCGCTGCGGGGGGCGGCCAACGTGCATGCGGACATCTCGCCCACCGGGGTGCCGATGCTGTTCGTGCTGAACCGCGCCAACACCGGGGGCAGCCGCATCCAGAAGAGCCTGATGGATGAGCTGCTCGCCAACGGCCTCGACGCCTGGCCCGAGGCCATCCCCGACAACGCCACGCTCTCCCGCGCCGCCACCTACCGGGTCCCGGTCTGGGAGGCCCCCTTCACCACAAAGAACATCAACAGCGTCATCGAGCGCTTCGCGGACGGCGTGATGCGCCAGGTCGGTGTCCTGCCCGCCGGGAAGGTCGCATGAAGCGCCCCCCCGCCAGCTTCACCGCCTTCCCCGGACGGCACGCCCCGCCCGCCGCGCACCCCCCCGCCGCGCTCCAGCCCCCGCCCGCTGACACCGGCTGCCACGCGCCGGTAATACCGGAGGCCGCGCCAGTCATGCCTGAGGCCGCGCCTGAGGCTGCGCCGGTCGCAGAGGCCGCGCCGGTCGCACCGGAGGCCGCGCCGGTCGCAGAGGCCATGCCGGTCGCAGAGGCTGTGCCGGTCGCAGAGGCCGCGCCGGAGGGCGATGGTGCCCCAGACCGGGACAGCGCTGGAGAGCTGCAGCCCGCCCTGACCGGCGCGCAGGGAGGGCAGGGCAGGGGGCAGGTCATCGCCCGGCCGCTGCGCCTGCTGCCTGCGGTGGACGCGATGCTGCGGGGGCTGGCGGAGGCGGCGCCGGGGCTGTCGCTCAACGGGGTGATCTCGCTGCTCATCACAGAGGAGTGGGCGCGGCTGTTCGCAGCGGGGACAGCCGCGGTACCTGAACGGTATCTGACAGATACCGGAGTGGTATCTGAACGGTATCCATCAGACACCACATCGCGGATCGCGCGCACCCTGCGGCTCCAGCCGGAGGTGGATCGGAAGCTGGGGGAGCTGGCGGCGCGCTTCGGGGGGCTGGATCGGAACAGCGCGGTGTCGCTGATCCTGACGGCGGGCTGGAGGCGGGCGGGCGGCTCGCGGGGGTGAGGCACCTGTCAGATACCGGACAGATGCCGGACAGGTACCGGACAGATACCGGATAGATATCCAAGCCTCAGAGGCCACCGCGGTGTGTTCACCCCTCCAGAAATCCCTGCACCAGATCGGCCACCGCTCCAGCCGCCCGGTCATTGAGGTGGATGTGATCGGTGAGGACGGCGAGCCCGTTCCGGCGCGAGATGTCGTCCCAGCTTCGCCGCAGGAGCTGAGAGCCGAAACCCGCCTTCACGATCTCCATGATGTCCCCGGCATACGGCGGGGGCGCGTGACCGGCGGGCATCAGCCCGATCAGCCGATCATACAGCGGCAGGCAGGGGATCCCGCGCTGCCCGGCGATCCCGTGGAGCGCCGCGTTGTACGCGCGGACCAGACCGTTCATCCGACCGGAGAGATGCTCCCCGAGCATCGGCAGCTCGATCAGCGCGATCCGCGCCTCTGTCCCGGCCTGAAGCCGGGTCAGGATCGCCCCGACGTTCTCGCTGTACCACTCCAGGGTCGGCGGAGCCGGGAGCCCCTGATCCTTGCGGTAGCGCTGCTCCCATACCGTGTCAAAGCGGGCGTTCACGTCGTTGGTGCCGACGAGCAGCGTCACGACATCCGGGCGGCAGGCCACCACCTCGTCCAGACGCTTCAGGACGTTGAAGGCGAGATCGCCGTTCACGCCCGCGTTGATGAACTGGAGACCACCGGGCCGGAGGCGCCGGTCGAGGATGTCCACATAGTTCGCGCTGATCTGTCCCTGGGTGATGCTGTCGCCGATGCAGGCGACGAGGGTGGTCGCGCCCGGTCGCCGCCCCTCCAGCAAGAATGCCTCAGGCGCGTCCGGGCGCCAGCCGGGCAGGTACCTCCGCACGCCGACGGGCAGCCAGCTCATGAGGCGGAGTGGAGGGCGCGCACATGATTGAGATCGAGCGTCGGGAGCTTCATGAGATGAAGTTTACTCTCCTGCTGAGTCTACCGCCCGATTGTCCGCCGGTAGATCAGCACCTGATCCCCGAGGCAGGTTCCAGGCATGCTCTCGCAGTTGATGGCGTTCAGCGCCAGGCGGAATTCCGCCTCTGTCCCCTCTTCGATCCCGGCGCCGGCGATGACCTGCATCGACAGCGCCTCACGGTCGAGGCCGAAGATCCCGTAGAACCAGCCCCCACCCGGCATCGGGATCTCCACTCCCGGTGTCTCTGTCGTGACCAGCACGCCGGGGTAGTGCATGTAGTCCTCAGCCCGCGTGTTCTCCATCGTCACGGTGATCGTGAGCGCCTCGCCCGCCTCCCAGCGACCGTCGCCGTCCGCGTCCTCGCTGCGCGGATCGGAGATGACGATCCAGGCGTCTTCTGTGTCGGCGGTGTCGGCGGCGGTGTCGGCGGTGTCGGCGGCGGTGTCGGCGGAACCGGGATCAGACAGCACATCGGGGTCTGCCTGGAGCCGGATCGGGGCGGCGCAGGCCAGGAAGAGGAGCGTCGGGAGCATCGGGAGCGTCATGTACACCTCGCACCCTCAACATAGAGCGCGGCGGCTATACAAACCAGCAGGAAGATACGATATATACTCTTCGGAGATTCCATATAATGTCCCTGGATCTGGACAGCATGCGCGCCTTCGAGATCGCCGCGACCACCCTGAACTTCAGCGCCGCCGCAGGCCGCGCCCACCTCTCCCCGGCGGCGTTCAGCGAGCGCATCCGGGGGCTGGAGGAGGCGCTCGGCGTCCGGCTGTTCGACCGCACGACGCGGCAGGTGCGGCTGAGCCAGGCCGGAGAGCGGCTGCTGCCACACGCCCGCGCGAGCCTCGCGGCGGCGGCGGCGCTCCAGCGGGCGGCGTCGACGGCGCGGGAGCAGTGGGAATTGACGATCGGGACGCGCTATGAGCTGGGCCTGTCCTGGCTCGTCCCGTCGCTGGATCGGCTGGAGGCGGCGGATCCGGCGCGCACGATCCACCTGTGGGTCGGGGACGCCCCGGCGATGATGGAGTCGGTGCGGCGCGGGCGCATCGACGCGATGGTGTCGAGCATGCGGCTGGACGCCGAAGAATTGGTGAGCGCGCCGCTGCACGAGGAGCGCTACTGCTTCACCGGCGCGGCCGATCTGCTCGACGCCGAGCCGTTCAACAGCCCGGAGGACGCGCCGCGCCACACCCTGATCGACACGCTGCCGGGCCTGCCGCTGTTCCGCTACCTGCTCGACGCCGCCGGGGGGCCGGTGTGGCCGTTCGCGCGGCGATCCTGCCTCGGCGGGATCGGGGCGGTGCGGGCGCGGGTGCTGGCCGGGAAGGGGGTCGCGGTGCTGCCGCGCTATTTTGTTGAGGACGACCTCGCGGCGGGGCGGCTGCGGGCGATCCTGCCGGAGCACCCGATGACCTCCGACGTGTTCCGGCTGACCTGGCGCTCCGGCCACCCGCGCGCCGGGGATCTGCTGCGGCTGGCAGAAGAATTGCGGCAGATCCCGCTCAGGTGATATCTGTCATCCAGATACCATCTGGATACTATCTGGATACCATTCAGATACCAATAAGATACCATCCAGATACCAGTGAGCGACTCACCCCGGCTTCGGCTGGAAGGTCAGCGAGCCTGAGTTGATGCACCACCGCTTCCCGGTCGGCGCGGGGCCGTCGTCGAAGACATGGCCGAGGTGGCCGCCGCAGCGCCGGCACATCGCCTCGTTCCGGCGCATCCCGTAGGACAGATCCGAGTCCACCTCCACCGCCTCCATCGAGACAGGGCGCGTGTAGCTGGGCCAGCCGGTGCCGGAGTCGAACTTGTCCGCCGAGCTGAACAGCGGCAGGCCGCACCCGGCGCACACATAGACGCCGTCCGCGTGGTGATCGTGGTAGCGGCCGGTGAACGCGGGCTCGGTGTCCTTCTGGCGGAGGATGGCGTAGCTCTCAGGGGAGAGCTGGGCGCGCCACGCCTCGTCGGTCTTCTCGACCTCGTACATGCGCGCCGGGACGGGGGCGGCGGGGGCGGCAGTGACAGCCCCGGGCGCGGCTCCGGCGGAGAGGGCGGGCGGGGCGGCGCTGCAGGCGAGCATCCAGATGATGTGCATGGAGGTCTCCGCCCGTCAAGGTAGACACCGGGAAGGCGATCTGTTCCAGGATAGCGGAGAATGGCAGCCTGTGGCAGACGGAATAGAGGCGCGAATGAACCGCTCCCTCCGTCCCGCCGCCGTGTCCCTCCTGCTCTGCACCGCCCTCGCCGTCCTCACGGCCTGCGGCGCAGAGCGCGACGCCCCGCCTGCAGCCCCGGTCGCCGTCGGCGCGCCGACCCCGGCTCCCCCCGGCGGCCACCCGATCATCGGCAACCCGGCCTCGTCCTACTGCGCGGGGCTGGGCTACGCCATCGAC
>JBEIQZ010000913.1:0-1283 GCA_040376255.1 Alphaproteobacteria bacterium
ATGAAGTGTTCAGTAAGCTTGTGCGTCGCTTTGGTGAACGAATTCGGGATTCTGTTATATTCCGCCTTCTATCAGAGGAAAAATGAGGGGATGCCTCAGGGCATTGACCTGATTTCGCAAGTTCAATTAAAGCGTCGTCAGCTCCTTCCCATGGAAGATGGCTCTCTGTTACCTGTCCTTAGCCCCGAGGATACAATTCTTCAGAAACTCAATTGGTACCAGAAAGGTGGGCAGGTATCAGAGCGCCAATTGCGCGACATCTCCGGGGTCATCCGCACCCAGACAGGCAGGCTTGACAACGCATATCTGGAAGAGATGGCAGATCGTGCTGGTTTGACTCAGCTTCTTCAAAAAGCGCGATCTATCTAAAATACTCTGTGGTACAATCCTGTACCCGGAGTCCGCCCATGCCTCTCCCCTCCCCGCTCCTCTCCCTGCTCCTCGCCTGCGCCCGCCCGCCTGTCGCCGCCCCCGTCTCTGCCGCCGTCAGCCCCGGCGACGCCTGCCCCCGCGCCAACGTCTTCAGCCCGGTCGCGCTGCCGAAGGACGCCTGGGCGCAGCGCACCGGCGCCGACACGGCGAAGTTCAGCGCCCTCGCCACCAGCCAGGCGGCCCCGGTCGAGGTCTGCGGCGTCGAGGGCCAGCTCACATGGCTGACGAAGGTGCGCTGCGATGACGGCAGCAACCCCTTCCCCTCGCTCAGCGCCGCCCACGGCTCCCGGCTCGGCAGCACCGGCGAGGGCGGGCGCTGCGGCTCGATCATCGACCTCTATGTGGTGCCGTGTCCGGAGAAGAAGTACCAGGTCTACATGGATCTCTACGTCTGTCCTGCGTGAACCGGCGCCTGCCCTCAGGCCGGCCGGGACGGCTTCACCGGGATCGACAGGGCGAGCATCCCGCCGATCAGGATGGCCTCTGAGAGCGCGACGATCCCAAGCCCCAGGTACATCCTCCAGAACAGCAGCGATCCGCGCTCCCCGATCCGCAGGCACCGCCCGCCCGCGATCCCCGCCTCGCCTGCCCACTGCCCGACCGCCGCGCCCTCGGCCCGGTCGGGGGCGGCCGTGTACCAGCCCTCCAGCGGCGCCCCGGCCGTGGGCGGCCCGTCCATGCAGGCCAGCAGCGCGGCCCCCCCGGCGCGGATCGGCGCGGCGGTGACGCACTCGCTGGACTTCTTCGCCCCCTTGCCGTGCGTCACGCAGCCATGCCGGGGCGCGCTCATGTCGAGCGACCCGTCGGTGATCCGCACCCACCCGTCCCGCCAGCTCCGCCCCGCCTCAGCC
>JBEIQZ010000548.1:0-4204 GCA_040376255.1 Alphaproteobacteria bacterium
CGCCCTCCGGGATGGTGAACTCCGGAGAGTCGGTCTCCGCCCGGCTAAGCTCCACCGGCGGGCCGCCGATCTGCGTCCAGGCGAACGCCAGCGGATCGCCGTCGAGATCCTCCGACGCCGAGCCGTTGAGGATCACCACGCTCCCCGGCTCTGCGAGCAGCGAGAGCCCGGCCTCTGCCGTGGGCGTGCTGGCGTGGGCGACGGGGACGGACAGAGAGAGCAGGCACAGCAGAGAGGCGGTCAAGGCTGATTCCAGGTCTGCGGGCGCGATAACCGATCCGGGCGCCCTGAGACAAGCCGTGAAAGCTTTGGGGGGCGCCCGGTGTGGCTGGTGTGCGGATATCAGGCTAATACCGGCTGGCTGGAGTGGATGATGTCCGTCTTCGATCGCATGGCAAACCTCTGGAATGGATTCTGGAGCCTCTGGATCTCCAACAAGGAGAAGTCCAACCCCGAAGCTGTCTATGAAGCGGCCCTCGATGAGCGGATCCGCAAGAACGGTGAGCTCAAGAAGGCGGTCAGCGGCATCGTCTATCTCCGGAACAAGATCTCCAACGAGCTGGAGCAGAAGGAGAAGGAGCTGAAGGACGTCAATACCCAGCTCCCCGTGGCGCTCGAACAGAACGACGATGAGGTGGCGCTGCTGCTCCTCCAGCGCAAAAATGAGCTGGAGAAGTCGGTCGAGACCCTCCGCGCCGAGCTGGAGAAGGTCAACAAGCAGGCCGAGGAGGCCAAGAGCGCGCTGCTTCAGTTCCAGGGCGAGATCAACAAGCTGAAGCGCGAACGCGACGAGATGATCGCCAAGAAGGCGACCGCCGAGGCCCGGATCAAGATCCAGGAGTCCCTCGACGGCCTCTCCACCGACGCCGATATCAAGGCGCTGGAAGGCGTGCGCGAGCACATCCACCAGCTCCAGGCGCAGGCCGACGTCGGCTCTGAGATCAAGAACAACTCTCTCGATGAGCGCCTCAAGGCGATCAAGAGCCGCACCGCCGATGTCACGGCGCGCGGCCAGCTCGAAGAGATGAAGCGTCAGATGGCCGCCCAGAAGGCGGCGACGGTCGGGGACTCGGCCAAGAAGACTATCTGAGAACGCTGCGCGACTGAGCGGTTGGGGGACGGATGAGCGAGGCGCAACGGAGCGGCGAGGCGCCTGATCAGGCGGGATCGGTCGGTGGGCGGATCGCCTCCTGGTACCTGGCGAGGACCCAGCAGGAGCGGCTCCACCTGTCGCTGTTCCTGCTGGCGGTGGTGCTGTACAGCCTTCACTACCTGGTGTTCTGCTGGCCCCAGCCCTTCTTCATCGAGGACAGCGCGATCACCTTCTCCTACGCCCGCAACCTCATGCAGGGCGAGGGGCTGGTCCCGTTCCACGGCAGCGAGCGGGTCGAGGGCTACTCCAACCCGCTGTGGATGCTGCTGATCGCGATCGCGTGGAAGGTCGGGGTAGAGGTCTGGTTCTCCGCCAAGATCTACGGCTATCTCTTCGGCCTTATCACGATGGGGCTGTCCTACGGGATCGCGCGCCGGATGTTCCCCGGGCCGCTCAACGCCGCGCCGCTGCTGCCGCCCTTCCTGCTGGCGGCCTCCACCCAGTTCGTGCTTTGGAACGCGTCGGGGCTGGAGAACTCGCTGTTCAACCTGATGCTGGCGGGCGGGATCTACCTGACGCTGCGCGAGAGCGAGGAGAACCGGATTTTCCCCTGGAGCGTCCTGTGCTTCCTGGGGCTGGCGCTCACCCGCCCGGACGGCGTCGCCTACGCCAGCATCGGGCTGCTGACCCGGACGCTGGTGACGATCTGGCGCGGGGGCCTCGGCCGGCTCGTCGCGCCGGAGGGGCGGTGGCGGCACGTCCCGGCGCTGCTGTTGTGGCTGGCGCTGTTCACCGTGCCGTTCGCGCTCTACCACGCCTGGCGCTACGAATACTTCGCCTGGATCTGGCCCAACACCTACTACGCGAAGGAAAAGACCTTCCGACCCTTCAACTGGGGCGGCAACGGCTGGCCCGCGCTGCGCGAGTACATGACCCTCTACGGGATCATCTTCGCCGCCCCGGCCACGCTGCTCGGCCTCGTCGGGGAGAGCCGGTGGCGGCGGCTGGTCGGGGTGGGGATGCTGGTCGGGCTGTCCGGGCTGGTGCTGTGGAGCTTCGACGGGGCGCTGCCGGGCTGGATGAACGTGGAGCCGGTGCGCTGGCTCAAGATCCACTGGAACGAGCTCCGGGTCTGGTACATCCTGGGGATGGGCGTGGCGCTCGGGCTGATGAGCCTCGGCCAGCCGGGCTGGGAGGCGCGGGCGACGCTGTGGGCCTGCTACTGCACCGGGCTGTTCTTCCAGATCTTCTCCGGCGGCGACTGGATGAAGGGATACCGCTGGTTCTCGCTCACCTCGGTGCCGCAGTTCATCCTGATCGGCGTCGGGATGTACCAGTTCGCTGAGCTGATCCCCGGCGCGTGGAAGCGCATCCACGGCCGCCTGTCCGTGCAGAACCTCTACGCCGGGCTGCTGGTGGTCGCGCTCGCGATCCCCAACATCCCGCAGTCCTACAAGTTCATGCTCGACGCGGAGACGGCGGTGCGCGATGTCCACCAGCGCGTCCGCTACATGACCGGGGTGCAGCAGAAGCTCGATCTGGACGATGTCGTGCTGCTCGACGTCGATATGGGCGCCCACATGTGGTACACCGACTGGTACATCCTCGACATCGCCGGATTGATCGAGGTGCCGGTCGCCCGCCATGACTGGCAGCGGGCCTTCGCCGAGGACTACATCCTCACTGAGTACCGGCCCCACTTCGCCCACGTCCACGGCGCCTGGGCGCGATCCACCGGCCTCACCAATATCGTCGGCTTCAAAGAGGACTACCTGGAGATCCCAGGCTTCCCGGCGGGCGGCACATCGCTGCACGTCGGCAACCACATCCGCAAGGATCTTGTCGTCCGCCCGGTCTATGAGGGGCCGCCCGACCGTCAGGTGCGCTTCCTCGACGCGGATCGCCCGGCGGCTGCCCCGGCTCCCGCCCCGGCTCCCACCCCGGACACCCTGGATGCCCCGGCTCCCGCCCCGGACGCTGTTGATGCCCCCGCCCCGGCCGATCCGTCCGTCCTGGCGGCTGGCGAGGTGCGGCTGGAGGGCTGGGACATGCCGGCGCCAGCGGTGGCGCCGGGCGGGAAGCTGTTTGTGCAGAGCGTCTGGCGCTCGGCAGGGCGGGCCTTCCGGCTCTACGCCGTGTTCTCCAACGCAAAGGGGGACGTCCACGCGACCGAGGTGGCGCCCGCCTGGGACTGGTACGCGCCGGAGAAGTGGGGGCCGAAGGAGTATGTGCTCGGCAACTGGGCGATCCCGGTGCCGGAGCGGCTGGAGCAGGGCGAGTGGTCGCTCGGCTTCGTCGTCGTCGACCGGAAGACGGGCGCCGTGATCCCGGCCTCCGGCGGCCCCGCCGACGCCCGCTACATGAAGGGGGAGATCCGGCTCGGAACATTCGGGATCGTCTCCGTGGACGCCGCCCATGTCAGGGCGAAGGACGTGCTGGACGGCGCGGTCGCCGCCGCCGCTGCCGGAGACTGCGAGGCCGCCGCGCTCGGCTGGAAGAACGCCCGCCGCCACATCGCCCGCGACACCGCCTGGCACGAGGCGAAGGATCCGATCTGGCGCGGGGCGATGATCGCCTGCCTGATCCGCCGCTCCGCCGCGAACGACGACATCGAGGCGCAGGCCGCCCCGCTGATCCAGGCGTGGCGCATCGACCACCGCGATCCGGCGCTGCTGGCCGTCGCGGGGCCGCTGGGGGAGCGGCTGGAGGCGCTCGGGGACGAGCGGGCGGCGGTGAAGGACTGGGAGGGCGCGTTCCGGGCGTTCTCGGCGGCGGTAAAGGTCGACGCCCGCCGCTCCTGGGCGCGGCGCAAGGCCGAGGAGTGCCGCGATCACCGGCTCAAGATCAAGCTGAAGTCGTTCACCTGGGAGGAGCCGTTCTTCGGAGAGGTCCAGATCGCCCCGGTGAAGCCCTCCGTGAAGACCGGGGCGAAGCCCGCCCGCCCGGCCCCGCCACCCACCCCGACCGTCACCCCGGACGAGGCGCCGGAGAACCCTGGCGGAGACTGAGCTTCGGTCTTACCAGCGCGTGCTTAACAAAAAGCCGTTGGGGAGCGGGCGGAATTCCCAGTCCACGACCGTCACCACCACCCCGGAGGTGGCGGCGGCAGCG
>JBEIQZ010000320.1:0-7224 GCA_040376255.1 Alphaproteobacteria bacterium
CATCCGTCAGCCTACGGCTGCCACCTTCTCCCCGTCCCAGGGAGAAGGGACGGTATTCTATTTCTCGATTCAGTATAAGGGGCGTAAAACCAAAAAAGAGTCGTCGCGACAAATACTATCGCCCCTTGCGTTCACCCCCGGCACGGGCCAGCCGTCGCGCCATCTTTGGCGCGGGGGGAGGCACGGGCAACGCCCCGTGCCGATGCGGGGGGTAACCCCCGCAAAACCTAGGGCATGAGGCGGGCGCGGGGGTGGCCGGGGACTTTGGGCCAGAGGGTGCAGGAGACGGGGCGGTGGGCCTGATCCTCCTGTTCGCACCAGGGGCAGAAGACGCAGGTTCTGACTGAATCCTCTTTGCCAGCCTGCCACTTGCGGGGGAGATCGGGGTCTGCCAGCAGCGCCCTTGCCATGCCGACCATATCGAGCGCTCCCTCCTCCAGCAGGCGGGCGGAGAGGGGGCGCGTGGCGATTTTTCCGGCGCCGATGACGGGGACGGGGAGGTCGTGGGCGCGGAGGCGGGCGCGGATGGCTGCGGCGAGGGCGACGTTGGCGGCGGGGGGGTCGGCCTTGCGGCGGGGGATGCAGGCGTGGCCGGAGTTGCCGGTGTAGGGGTAGGCGGCCTCGCCGGTGGGGGGCTGTTTGGCGTCATCGAAGCGCCCGCCGCGCGAGACGGAGAGGAAGTCGAGGTCGGGGGCGAGGGCGATGGCGATGTCCTGGGCGTCGGCGGAGGTGTTCCCGCCGATGGAGCCGTCGGGGAGCAGGATGTCCTCGGCGCCGAGCATGCGGCAGCCGGTGATGAAGCCGGGGGGGACGGCGGCGCGGACAGCAGCGATGACCATACGGGGGAGGCGGAGGCGGTTTTCGAGGCTGCCGCCCCAGCGGTCGCGGCGCGGGTTGGTGACGGAGAGGAAGGAGGCGAGGGTGTAGGCGTGGGCCATGTGCAATTCGACGCCGTCGAAGCCTGCGGTGTGGGCGCGGCGGGCGGCGGCGGCGAAGGCGGCGGGGAGGGTGAGGATCTCGGCCTCTGAGAGATCGCCGACGGTCTGCCGCCAGCCCATGCGGAGGTCGTGGAGGGCGCGGGGATCGAGGAGCGCCGGGGCCTGCTGCTCAAACTCAGTGTCGCTGAGCAGCAGCGTCTCAGGCGGCAGCCTGCCGCGCGCGACCATGCCCTGCAGGAAGTCGCGGGTGGGCTTGCGGGTGGAGATCTTCAAGAAATCGATAATCTGCGGTAAAATGAGCGCATCCGGGTTGGCGGCGCGGATCTCCCGCGCGAGCCGCTGGAGGCCCGGCAGGTAGCGGTCGTCCGAGATCCGCAGCAGCGGCCCCGACGCGACGTCGCGCACCCCCATCGCCTCCAGCACCAGGACGCCAGCCCCGCCCTCGGCGTAGCGCCGGTAGATGTGGCAGATGTCATCCGTCACCTCACCGTCCCCGGTGCCGCGCCACGTCACCATCGCGGGCAGCCAGATGCGGTTCTGCGCGATCCTGGCTCCGATCCGGATCGGCGTAAACAGGAGATCGTCCATCTACCGCCCCCCTTCCTGCCCTGCCGCCCGCGCCCCCACCTTCTCGCGTTCCCCCCTCTCCCGCTCCACCCGCTCCAGCCCCTCCCGCACCTCCGCCACAATCATCTCCGCCAGCTTCCCGAGCAATTCCCGCCCCTCCTCCGCCGTCGCCTCCGCCGGGCTCCCCGCGTAGGCCCGATCCAGCCCCATCGTCTGAAAATCTGCGATCCCCGCCCGCAGCTTCTCCGCGAGGCTGATCGGCACCGCCGGGAGCCCCCGCATCGCCTCCATGTCCACCAGCCCCGGATCGGAGGCCAGGATCAGCGAGCTCTCATAGCGCCCCGCGTGGCAGGAGCCGTGCTTGAACTCCGCCGACAGCGTCCGCCCCCACCTCCGGCTCAGCGGGCAGGCAACCCCTGCCGCCATCCCGGTCACCGCCGCCCGCACCGCCGCGTCATGCGCTGGCTCCAGGTGATTATTCACAACACAGATAAACACAAACCCCTCCCCCAGCAGCCCCCCGATCACCGCCCGCAGGTACGCCGTCAGCACCTCCCCCGGCACCGACACCGCCCCCGCGAACCCCCGCGCGCACTCCGTCACCCCGTACGGCACCGTCGGCGCCCGCACCGGCACACAGAACCGCGACAGCCCCGCCTCCGCCGCCTCGCACGCCGCCTCCGAGATCAGCGAGTCCGTCCCCAGCGGCAGGTGCGGCCCGTGCGGCTCCACCGACCCCACCGGCAGCAGCCCCACCAGCGGCAGCCCCCCGCCGCCCCTCACCCTGACCCCCCCGAACCCCACACTCCCCATCTCCCCCAGCTTCCTCATCTCCCCTCCCCTGATCTGCCTTTCGCCTTTCGCCTTTTCCGTGTTTTTCCGTGCTTCCGTGCTTCCGTGGTTGCGTTAGCACAGCGTCCTCCCCCTCACCCTCTCAACCCCTTCTTATCCACCTTCCCCCGATCATTCCTCGGCAGATCCTCCCGCACCTCCACCCACCTCGGATACTTGTGTCGCAGTAACCTCCCCTTCACAAACCCCTTCAGCTCCTCGACGATCCCCTCCCCTGCCCCCGCCCTCAACACAACAAACGCCTTCGGCTTCAGCAGCCCCTCCTCGTCCATCGCCCCGACCACCGCCGCCAGCGACACCGCCGGGTGCGCCATCAGCGCGTTCTCGACCTCTATCGGCGCGACCCACTGCCCCCCGACCTTCAGCAGATCGTCGGCCCTCCCAGAAAACGAGAGATAACCGTCCGCATCGATCGAAAACAGATCATTCGTCCGGCACCAGCGCCCGTGGAACGTGGCCCAGCTCTTGTCCCGGTCGCGGTGGTAGCCCATCGCCACTGAGTCCCCGCGCACCCACAGCACGCCGATCTCTCCTGGCGGCAGCGGCGGCGCCCCCGGCCCCTCTGCGTCCTCGGGCAGCACGCGCAATTCATAGCCATCGACGACCTTCCCCAGCGTGCCGGGCCGGATGTCACCCGGGCGGTTGCTCGCGTAGATATGGAACATCTCCGCCGAGCCGATGCCGTCATAGATGTCCCCGCCGAACCGGCGCTGGAAGCGTTCGAGGAGCGCGGGGGGCAGGGCCTCTCCGGCAGAGAGCTGGAAGCGGACGCTGCTCAGATCGAGCCCCTGTCCGCCCTGCGCGCGGATCTCCTCATCGTGGTCGAGAAGCTTCCCGATCATGGTGGGGACGTTGGTGACGACGGTGGGCCGGTAGCGGGCGATGGCGGCGACGAGGCTGGCGGGGGTGGGGCGCTCGGAGAAGAGGCAGGCGGTGGCGCCGACGGCGAAGGGGAAGAAGAGATTGGTGCCGGTGGCGTAGCCGAAGAAGAGGCGGGGGACTGAGACGGTGCGGTCGCCCGGCTGGTAGCCGACGGTGCGTTTTGCGTAGACCTCGGTGTTGAAGGCGAAGTCGCGCTGGGTGTGCATGGCGGCCTTGGGGCGGCCGGTGGAGCCAGAGGTGAACAGCCAGATGCAGGGGTCGTCGCGGTGGAGGGCGGGAAGGGCTGCGCCGGGGGCCTCGGCGATGGCACAGCGCAATTCTTCAGGGGGGGCGTCGGGGATCGCCTGCTCGGGGTCTTCGCCGGTGGCGGTGTCGGGGACGAGGAGGGTGCGCGGGAGGGCGACCCCGGCGGATCGGAGGTCGAGGGCGACGCGCGGGGTGGTGATCAGGGCGGCGGCGTCGACGTAGCTGAGGATGGCGGCGAGGTCATGGATCGGGGTGTCGGGGTTGCCCATGCAGAGGACGCCGCCGGCGGCGAGGGCGCCGAAGATGGCCCAGGCGAAGGGCGGGGCGTCGGGCAGCACGACGTAGACGCGCTCGCCGGGGTGGAGGCCGCCGACGGCGAGGGCGCGGGCGAGGCGGAGGCTGCGGTCAGCGACGTCGCTGTAGCTCCAGACGCGATCCCCGTAGCGCAGGGCGGGACGATCGCCCATCCCTTCCTTCAGGCGGTCGAGCAGGAAGTATTCTGTCAGCGAGAAGGCTTCAGGGAAGGTGACCATGCGGGGAGTGTACCGCAGCGCGGCGCCCGGCGCATCTCAGGCGTGCCATCAGGCATGCATGCGGATCAGATCCTCGCCCTCAGCGATGAGGCGGGCCTCGAAGTCGGCGAACAGATCGATCCGCTCCTGCCACGGCGCAGGATCTCCGAGCAATTCGAGCATCAGCCGCCAGTGCCGATCCTCGGCGGGGCTGAGCGCGCGGTAGAAGCTCTGGAGATCGGGATCATCGACGGCCTCAGCGAGCAGGTGCATGCGCTCATGGGAGCGGGCCTCGATGAGCGCGCAGACGATGAGGCTGTCAGCGAGCGCGTGGCCAGGGTCTTTGCGGCGGATCGGGGTGGCGAGCCGCGCGGCGTAGGCGGCGGGCTGGATGCGCCCGAAGGTGACGCCCCGGCGGCGCAATTCGCGCAGCGCCATCTCAAAATGGGTGAGCTCTTCCCGTGCCATGCGGGAGAGGGCCATCGCCCGATCCGGATCAGGGGAGCGGAAGACGAGGGCCATGACTGAGCTGGCGGCCTTCTGCTCGCAGTGGGCGTGATCGTGCAGCAGGGTGTCAAGGTCGGTGAGGGACTTTTCGAGCCACCGGTCGGGAGAGGGACAGCGCAGGATGGGCGGCAGCTCCACAAGCATCGCTACTCCTCACCGTCCTGCATATCGCCGTCCTGCATATCACTGTCCTGCATATCTCTGTCCTGCATATCGCTGTCCTGCATATCGCTGTCGCCGTCCTGCCGGTCATGCTCCGCTCCGGCGCCGATGTCACCGGTGCGCTCAGACTCCTCGAAGATGCGGCGCCGCATCGACCAGCGACCCCCTGCGTCCTCGGCGGGCGGAACCGGAAAATCTCCGTCCTGGGCTGAGTCCCAGCGCATGCGGAGCTCATAGAGCGCGCGATCCCAGCGGGCGAGCATGGGCGGGATGGCGAACGGCACGGGGAAGGCCCCGGCGACGCGGGCGGTGGAGCACAGGAGGCTGTCGAGCGCCGCCGCGCCGCCGTCGCTGGTGCGCGTGTAGAGCGCCATGACCGGAGAGTGCTTGTCGAGGTGGAGCAGCACGACGGCGGCGGCCTCCTGGAGCAGCGCGGGCAGGGCGGTCGGGTTGTAGGTGCGGGCAGGCCGATCCTCAGGATCGCCGTAGCCGCAGAGCAGGAACAGGTTGCTGATCAGGGTCTCGGAGGGCTGGCCCTTCAGCAGCACGAAGGCGTCGGCCTTCGGCGCGGCGAGGCCGTTCTGCTCCCCGAGCATCCAGGCGTCGACGTCGTCGAGCTTCGACTGCGCGAGCCAGCGCACGACCGGGCGGCGGCGGTGACCGCCCCAGAGGTGCTGGGTCTGATCCTCCTCCAGCGACATGCGCGCCGGGAGGGCGCGGGGATCGCCGTTCTCGGCGTAGCCCCAGATCCCGTGGCCGGGGAACAGCGCAGTCAGCAGGCGACCGGCGTTGATGCCGGAGAAGGAGAAGCCCCGCTGCGCGTCGCGCGCTGAGTCGTCGCTGAACACCGCGCCGCTCATCACGGTGCGGGAGAGCAGCTCGTCGGGCATATCGGGGGTCCCCTCCAGCCAGCGCTCGCGCCCGCGACAGAGGCGGCCGGGTTGGAGGGGGGCGAAGGACTCGTGACAGTAACCGAAGGCGCGGACCATCCGACCCTCTAACCGGCATCTGTCTGCTCCGCCTGCCGGAACCGGTTAAGCTGCGCGGCTTGCAGGAGGCCGCATGGCGCGGTTCTATATCACCACCCCGATCTACTACCTCAACGACCGCCCGCACATCGGGCATGCCTACACCACCGTCGCGGCGGACGTGGCGGCGCGCTGGCGGCGGATGCAGGGGGAGGACGTGCGCTTCCTGACCGGCACCGACGAGCACGGGCAGAAGGTGATGCAGGCGGCGGCGGCGCGCGGGTTGAGCCCGCAGGCCCACTGCGACGAGCTGTCTGCGGCGTTCCGCGCGCTGTGGGAGCGCCTGAACATCCGGTACGACGACTATATCCGCACCACCGACGAGCGGCACAAGGCGGTGGTGCGCGCCTGCCTCCAGGGCCTCCACGACAAGGGGGAGCTGTACCAGGCGCCCTACAGCGGGTGGTACAGCACGGCGGCTGAGCGGTTCTGGACTGAGGAGGAGCTGGTCGACGGGAAGTGCCCCGACAGCGGCAAGCCGGTGGAGTGGGTGACCGAGCACAACTGGTTCTTCCGCATGAGCGCCTGGCAGCCGAAGCTGCTGGCGTGGATCAATGAGAACCCGTCGTGCATCCAGCCGGAGTCGCGGCGCAATGAGGTGCTGGGCTTCCTGGCCAAGCCGATCAACGACCTCTGCATCTCGCGCCCGGCCAGCCGCCTCCCCTGGGGCATCCCGCTGCCGTTCGATGAGAATTACACGACCTACGTCTGGTTCGACGCGCTGACCAACTACATAAGCGCGCTCGGCGGGCCGGGAACCGAAGACTTCGCGCGCTTCTGGCCGGCGGACTACCACCTCGTCGGCAAGGACATCCTGACCTTCCACACCGTCTACTGGTTCAGCATGCTGCTGGCCCAGGGGATCACCCCGCCCGCTGCGGTCTACGCGCACGGCTGGTGGCTGGTGGAGGGGCGGAAGATGAGCAAGTCGCTGGGGAACGTTGTGGCCCCGGACGTGCTGATCGACGCCTACGGGGTGGACGCGGTGCGGTATTTTCTGATGCGGGAGATCCCGTTCGGGGCGGACGGGGAGTTCTATCATGCGTCGTTCCTGACGAGGTACAACGCCGATCTGGCCAACGACCTCGGCAACCTCGCGCACCGCGCCCTCTCCATGAGCGGGAAGTGGCTCGGCGGGCAGGTGCAGGCCGCCGGGCCGCAGGCGGGGACGGACGCGGCGCTGTGGGCGCTCGCGGAGCAGTCGACCGCGACCTTCGGGGCGGAGATCCGGAAGCTCCAATTCCGCGAGGCGCTGGAGGCGCTGTTCTCGCTGATCGGCGCGGGCAATAAGTACCTCGACACCGAGGGGCCGTGGACGCTCAACAAGAACGGCGACCACGCGCGGCTCGGGACGGTGCTGCGGAACGTGCTGGAGGTCTGCCGGATCGCGGCCAGCCACCTGAGCTGCGTATGTCCGGCGAAGTCGGCGGAGCTGCTGGCGAAGCTCGGGTGCAGCGCGCCGGATCTGAGCCCGCGCCTCGACCGGCTCCCGACCGGGCAGGCGGTCGAGGCGGGCGAGCCGCTGTTCCC
>JBEIQZ010000891.1:0-1401 GCA_040376255.1 Alphaproteobacteria bacterium
CGGCAGCGGCGCCACCGGCACCACCAGCACCGGCACCACCGGGAGCGCCGGGGTTGCAGATGACCATCGGCGGCCCGCCGAGCCGCTGGATGGCGCGACCGGCGGCATGGATCGCCATCGGCATGAGCGGGGCCACGCCGATCTCTCCGGCCGGGGTCGCCACCCGCCGCTGGTTGCGCCAGCTCTCCGGCGCGAGGGTGATGAGCCACTGGCCGGGGTTGAGCGGCTTGACGATGGCGAGGTGGTCGCTCTCCACCTGGAACCGCACCAGGGGCCGCCCGGCCCGCCCGTGGAGGCGCTGCGTCGGCCCCCAGCCGCTCACGATTGGGTCGTCGCCATCGACCCGCTGGATGCGGTCGCGGATGCGCTCCTGGCGCTTGTCCATGCGCTCGTTCATGCGCTCCTGGCGCTTGTCGCGGCGCTCGTTCTTGTTCTCCTGCCGATCCTCGATGCGCTCGATGCGCTTGCGCCGCCGCAGGTCACGCCGGGCGTCCCGGTTCGCCTCCTGCCGGTCGTCCAGCCGCTCCTCGCGCCACTCCTGACGCGCCTCCCGACGCGCCTCCTGACGCTCGCTGCGCGGCTGCCAGCCGACCTCTCCCGCCACCCCAGGAATCCGGCGACCACCGGGGATCTCCCTCGGTGTGTCCCGGCGGTTCAACACATCCACCTCACGAAATCTGCTCATCGAACACCCCCCTTGAAGTCACGAACCAGCCGCCTCCGGACGCCACCCACAACGCCCGCGACGCCCGCATCAACACCACCCGCGCCACCCGCGCCGACCCCGCGCACCACCACGCCCCGCACCGCTCCGGCGTGTCCGTGGCCCCGGATCTCGCGGGCATGCCGGGCGTGCCGGTCGTTGCCGACCCGCGCATCCCAGGCCGGGGTCAGGTGGATCTGCGCGTCCCGGCCTCGGAGCTGCTCGTCGAGCCGCCGCTCGACCCAGGACGGAGACAGCAGCCGCCCCCCGTACATGCCGAGACGGGCTGAGGGGTCGTCGTAGAAGGTGCGGCCGCCCAGCTCGTAGGACACCAGACAGTGAAACGTCCGGTTGCCCCTCGTCCGCAGAAACACCTTCGCCGGGATGTGGCTGGGTTGGAGGTTCTGCGCGAGCCGGTAGCTGCTGTAGCCCGGCTCAATCGCCCGCCAGCCCCGCGCCCGCAGCTCCCCGGCCCGGTAGCAGCTCAGCCCGTCGCAGTCCTCCCAGCCCTGCCGGATCATCATGAAGACATCGAGCCACGGCTCCTGCTTCTCGCGGGCGTACCGGACAATCGGCTGCCCCGACGCCGCCCCTGTGTAGAGCAGCGGCGTCTCCGGGTTCCGCGCGATCAGATCCTCGTTCTCGCGGGCGAGGAAGTTCAGCAGGCGAACGAACGCCCCAGGATCTTCCGTCAATCC
>JBEIQZ010000562.1:0-3983 GCA_040376255.1 Alphaproteobacteria bacterium
CGTAGTAACCCTGCATGACGTTGCCGCCGCGCGCAAGCACCTCGCCCACGCCCGCTGCGTCCGCGTTCTGGATGCGGATCTCGACGCCGGGGATCGGCTTGCCGACGTTGCCCGGCTTCTCGCCCGGCCCCGGTCGCGCCACGGTCAGCACCGGCGCGGCCTCAGTGAGCCCGTAGCCCTCAGTGAGGTGCAGCCCCAGCCCGGCGAAGAAGCGGTGCGTGTCCTTCGGCAGCGCCGCGCCGCCCGAGATCAGCAGCCGGATGTTGCCGCCGAGCCGGCTGTGGATGAAGCCGAACAGCAGCCGCCCCGCGTCCACCCCGGCGCGCTCGCCGAGCAGCCGGTTGAGCTCCAGGCCGGCGTCGAACGCCATCTCCGCGTAGCGGCCCCGCTCGCGCACCTGCGACTGGATGCGCCGCTCCAGCAATTGCCAGAGCGCCGGGACGCCGACCATCGCCGTGACCTGCCCGCGCGACAGCCCGTGCTGGAGCCGGTCGCCGGTCAATTCGTCGAGGTAGATGATCTCGCAGCCCGCCGCCAGCGGCATCAGCAGCCCGCAGGTGAACTCGAAGGTGTGGTGCAGCGGCAGCACAGACAGCACCCGGTCGTCGGGCGTCAGCGAGAACAGCTTGCCGATGGAGGCCAGCAGCGCGGCGAAGTTCTCATGCGAGAGCATGACCCCCTTCGGCGTGCCGGTCGTGCCGGAGGTGAACAGGATCGAGGCGGTGTCCTCCCGGCGGCGCGGCTGCGCGGCCAGCACAGGCGCCCCGCTGTCCCCCGCAGGCGCCGTCACCGCCGCCATGTCCAGCAGCAGCGGCCCCGCGTTGCTTGTCGCGCCGTCTGTCGCGCCGTCTGTCACGCCGTCTGTCGCGCCCTCCGGACGCTGGAGGGAGAGCGCGCCCAATTCGTCCCCGGCGTTGTTGCGGGCGCGCGGATCGAGGATCGCGGCGCGGGCCTCCGCCGTGCGCGCGATGTTCGCCGCCGCCGCGCCCTCCATCGCCGGATCGACCGGCACCGCCACCGCGCCCGCGTACTGGATGCCCATCCACGCCACCACCCAGTCCGGGTGGTTGTTGCCCGAGATCAGCACGCGGTCGCCCGCCGCGACCCCCGCCGCCTGCAGCCGCGCCCCGCAGGCGCGCGCGCGGTCGCGCAATTGGACGTAGCTGACCCTGGCGAAGCCGTCGTCCTCGGTGATCGACAGCGCCGTCGCCAGCCGGTGCCGCTCGGCGGCGTCCTCCAGCAGATCGAGCAGGTGGTCGTGGCGGCGCAGCGGCTTGACCGGGCGGTTCACCCGGTCGTCGATCTGCGGCATTACGTTCTTTTCGAGGCCGGGGATGTGGATGTCCAGCATGTACTCGCGCCAGTCGATGCGCTCAGGCGCCCACGCGCACCACGCCTGCTCCTCCGCGCTGAGCCGCGCGAAGGCCGCGCGCACGTTGCCGCAGCAGAAGCGGTAGTTGTGCGTGGCGGTGAACGGCACGAACTGATCCATGATGAACGCCGTGCGATCCGCCGATGTCGCCAGCCCCGTCGCCATCTGCGCGAGCGGGCTGAGCAGGGACTTCAGCGGGCTGACCTCCTGCCCGGTGCGCTGGAGGAGCCCGGCGGTGCTCTTCGCCACCGAGCTGATCAGGTGCGGGCCGTAATTCCAGTAGGTGTCGACCGAGATCGGGGTGGGGCCGAACTGCGCCTGCGCCCAGTTGATCAGCGGGTTGCCGCCGGACTTCTCCAGGTAGTGCTTGCGCTTGTAGATCGCCACGAGCTCGATCAGCCGGTACATCGAGCAGGGGTTCGAGTCCGACGACCCCATCTGGTACACCGGCGGCGCCGTCCCCTCCAGCAATTCCACCAGCGCCAGCACCATCCCCGCCGACACCATGTCGACCGGGATGATGTCCATCACCGACTCCTTGCCCGCCGGGTAGCGGTGCGCGCCCTGCAGCCCCAGGTAGATCATCGGCGCCGAGGTGTTGATCCCCTCGTTCCAGCCGACCTCCGGGAAGGCCACCGAGGACTCGATGACCGCCGGGCGGCAGATGGTGAAGCGCAGCCCCGACCGGCAGAGGATCTGCTCCCCGATGGACTTGGTGTAGGTGTAGATGTTGTGCCAGCCCCACACCTTCGCCCGCTCGCCGCCCGCCGCGATCAGCTCGCGCTCCTCGTACTGGCGGCGGACGCGCTTGACCTCGTCCTCCAGCGCGCTGCCGCGCCCCGGCTCGCCCTTCTGTTCGAGGTTCTCCTTCGCCTGCTTGAGGAACGTCGTCTGGCGGAAGGCGTCGGCGGAGCGGTGGCGCACCGCGCGCACCACGTCCTCGCACTCCGCGATCTCGCGCTCCGGATCCCAGTGGCGGTTGTCCAGCTTCCCGGCCTTCGGGAAGGGGTGGGCCAGCGGGTTCACCTCCTCGACCTGCCCGGTGCGGTCGCCCGCGACGTAGCAGGTGCTTGTATGGAGGAACGGGATGTCCCCCAATTCCTTCGCCAGCGCCACCAGCGACTGCATGCCGAAGGCGTTCACCGAGAGCGCCTCGTCCAGCGGCGGGTTGAAGTCCACCACGCCCGCCACGTTCACCAGCGCCGTCAGGCTGCCCTGCAGGTGCTGGCGGATCGATGCCGGGATGCCCGCGAGGGGCTCGCCCACGTCGCCGGGGATCGGGGTGATCTTCTGCTGCATGAACGCTTCGTAGGCCACGCCCGGGTACTTGCGCCGCAGCGGCTCGAACACCGGGGACGGCGCGATCTCCGACCAGAACCGCTCCAGCGCGGACTGGTTCTTGCGCGGGCGCACCATCAGGTACAGGTGGTCGACCTCCTCCACATAGTAGAGGATCATCGCCAGCCACACCTTCCCCAGAAAGCCCGTCCCGCCCACCACCAGCAGGCGCGACCCGGCGAGGGTGCGGGTGATGTGGAGCGGGGTGGGCGCGGTCTCGGCTTCAGTCCGGGTGGGCGTCACGGCGTTACCTCAGCCATCAGCATCGGGACGAGGTGCAGGCAGGTCACCGAGGGGTTCGGCGGCGCGGTGTCGCGCGCCATCCGCATCGCCTCGGCGAAGGTCGGCGCGGTCTCGTAGCCGAGGATGCGCGGGATGTACTCGTTGTCCGCCCCGACCACGATCACGCGGCCCATGTGCTGCCGCCCGTTCTCGCCCCAGTACCACATGAAGAAGGGGTGCGCGGGGTGGTAGGACAGGCCGGTGCGGTAGAGCTGGACGTAGGCGGGGTTCCGCGCGTACTCAGCCTCGTACTTCTTGTGGAGCTCGGTGGCGTCCCGCGTCTTTGTAAGGATTCTATGAAAGAATTCCACATAGGTCGGGTGGTGCGTCTTATCAAAATGGTCGGTGCAGGGGTGGAAGACGATCATCGTCCCGCCCTTCTTGACCAGCGGCACGCCCCGGTACAGGTTGAAGATGTAGCCCTGCACCATGCAGGACACCAGCAGCGGATTCAAAAAGGCGTTGACGTTGTAGGGCGAGATGTAGGGGACGCCCGACACCAGGATGTCGGCCTGGCCCTTCACCGGGACGAGGTACTGCTCGTAGGAGCGGGCGATCGTGTGGGCGTGGGTGGCCTCGGTCTCGCCCGCGAAGACGCCGGTGATGTCGTAGGGGGCGGGGACGCGGGTGAAGATCGCCTGCCGGGCGGGCTGGGGCAGCACCTGGAGCGTCCGGATCAGCGCCTTCTGGGCGCGCAGCTCGGTCTGGGTCAGCTCGTCCTCGTTCTTGGCGAGGAACTCCAGCGGCTTGTCAAAGATCCGGTTGTTTACCGTTGTTTCAATATGGAAGATCTTCTTTGTCTGGTTGACGAGCCGCCCCATGCGGACGATCCGGTGGTTCAGCTCGGACTTGTCCGGGTCCATATAGGAGTGGCTGTTCCGGATGGTGTAGGGGTTGTGGTGGTGCTTCAGGCTCTTGTAGCCGCAGAGCCCGACCGCCACCGACTTGTGGCCCCCGTCCATCGGGACGAAGTTGACGTTGACGTAGATGA
>JBEIQZ010000597.1:0-3540 GCA_040376255.1 Alphaproteobacteria bacterium
GGCCAGCCGGGGCGGGTCAGAGGGCAGTCCAGAAGAATGGACAGGATTGGAGATGCGGATTCTGTGAGGCAGGGGGATTTTTGGTTTCAGGCGCGGAGCTTGACGCCTTTGCTGGAGAGTGTGGCGACCGTCTGCGCGGCGATTTGTTTGGTTGTCTGGTTGATGTCTTCGACTGAGAAGGCCGAATCATCGTTCTGGTAGCGGAGGCGGGTGGTCAGGGTGCGGACGGGCTGCAGATCTTCTTCGTGGGCGTAGAGATCTGTGATGTCGATGTGGGCCGGAGTGATCCTGCCGGTGTGGGCGGCCTGCATGGCCTCCAGCAATTCCGCCGACGCCATGCCGAGCGGCAGCGTGAACGCGAGGTTGCGCTCGCTCCAGGGGCGCAGCGGGGGCAGGGTGACGGGCTGCTCAGGGGCGGGGGAGAGGGCAGCGATGTCCAATTCCAGGTAGATCGGGCGGCCGCGCCGACCCTTTGACAGCCGGGGGTGGATCTCGCCCAGTACGCCGACCGGACGGTCGCCGGAGAAAATCTGGAGCTGGCGGTGCGGGTGGAGGGCGTCCGCGAGCGGGAGCCCGGCGCGGTCACCGGTGGGGGAGAGCGTGAGATCCACGCCTGCCTCAGCGGCGAACTCCCGCACCAGCCCCTTCATCAGGAAGATGTCCGCCGCGTTCGTCCCCGGGCGGTGCGCCCAGTCCGCCGAGCGCTCCGGCCCGCAGATCAGCGCCCACAGGAGCGGACGCTCCCGGCATGCTCCGTTGGGCGCGGAAGGATCGGGGTGGAAGGCGCGGGTGAACTCGAAGACCCGGTGATCCTCGATCTGCATGCTCTGGCTCTCGGTCAGCCCGGCGAGCGCCTGGATCAGCCCGGTGTTCTTCAGCAGCGACCAGCCGCGATCCAGCGAGTTGAGCATCTCCACATGGACGCGGAGCGCGTGATCGGCGGGCAGGCTGAGCGCCTCCGCGATCGGCTCCAGATCGCCGCGACCGTAGAAGCCGTCGGTGATCACCTCATAAAAACCCGCGCCGACCAGCACCGCCTCGATCCGCTCCCGCAGCCGCTCCGCCGGGGTCGGCACCGCGCCGAGGCCGACCGGGGGCAGCGCGGCAGGCAGCGCGTCGTAGCTGCTCGCGCGCCCGAACTCTTCGTACAGATCCTCCGGGCTCCGCACGTCCCAGCGGCGCCAGGTCGGGACCGTGACCTGGAGCGTGTGCGCCGCGCCTGCCTCCTCCGCGCCCAGCAAAAACCCCATCGGCTCCAGCCGCGCGGCCACCGCCTCCCGCGACAGCTCCAGCCCGTACCACGCCCCCAGCGCCCGCAGGCTGAGCGGGATCACCGCCTGCGCCCCGTCCCAGGTCTGCGCCACCGCCGCCGGGCCGCTCTGCTCCGCCACCCCCCGCAGCAGGCGGATCGCGCGCTCCACCCCCGTCCGCGCCATCGCCGGATCGGCCCCGCGCTCAAAGCGGGCCGAGGCGTCGCTGTGGATGCCCAGCTTCCTGCTCGCCTTGTGGACCAGCACCGGATCGAAGCAGGCCGACTCCAGGATGATGTCCCGCGTCTGAGCGTCCACCTTCGAGTCCTCACAGCCGATCACCCCGGCCACCGCCAGCACCTTCTCGTCGTCCGCGATCACCAATAACCCCGCCGGGAGCGCCACCGGCTCCGCCGCGAACAGCGGCCACGCCCGCTCCCCCTCGCCCGAGTACCGCACCCGGATCGCCCCGCGCACCTTCGCCGCGTCAAACGCATGGAGCGGCTGGCCGATCTCCAGGTTCACCACGTTCGTCACGTCCACGACCGGGTGGACGCGCTTCAGCCCCGCCGCCTCCAGCACCGCCAGCGTCTCCGCCGGGAGATCGCCCGCGCCGGTCAGCCGCAGCGGCACCCCGACATAACAGAGCCCCTCCGGCACCTCGATCCGCACCTCCACCGACGCCGCCCCGTGCGCGCCCTCCCACACCCCCGCCTGCAGCTCCGGCGCCCGCACCTCCCCGCCGATCCGCCCCGCGACCTCGCGCGCGATCCCCAGGTAGCACCGGTGATCGCCCCGGTTCGCCAGCAGCTCCAACCCCAGCCGCGCGCCCCGCTCCCCGCCCTCCGCGCTCAGCTCAGTCCGCTTCACCTCGATCCCGATGTCGTCGAGCAGCATCCGCACATCCCGCACGCGCTCAGGCAGCCCCGGGTGATACCCCCGGAGAATATCGACCGAAATCCTCACCACCCCCTCCGATGGATCGCCTGAAGCACCCGCAGATCCTGCTGATACAGACTCTTGACCTTCTTGATCCCCGCCCACTGCGACGCCATCCGCGTCGTCCCCAGCCCGAACGCCAGCCCGCTCACCGCCGCCGGGTCGTAGCCGAACTGCTGCAGCACGTTCCGGTGGATCATCCCCGCGCCCATGATCGTCACCCAGCCCGCCCCGTGGCAGGCCGCGCAGCCTTCGCCGTGGCAGGTCGTACACCGGATGTCCATCCCGATAGAGGGCTCCGTGTACGGGTAGAACTTCGGCTTGAAGCGGAACACGTTGCCCTGCCCGTACAGTTCACGCGCCACAAAGTCCAGGATCCCCTTCAGGTGCGCGAACGACAGCCCCTCCTCCAGCCAGAACCCCTCCAGTTGGTGGAACATCGGCAGGTGCGTCGCGTCCGCCGCCTCGTTCCGGTACACCCGCCCCGCCGACGCCACCTTGATCGGCGGCGCCCGCCGCTCCTCCAGCACCCGCGCCTGCACCGAGGTCGTGTGCGAGCGCAGCAGCAGCCCCCCGCTCACATAGAACGTGTCCTGCATCTCCCGCGCCGGGTGGTGCTTCGGGATGTTCAGGTAGTCGAAGTTGTACGGCTCCGACTCCACCTCCGGCCCCTCCTCCAGCACAAACCCCAGCCGCCGCAAAACTTCCAGGCACCGCCGCTCCACCAGCGTCACCGGATGCAGCGCCCCGCGCGCCGCCGCCGTCCCCGGCAGCGTCCCGTCCTGCCACTCCGCCGAGAGCTGACGCGCCAATTCCGCCGCCGCCAGCCGCTCCCGCGCCGCCGACACCCGCGCCTCCCACGCCGCCTGCGTCCCGTTCAGGAGCTGCGCCCGCGCAGCCCGCTCCTCCGCAGGGAGCGCGCGCAAGGTCTGGAAGGCCAGCTTCAGGTCGCTCTTCTTACCCAGGAAGTCCCGCTGAACCTCGTCGAGCGCCGCTGTGCTCCCTGCCGCCGCCAGCTCCGCGTCGAACCGCGCCGCCAATTCCTCAAGGCTCATCCCGCCTCCGCCCGCCAGCTTAACAGGTTTTGCCCGGAGCGGGCAGGCTCCGGGGGCAGAGCCCCCGGCCCCCGTTTGAGGGGTTCCCCCTGTGACCCCATCCGGGGGCGGGCCCCCGGCCCCCGGTTGGAGGCTTCCCCGTTACTCCTTCTTCCGGGGGCTGGCCCCCGGCCCCCATCGGGAACCGCCGGTTCCCGAACCCTCCTGGGCAGGAGGGGGCTGTGCGCCCCCTCCTGCCGACCTCCCGCAGTCGGGCGGGGAAATTCCGGTCACGCGCCTGAGTCGCGCAGGCTCCA
>JBEIQZ010000256.1:0-8328 GCA_040376255.1 Alphaproteobacteria bacterium
ACCACTGCGTGGAGTAGCGGCTCGCAGCGGGCGGGCCTGCGCCTGCCCTGCTGATCGGCCCTGCTGATCGGCCCTGCTGATCAACAGGCGGAGGGCAGACCCTCCGCCTGTTGCTTTAGGTCGTATGCCTGGTACGTCAACGGCTCCGCCATCTCCCAGACGACATCGACGCTGACCGGGACGTACTTCAACAAGGGCAACACCGTCTACTGCCGCGCCACCCCCACCGACGGCGCCAGCGCCGGGGCCGCCCTCTCCTCCAGCACCGTCACCATCGCCAACTCCGCGCCCACCCTCAGCAGCGTGACGCTGACCCCGGCGACGAGCGCCACCGAGGCCAGCACGCTCACCTGCGCGCCCGCAGGCGCAGACGCCGACAGCGACACCCTGAGCTACAGCTACGCCTGGTACGTCAACGGCGCCCTGATCGCCCAGACCACCAGCACGCTGACCGGGACGTACTTCAACAACGGCAACACGGTGTACTGCCAGGCGACGGCGAACGACGGCAGCGCGCTCTCCGCCGCGATGGCCTCCAACACGGTGACCATCAGCAACACCGCGCCGGTCATCAGCACCGTCGCGCTGACGCCGACGACGGCCTACGAGTCGACGACGCTGACCTGCACGCCGACCAGCAGCGACGCCGACGGGGACGCCGTCAGCCACACCTACGCCTGGTACGTCAACAGCAGCCTGATCGCCCCGACGACATCGACGCTGACCGGCACATACTTCAGCCGTGGCAACACCGTCTACTGCCGCGCCACGCCCGCCGACGCAGGCGGCAGCGGCACCGCTGTCTCCTCCAACACCGTCACCATCAGCAACACCGCCCCGACCGCCCCGGTGGTCGACATCACCCCGGCGGCCCCGGTCGAGAACGTCGACAACCTCGTCTGCGGTATCACCACCGCCTCCACCGACGCGGACGGCGACGCGATCAGCTACACGATCACCTGGACGGCGGACGGCGCCAGCTACCCCTCCGCCGTCGCGGGCGCCTCCGGCCCGATCACCACCACCCGCACCAACGACACCGTCCCCGCCACCGACACCGACCTGGCGACCACCTGGGTCTGCACGGTGACCCCCGCCGACAGCAGCAGCTCCGGCACCGCAGGCACAGACACTGTCACCGTCACCCCCGGCGCCACCCCCTGCACGGGAGGCACCACGCTGGAGGTCGGCTACCTGCCGGGCTGGGGCAGCACCTACACCAACTCCTCCCTCGCCTGGTCCAACATCGAGGCAAACGCCCTGCCCTACGGCACCTGCGCCATCGACATCAACAACGTGTCGGCCGGCTTCACGCTGGCGACGCTGATGGCCTACGACGTGATCATCATCTCCGACCCGTCGGGCGCCCCCATCCAGTACAGCGCCGGAGAGCTCACCGCGATCAGCAGCTACCTCACCGGCGGCTACGGCGGCGCGGTCAGCACCTACCTGCTGCGGTATACGCCGAGCACCACTACCTACGACAACTCCAGCCTGAAGAGCCTGTTCGGCGTGTCCAGCGCGGCCTTCACCACCGTCTCTGCAATCACGAACGGGGCCACGGTCGTCATGCCCTCCCACCCCATCGTCGCCAACGTGCCTGCCTCGTTCACCATCGCCGGCTACACCCCAGGAGCAGGGCGTGACGGGCGGCTGGTCGTCGGTGGCGCTCGACGCGACGGCGGACTTCGTCGTCCGGGGCGCCGGTCAGAGCACCGTCATCGCCAACGACACCGGCACCTGGCGCACCGTCTACTTCACCACCATGGCCGACTACAACACGCCCAACAACGACACGCGCCAGATGCTCTACGACTCCCTCATCTGGGCCGCCGGCTACTGAGCCCGCGCCGTCCGTCCCGCCCGATCCTCCGCCCCGCCCGATCCCCCGCCCCCGGAGCCTGCGATGTCCCTGCTCTCCCTGCTCTCCCTGCTCCCCGCCCTCACCGGCTGCCAGTCCTCCGACGTCGCCGTCCGCAACAACCAGCCGGAGGCGGTCGTCCTCTGGCCGACAGCGGAGACCCCGCTCACCGGCGGCCAGCTCACCCCGCTGCTCGGCGCGGTCTCGGACACCAACGACTTCGCCGAGGATCTCACCGCCGCCTGGTACGCAGGCGACACTGTCCTCTGCGAACCAGCCCCCGTCGAGCCCGACGGCACCACCCGCTGCGAGGCCACCTTCGACGCCGGAGAGGTCGGGATCACCCTGGAGGTCACTGACCCCGCCGATGTCACCGGCACCGCCGATGTGCTGCTCGATGTCCGCCCCAACGCCCCGCCCGCCGTCCAATTCCTCTCGCCGACCGCAGACAGCGCCCAGACAGCGGACGCGCTGATCGTCGTCGAGGCGCTCATCTCGGACGCCGAGACCCCGCTGGAGACGCTCACCCTCGCCTGGACAGACGGCGACGGCGCCCCGCTCTCCATCGACGACGCCCCGGACACCGACGGCTCCCTGCTCGGCACCCTCCGCCTCCCCGCCGGGACGCACACCGTCACCCTGTCCGTGACAGACACCGCAGGGGCCACCGGCACCGCCTCCGTGACGCTCAACGTCGAGGGCTGAAACGACGGCAACGCCTGTCCACCCTCCCGACCCCTCGCTCCCCTTGCTCCCTCCCCAGATATCCGTGATCCCTCCCCCGTCCATTCTCCTGGACTGTTCCCCGCTACAACCCGGCTGGCCCGGTGGATGTGGGGGACGTAAACCCCAAAAGAGCCCCCGTCGTTCCAGATACTATCGTCCCCCTCATTCACCCCCGGCACGGGCCAGCCGCAGCGCGCCCCTGCGCGCGGGGGGAGGGACAAGCGCCAGCGCCGTCCCGATGCGGGGGGAGGCCTCTCCCCCCGCAAAACCTAGGGCGCGCAGGTGGAGACGCCCGCTCCGACCACGTTGAACCCGACGTCGCGGAGGAGGGTGGACATGGTGCCGTCGCGTTCGACGCGGTAGACGTCGGTGGTGTTGCCCATGCCGGAGATGCGGACGAAGAGGTAGAATTCGCCGTCCCAGGTGGCGAAGGCGAAGGTGTCGATGGTGGAGGGGTCGGGGAAGGCGGAGAGGCGGAGGGTCTCGAGGTTGGCGCCGGAGGCGGTGTCGATGCGACGGAGCTGAGCGGGGCGTTCGAGGGGGAGCATGGCCCACAGCTCTCCGGCGGCGTTGCCGGTGAGTTCGGACTGGCTGGGCATGGCGCCGAGGGTCTGGATGTTCCAGGTGTTGGTGTCGAGGACGCCGACGGTGCTGCTGTTGGCGACGTAGAGCTGATCGCGCCAGGTGGTGGGGTCGTCGGTGGCGTAGCCCATGCCGAAGCTGTCGAAGCCGGTGCGGCGGTCGGAGTAGCCGGTGGGGGAGCAGGTCATGGTGGCGAGATCGAGGCTGTAGACCTCATCGTTCTCGTAGCGGACGTAGGCGATCCCGGCGCGGCTGACGGCCATGGAGGCGGGGTAGAGCGAGGTGTTGCAGTCGACCTCGCCGAGGGAGGTGAAGCGGAGCGAGGCCGGATCGAAGGTGTAGAGCAGATCGTCGTCGCGGGAGAGGACGTAGATGAGGTCGGAGGTCTCGTCGCAGTCGTCGGCGGGGGGCGGATCTTCGACGACAGGCTCGGAGTCGACCGGGGGGTCGGAGTCTGGCGGCTCAGTGTCATCGGCGGAGTCATCGGCGGCGGCGGTGCCGGTGTCGGTGTCGCGGGGATCGGGGCTGTCGGTGGCGGGGCCGGTGTCAGCGGGGCCGGTGTCGGCGGCGCTGTCGAGGCCGCCGGGCTTCGTATCGGGCATCGCCTGGATGCCGAAGTCGTTGAGGCAGCCGGAGAGGGAGAGGAGTGCAGACAGGGACAGCATGGCGCACCTCATTACCGGGAGAGTGTAGCGCCCGCGCTTCATCAATAAAAGCGGATCTTTTTGCACGGAACGTTCAGTTTTTTTGAATCTCCTCCATCAGCAGCGCCGCCGCCCGGCCCGGCGGCTCGTCGCGGCGGGTGATGAGCTGGGGCTGGTAGGCCCAGCGGTTCCCGTCGGGCAGGTCGAGGAGGCAGAGCGCGCCGGCGGCCATCGGGGCGGCGGCGAGGTGGAGGGGGAGCCAGCCGAAGCCGACCCCGCTGCAGAGGGCGGCGAGCTTGGAGTGGAAGTCGGAGAAGCGGATGATGTGGCCGGTGCCGAGGAAGCTGCGGCGCGGGCGCGCTGCGTAGTCGGGGGAGGAGTCCTTGACGACGAGATCGACGTGCTCGGCGAGGTGGTCGCGGCTGAGGTTCCGCATCGCGGCGAGCGGGTGGACGGGCGCGGCGACCAGCACCATCTCCAGCGGCGCGAGCGGCACGCCCTTCAGGCGCCCGCCGTCCTCCAGCCCGAGGGCGATCATGAGGTCGGCGCGATCCCGGTGGAAGCAGGCGATCACGCCGTCCTGGTACTCGACGTCGATCTGCACCTGGGTCGGGATCCTCCGCTCTGCGAAGAGGCCGAGCGCCCGCAGCAGCGGGGCCATCGGGAACGCCCCGTCCACCACCACCCGCAATTCCGGCTCCCACCCGTCCCCGAGCAGCGTCGCGAGCCGGTCGAGCTTTCGCGCCCGCGCCAGCAGATCGCGCGCCTCCTCCAGCAATTGCCGCCCTGCCGCCGTCAACCCCGCCCGGTGGCCGCTGCGGTCGAACAGCGCCACGCCGATCCCGTCTTCGAGGGTCTGGACGCTGTAGCTGATCGCGGAAGGGACGCGGTGCAATTCCCGCGCCGCGCCCGCGAACGAGCCGGTGCGGGCGATGGCGTCCAGCACCAGCAATTGATCCAGGGTGTAGCGGGGGGCGGTCGGCACCGGGGCTGCCGTATCCTGCGGCAAGCCTTTTTTCTTCACGCGCCCCGGATATGAGCAAGCAGGATGTCCCGGCTACAGATTCACAACCTGTTCATTCCAGACTCATATCCAGTGCATACGCTGTGGGGGCGGGCATCACCGCCCACCTGGAGGTCTCCCATGCTGCTCTCTGCCACGTTCTCTGCGCTCCTCTTCCCGTTCCTGTCCCTGACCGCCTGCACCCCGGAGGAGGACTCCAAGGACGTCACCGATCCCGGCACCGACATCGACGACACCGGCACCGATGACACCGGCGACGACACCGGCGACGACACCGGCGACGACACCGGCGACGACACCGGCGATACGACGCCGGGCGAGGCGCAGATCCGGGTGCTGCACCTGTCGCCGGACGCGCCTGCGGTGGACGTGCTGGTGAACGGCGGGAGCGCGGCGGTGAGCGGGCTGTCCTTCCCCGAAGGCACCGGCTACCTGACCGTCCCGGCGGGGACGTACACCTTCGACGTGGTCCCGGCGGGCGGCGGGGCGGGTGATTCGGTGCTGACGTTCGCGGACGTGGCGCTGGAGGAGGGCAAGGCGTACACGGCTGTCGCCTATGGGCGGGTCGCGGCGATCAGCGGCCTCGCGCTGGCGGACGACGCGGGCGGGCTGGCGGCGGATCGGGTGCGGCTGACGGTGGCGCATGCGGCGTCGGCGGTGGGCGAGGTGGACATCTGGGAGGTGAGCGGCGAGACCCCGGTGGCGCTGCTCTCGGACGTCCCGTACGGGGCCAGCGCGACGCTGCCCGATCTGGCGGTGGGCGCGCTGCGGATCGGGATCGACGTTGACAACGACGCCAGTCCGGACGTCACCTTCGCCGTCCCGGAGCTGCCCGGCGGGACGCAGGCCAACGTCTTCGCGGTGACCGGCCCGGACGACGTGCCGTTCCTGCTGGCGCAGCTCCCCGACGGGACGACGGTGCGGATCGATGCTGAGGTGCCGCCGCCCACGGCGGGCATCCGGGTGCTCCACCTGTCGCCGGACGCGCCGGACGTGGACGTGTTCGTGAACGGCGGGGGGCCGGTGCTGACGGCGCTGCCGTTTCTGTCCGGCACGGGCTACTTCGGCGTCCCGGCGGGGCTGTACACCTTCGACGTGTCGCCGACCGGCATGGGCATCGGCAGCTCGGTGCTGAACATCCCCGACATCCAGCTCGACGCGGGGTTCAACTACTCGGCGGTCGCCTACGGGCGCGCGGCGCAGATCCGGGCGATGGCGCTGCTCGACGACGCGGCCGGGCTGGCCCCCGATCAGATCCGCGTGCAGGTCGCGCACACGGCGTCGGCGGTGGGCGTCGTCGACATCTGGGAGGCCGACCTCGGCCTGGAGCTGCTGGCGGACGTCCCCTACGGCGCCTCGGCGGTGCTGCCGGATCTGGACGCGGGCAGCTACCGCATCGGCATCGACGCGACTGACGACGGAAACGCCGATCTGCTGTTCACCCTGCCGGAGCTGGCGGGCGGCACCTTCGTCAACCTGTTCGCCGTCTCCGACGCGATGGACGGGGTGTGGCTCGTGGCGTGGCTGCCGGACGGGACGGTGGTGCCCATCGCCCCGGACGTCTTCTGATCGTCCGGGCCTGATCCGGTCGCCGCTCAGCCCTCCCGGCGGCGACGCAGCGCGACGGCGCTGAGCAGCAGCAGCCCGGCGACCCCTGCTGAGCCGCTGCCCGTCGAGCAGGCGCAGCCCTCCGGGGCCTTGCCGGTGTCCTGCGGCCCGGAGTCATCGGAGTCGCCGACCGGTTCGGAGTCGACCGGCCCGGTGTCCGAGTCGCCCGGCCCGGTGTCGCAGCCCTCATCGACCTCGGTGTCGCAGTCGTTGTCGGCGCCGTCGTCGCAGATCTCGGGGGCACCGTCGTAGGTGGTGGCGTTGTTGTCGTTGCAGTCGAGGGCGGGCTCGTCAGCGCTCCCCTCGCCCGCGTCGTCGCAGTCCACGTCCTCCGAGAGCAGCGTCCCGCCGGTCGGCTCGCGCTGGCCGTCGTCGTCGGCGTCGACGTAGCAGCGGTCGCCGCCGTCGCAGTCCTGATCGAGGCCGTCCGCCACCCCCTCCTCGGCGCCGGGGAAGACGGCGGAGTTGGCGTCGTCGCAGTCATTCCCGCCCGTAGCGGGGTGGAAGGCGCCGTCGCCGTCCTGATCGTACTCGTCTGCGCCGTTGCAGTCGTTGATCACGCCGTCATAGTATTCATCGGGCGCGCCGGGGAAGGTAGCGGCGTTGTTGTCATCGCAGTCGTCGCCGCCGTAGCTGGCCGAGCCGTGGCTGTCGGCGTCGGCGTCGTAGTCGTCGGCGTTGTCGCAATTCTGGTCGAAGCCGTCGTACCAGATCTCGGTCACGGCGGGGTTCACATCGGAGGAGGCGTCGTCGCAGTCCGCGCCGCCCCATGCGTCGCTGTCGTAGCCGTCGCCGTCCGCGTCGTACTCGTCGGCGCTGTCGCAGTCGGTGATCACGCCGTCATAGGGGGCGTCGGGCGCGCCGGGGAAGGTGACGGCGCTGCCGTCGTCGCAGTCGTCGCCGCCCCAGCTCGCGGAGATGTAGCCGTCAAGATCCGCGTCGTAGTCGTCGCCGCCGTCGCAATTGCTGTCGGTGCCGTCGTACCAGGCGTCGGGGGCGCCCGGATAGATCGCGTCGTCGCTGTCGTCGCAGTCGTCCGCGCCGCACTCGACGGCGAGCCGGCCGTCTCCGTCGACATCGCAGAGGTCGGCGCCGTCGCAGTCCTGATCGACAGTGTCGTAGGCGATCTCCTGCGCGCCGGGGTACGCGTCGCCGTCGCTGTCGTCGCAGTCGGCGCTGTCGCTGACCGTGCCGGAGGGCTGCGCGCAGGCGGGGGCGGCGACCGAGGGATCGCCGTAGCCGTCCGCGTCGCTGTCGGCGTACCAGGTCGGGGCGTCGACGGCGCTGGACTCGTCGGTGGTGCCGTCGCAGTCGTCGTCCTCGCCGTCGCAGTATTCATCCGCGCCGGGGTACACGCCGCTGTCGGTGTCGTCGCAGTCGGCGTCGTCGCTGACGTAGCCGGAGGGCTGGTAGCAGGTCAGCAGGCTGACGCCCGCGTCGCCGAAGTTGTCGCCGTCGCTGTCGACGTACCAGGTGCGGACATCTGCAGCGCCGTCCTCGTCGATCTGGCCGTCGCAGTCGTCGTCCGCGCCGTCGCAGTACTCGGTGGCGCCCGGATAGGTTCCGTTGTCAGCGTCGTCGCAGTCGCCATTTCCGCTCAGGTAGCCGGATGGCTGATCGCAGCGGGAGAGGGCCGCGCCCGCGTCGCCCCAGCCGTCGCTGTCGTTATCGGCGTACCACACGGACTGGCCGGTGGCGGAGGCGTCGACATCGTCGGTGAGGCCGTCGCAGTCCTCGTCGGTGTTCGCGCCGTCGCAGACCTCCTGCGCCGCCGGGTTGATCGCGGCGCTGCTGTCGGCGCAGTCGGTGCTGTCGGCGACATGGCCGGAGGGGACGTCGCAGCTCAGGACGCTGGCCGCGCGGTTCCCGTAGGTGTCGCTGTC
>JBEIQZ010000797.1:0-1873 GCA_040376255.1 Alphaproteobacteria bacterium
CCCCGCCCCTCCTGACCAGGCACGGGCTCACCGATCACTGGAGCGGCGTCATGACTCAAGGGGCAGCACAGCATGCAATGGAGCTGGAGCTGATCCAGACCGGGCAGCAGCTCACCGGGACGCTCCTCCTCCAGTTCACCGTCGCCGCCCGCACGATCCAGCTCAGCGGCAGCCTCGACGCAGAGGGCGTGATGGAGCTGCGGGACGCCGAACGCTCGACCGTCCTCATCGCGACCGTCGGGGCGCAGGGCGATCTCTACGGCGAGCTCCAGCTCGACGGCCTGCCCGGCGTCCCCTGGTCCGCGCACCGCTGATGGAGGATCTGACCGGCACAGTGCTCGCAGGTCGGTTCCGCGTGCTGTCCACCCTCGGCTCAGGCGGGATGGCGACGGTGTACAAGGTCAGCCACCTCCAGCTCGGCGGGCTGAGCGCGCTGAAGCTCATGAACCAGCCGCAGCCCAGCATGTCGATGCGCATGCTCCAGGAAGGCCGCATCCAGGCCCAGATCCGCCACCCGAACCTGATCCCGGTCACCGACATCATCGAGCATGAAGGCCGGATCGGCCTGGTCATGGAATTCGTCCCCGGCCCCTCGCTCATGGATCGGATCACGGAGGCGCCCCGCCGGGACGGCCAGAACACCGGGCGGATCCCCCTGGAAGAAGCCCTCCTCCTCTTCGCAGGCGTCCTCGCCGGGATCACCGCCGTCCACGCCGCCGGGATCTCCCACCGCGACCTCAAGCCCTCCAACATCCTCCTCTCCGGCGATCCCCCCACCGCCCGCGTCGTCGACTTCGGCATCGCCCGCCTCCTCAGCCCCGATCCCGAGCACGGCCACACCCAGCACGGCGCCTCCATGGGAACCCCCGGCTACATGGCCCCCGAACAGACCCTCGACGCCTCCCAGGCCTCCGCCCGCGCCGATATCTTCTCCCTCGCCGTCATCCTCTATGAGATGCTCACCGGACGCTGCCCCCTGAGCCGCAACGCAGAGCTGTCCCGCATGGAGGTCTATGACCGCCTCATCTCCCCCCTCAGCCAGATGTCCGTCGACTGCCCCCCCCACATCTCCGCCGCCGTCGAGCAGGCAATGTCCTGGGACCCCCGCGACCGCCCCGCGAGCTGCCTCAAGTTCGCCGCCCTCCTCTTCACCGCTCACCCCCAGCTCCTGGAGCGCGTCCACCGCCTCACCCCCACCCGCGCCGACCCGCACACCGCCTCCAGCCCCGATGACTCCCGCATCCGCCTCCCCCGCCTCCAGCCCGCACCCCGCCAGGAGGTAATGCTCGCCAGTATCCGCGCCGCCGACCGCGCCAACCGCCTCCAGAACATCCCGCCGCTCTCGCAGCTCCTCACGATCGCGGTAATGTCTTCGCTAGTCACTGTATTGATCTGGTTGCTTGCTTGAGAATTGTCACGCTGGGTATGGATGAAATAACGGATTAGCTCCACGCTGGGTATCTTTATAATGGCGAATTGGCTCCACGCTGGATATCTTTATAATGGCGGATTGGCTCCACGCTGGGTATGGATGAAATTTCGGGTTCACCCCCCGCTGTTGTTTTTGCGGGGGTTACCCCCCGCATGGGGCCGGCGCTACCGCTTGTCCCGCCCCCCGCGCCAACGAGGGCGCGACGGCTGGCCCGTGCCGGGGGTGAATGTGGGGGACGGTCGTATCTGTGATGTCGGGGGCTCTTTTGGGGTTTACGTCCCCCACATCCACCGGGCCAGCCGGGGCGTATCGGGGAGCCGTCTCGATGAATGGACAGGGGAGGGATGACTGAGTCTGGAGGGGTTGGTGGTGTCCCTGCCGGGCATGCAGGCTTCATGCTGCGTCGGGCGGCTGTCCCTGCCCGGCATGCAGGCTGTGTTC
>JBEIQZ010000075.1:0-15506 GCA_040376255.1 Alphaproteobacteria bacterium
CGCACCTCCTCTACTACGACAGACGGCATGCTGAAGGTCACGATCGACCTCAACAACGATGGCGTGATCGAGATCATCAACTACTATAAGCAGACCGGTTCAGATACGCGCCTTTTGATGCGCAAAGAACTGGATCTCAACAACGACGGTCGGGTCGACATGCGCTCCAACTTCAACGAGGCGGGCCAGCTCACGCTTGAGGAGATGGACGGCGACTTCGACGGGAAGGTGGACGTCGTCGACGAGTACAAGGACGGGCGCCGCACGATCACCCAGGTCGATACGAACTTCGACGGCACCTTCGACATGCGGAAGTCCTACGAGAACGGGATCGTCCGCCGCAAGGAGCGCGACACCAACGGCGACGGCAAGATGGACTTCATCGAGATCCTCGACGAGCGGGGGAACGTCGTGCAGACCGGCCAGGATCTCGACGGGAACGGCAAGGTCGATCAGAGACAGGACTGAGCCCAGCGGATGCTCCCCACACCCGACGACACCCCCGCGCCGCACCCTCCCGCCCCCGGCGCTCCGGCGCCGGACGGCATGTTCACGCTGTCCGGCATCGACGAACCGGTCACCCTCGACCGGCTCGCCGGGGACTGGAGTATCTACCAGCTCAAGCACGGTCACCGGTTCTCCACAGACGACCTGATGACCGCCTGGCTCGGCGCGGCGGCTGCGCCGGGGGCGCGGCGGCTGCTCGATCTCGGGGCGGGGATCGGGTCCGTGGGGCTGCTCACGCTCTGGCGGCTCGATCAGGACAGCCCTGAGCTGGCGGATGGCCGGACGCTGCACATGGTGGAGGCGCAGGCGGTCAGCCACCGGCTCGCGCGCCACACCGTCGCTCACAACGGTCTGGAGGGACGGATCACGGCGTTGTCCGGCGATCTGCGCGATCTTGACGGGTTGCCGCCCGGCCCCTTCGATCTGATCACCGGCAGCCCGCCCTACATCCCTGCCGACAAGGGCCACCACTCCCCTCACCCGCAGCGCGCCGCCTGCCGGATGGAATTGCGCGGCAGCATCTTCGACTACGCGCGCGCCGCCGCGCGCTGCCTCGCCGCAGACGGCGTGTTTGTCGTCTGCTTCGCCGGGCAGGATCCGCGCGGGGAGGCCGCCATCGCCGCCGCCGGGCTGCACCTCCACGCGCGGCTCGACGTCCGCTTCCGGGCCATCCTGCCGCCCACCATCTGCCTGCTCACCGCCCGCGCCGCGCCGCTGCCCGACGGACAGCCGGTGGATCGCCAGGTCTTTACAATACGCGATGATCAGAACGTCTGGACATCGCCCTACCTCCAGATGCGCGCCGAGATGGGCGGCCCGCCCCTGTCTGCGGTCGCCCCGGTGGCGCCGTGATCGATCCGCTCCTCGCGGCCATCACCGGTCACTGTCCCGCCTGTCAGAAAGGCAGAATCTACAAGTCCTTCCTGCGTCCGTATCCGCTCTGCCCGGTCTGTCATGTCCGCTTTGAGCGGTGGCACGGGAGCTGGACGATCCCGGTGGTCATGGGCTACGGCTCAGGGGCGCTGTTCGCGATCGCGCTGGGGTTCTGGTACCACAAGATCGGCGCGCTGAAGGACGCGGAGAACGTGATCATCCCGGCCACCCTCCTGTTCACCGCGCTGTGGTACCCGCTGTGCAAGAACCTGAGCTTCGGGCTGCTGTTCATCAACGGCTTCATTTTTCCCGATCCGCCCTCCCTGCTCCCGCCCGTCCTGCTCGCCAAAGACGGGGAGCGCGATGGGGAGCGCGACGGGGAGATAAAGCCGCCGGGCGACGGAGGAGACTGAGGCTATACTGTATCGGGTCAATACGGACTGTCGGCAACGGAGGCTGAGATGGGATCGGGGACACAGGCGGCATCTGCCAAAAGACACGCGGCGCGGGGACTCTGGCTGCTGGCGCTGCTGGTCGGGTGCAGCGACACCTCCAAGCTCACCCGGCTGTCGGGGAGCGATGAATTCCAGCAGGCGCCGGACAACTCAGTGGACATCCTGTGGGTCATCGACAATTCGGTGTCCATGCAGAACGAGCAGGAGAGCGTCGCGGCCAGCGCTGAGGACTTCATCCTGAACCTCGAAGAGGGCAACATGGACTTCCACCTCGGCGTCATCACGACCGACGTGGACGACATCAACGCCAACGCCGGCATCCTGCTCGGCAACCCGCCGGTGCTGACCTCTGAGTGCCGCGACGACGGCGTGACGACCGACTGCACCTACGACGAGAATTTCCGCGCCCGCGTCATCCAGGGCACCAACGGCTCCGATCAGGAGCGCGGGCTGGAGGCGGCGCTCACCGCGCTGGAGCCGCCGCTCTCTGACACCCGGAACGCGGGCTTCCTGCGCGAAGAGGCCGCGCTCTCGATCATCATCGTCTCGGATGAGAACGACTGCTCCGACTTCGGCGCGCTCGGCGCCGACTCCAGCGGCGAGGACTGCTACACGCGGATCGACGAGCTGGTGTCGCCGAACGATCTGGTGACGCGGTTCAAGGCGCTGAAGGACGATCCGTCGAAGGTGCGGCTCTCCGGCATCGTCGGCCCTGAGGTGCTGTCGAGCTGCGAGCAGACCTACCCCGGCACGCGCTACTACACCGCCATCGGGCTGCTCGGCGGCGTGCAGGCGGACATCTGCTCGGCGGACTACTCCAGCGTCATGGACGCGCTCGGGCTGATCGCGGCCGGCATCCAGACGACGTTCCAGCTCTCGCACGCCGCCACCGTCGACACCATCGTCGTCACCGTGACCCCGCCCGACGGCTTAGGCGCGGTCGTCCCGATGAGCGGAGACAACGGATGGATCTACCTCGAAGACTACGCGCAGATCCAGTTCACCGGCACCGCCATCCCGTCGCGCGGCGCCGACATCCTCATCGAGTACGAGATCGCCGGGCCGGTGCCTGCGGCGCCGACCGACACCGGCGCGACGACGGCTCTGTAGCGGCGCCGTTCAGCGCTGCGCCCGGCGGGCTACGCCGTTCAGCGCTGCGCCCGGCGGGCTACACCGGCTTCCCGTCGAGGTAGCGCCCGATGGCCTCGTTGACCTGCTCCAGGTTGGGCTTGATCAGCGCGACGATGAACTTCTCGACCTGCGGGGCCAGCGAGGAGGAGAGGAAGCGCGGCACGCCGGGCAGCTCCTTCAGGTCGATGTCGAGGGTGCCGCTCAGGTGGACGCGGGTGAGCGACGGCCCCTCCTCCATGAACCGGTTGGTGCCGGAGCAGCGGACCCGGTCGGTGAAGACGCGGAGCTTGAGGTTCCACTGCACCTCCTGCCGGGCCTCGTCCCACTCGGCGTAGTCATCCCAGCGGAGCATCTCCGGCTTGAGCAGGCCCTGCGCGACCTTCGGGATCTCGGAGCGCCCGATCCACTCGTTGTGGAGGGAGACGCGGCCTGGGGCCTCTGTGCGGGAGAGGACGTTGACGGCCTGGACGTTCGGGATGTAGGCGATGATCTGATCCAGCTCATCGCGGTAGGCCTGATAGACCCGGCTCCTCGGATGGCGGATCAGGGAGGATGCGTTGATTTCCATGAGACACCCCGGCAGATGGCGCCAAAGAGATAGCTGAGAGATGAGCAGAGCAGGCGGCGCGGGTTAACCGGTCGGATCGGGTCTGAACATGCTGCAGATAGACGAGGCGCTTCAACAACGGCTGACCGCGCAGGTCGGCCGGATCGAGTCAGGCACCGGCGCAGAGCTGGTGCTGGTGCTGGCGGGCCGCTCCGGCGGCTACGGCGACCTGCCGCTCTGGGCGGGGATGGCGGCGGCGTGGGTGACGCTGGCGTTCCTGTGCTGGAGCCCGTGGTCGTTCGACGCGATGCACTTCCCGCTGGACGTGGCGGCCTTCGCCGGGTTGGCCGCGCTGATCGTGGCCCGACAGCCGAGGCTCTGGCCGTGGATGGCCGGCGCGGCGCGCATGGAGCGGCAGGTGCGGACGGCGGCGTCGGCGGCGTTCCATCAGGAGACGGTCCATTCGACGGCGGATCGCGTGGGCGTGCTGGTCTACGTGAGCGCGCTGGAGGGGCGGGTGGAATTGCTGCCTGACCAGGGGCTGCTCGGGCGGATCGGGGGGAAGGAGTGGGCGGAGATCCGGCTCTCTGCGGGCAGCAGCGCTGAGCTGGAGGCGGGGCTGGAGCGGCTGGGCGCGCTGCTCGGGCGGCACATCCCGCGCGCCGCTGACGATCGCAACGAGCTGCCGGACGCGCCGAGGGTCTACCGATGATCACTGCCACTGCGCTTCTCTCCCGTTGTCTGATCTCCGGGCTGCTGTTGAGCGGTTTTACGCTCCATCTTCCGGCACAGCCGCCGGGGACGCCCCTCCCGGCGGTGACCCTCCCGGCGGCCCTCCCGGCAGTCACCCTCCCGTCCCTGAAATTCCCGTCCCTGAAATTCCCGTCCCGGCCGGGCGCGGAGATGCGCGCGGGCGGCGGCAGCAGCTACCGCAGCGGCGGCTCCAGCGGCTCCGGCTCCAGCAGCTCCAGCAGCTCCGGCGGCTCCAGCAGCTCCGGCGGCTCCGGGGACATCGGGCTGGTGATCGATCTGATCGTCCTCTGCATCCGGTACCCGGTGATCGGCATCCCGGTGCTGATCATCGTCTCGCTGGCCGCGTGGTTCAACTACCGGAGCAAGAGCGGCGCCGACAGCCGCACGGTGATCCGGACGCAGGCCGCGCCGGCGCGGGCCGACATCGGCGAGGCGGTGGCGCGGCTCCAGAAGGTCGATCCGACGTTCTCGCCGATCCTGTTCCTCGACATGGCGCGGCTGCTGTACACCCGCGCCCAGGAGGAGCGCCCGAAGGACTTCGAGATCGTCGGGCCGCTGCTGGCGGAGGCGGCGCAGGAGCGGCTTCGGACGCGCGGGAAGGTGAAGGAGGTGCGCGAGGTGGTGTTCGGTGCCTGCCGCATCCACGCTGTCAACTTCTCAGGGAAGGGCGGCAAGGGCGGCGAGGAGGAGGTCAACATCCGGGTGGAGTTCGACGTGAACTACACCGAGCGCCCCCTCGACAGCGGCGGGAAGCCCCGGATCATGTGGGCGGCTGAGCACTGGACGTTCTGGCGCCGCGCCGCCGGGCCCTCGGCGGGGCCGGATCGGATGCAGGTGCTGTCCTGCGCCAATTGCGGCAGCCCGCTCGACCCGACCCCCGCCGGGCGCTGCCGGAATTGTGACAGCGTGCTCAACGACGGGCGGCTGCAGTGGCAGGTGGTGGCGATCCAGGCGACGGCGATCAAGCCGCTGCCGCCGCTGGAGCCGGGCCTCGGCGGGGGCGTCGAGGAGGGGACCGACCTCCCGACGCTCACCGCGCCCGATCTGGCCTCAGCGCAGCGGGCGCTGCGGGCGCGGCACCCTGAGCTGCAGTGGTCGGCGTTCCGCCAGCGGGTCGAGGAGATGTTCACGCGCATCCAGGACGCGTGGGCGGCGGCGGACTATGAAAAAGTCCGCCCGCTGGAGACAGATTTTCTGTACACCCAGCACCGGTTCTGGATCGACCGCTACAAGCGCGAGGGCCTGCGGAACCGCATGCGCGATCTGAAGGTGACCGACGTGGTCGCGGCGAAGATCGGCATGGACGCGTGGTACGAGAGCATCACGGTCCGCGTCTATGCGCGCTGTAAGGACTGGACTGAGGACAGCAGCGGCAAGGTCGTCGGCGGCAGCCGCACGGAGGATCGCATCTTCTCGGAGTACTGGACGCTGATCCGCACCTCCGGCAAGCCCGCCGCCCCCCGCGCCGACCTCGACAACTGCCCGAGCTGCGGCGCCCCGCTGGATCGCGTCGGCGAGAGCGGCGTCTGCGGATACTGTGAGGCGAAGATCACCGGAGGCGACTACGACTGGGTCCTCGCCGCCATCGACCAGGATGAAGTGTACCGTGGCTGAGAAAGACTGTGGCTGAGAAAAAGACGAGGACCGCGCACGATCGCCCGGCGGGCGAGGCATTGTTCTTCGGCGGGAGCGCCGAGGCGGGCGTACTGGAGGCGGCGCTCCGGGCGCAGGGGCCGGTGGAGCGCGCGACCCACGGCTTCCACACCTATCCGGCGGGGCTCCACCCGGAGGCGGCGCGGATGCTGCTCGGGCTGGGGACGGGATCGGTGCTGGACCCGTTCTGCGGGGGCGGTACGGTGCTGGTGGAGGCGCTGCTCGCCGGGCGATCCGCGCTCGGGATGGACATCTCGCCGGTGGCGCTGCTGGTGGCGCGGGCGCGCACGACCCGCAGCACGGAGGAATTGCGGACGCGCCTGCGCGGATCGGCCCGCGCGCTCTCGGAGGAGGCCAAGAAGCCCCCCGCGCCGGGGCCGGATCTCCCGGCGGAGCTGCGGGGCTGGTACGACCCGCACACCCTCGCCGAGCTCGCCAGCATCCGGAGCGGCATCTACCGGATCACGCAGGAAGGCACACCGGAGGAGAAGGCGGCCGCGCCGCTCCTCAAGGCGGTCTTCTCGGCCATCGTCGTCAAGGCCAGCTTCCGCGAGAGCGACACCGCCAACCGCCGCGTCGAGCAACGCCGCGAGCCGGGGTCTACGGCGATCCTGTTCCACGCCCGCGCCCGCGAGTACGCGCGCCAATTGGAGGCGCTGGAGGAGGGCATCGCGGCGGCGGAGGCGAAGCTGGCGGGCGCACCGGGCGCACAGAAAGACACAGCGGCAGACACAGCGGCGGGCGCGCCGCTGATCCCCGCGATCCGGGCGCGGGCGCACCGCGAGGACGCGCGCGAGGCGCGCAGCAAGGAGCGGTTCGGGCAGATCCTTACCTCGCCGCCCTATCCGGGGGTCTATGACTATCTGGCGATCCAGCAATTGCGCTACCTGTGGCTGGGGATGGAGCCGGGGGACGCGCGGGAGGAGATCGGATCGCGGCGGAGCTTCCGGGTGAACCGGGGGCGGGGCATCGAGCGGTGGCGCGAAGACACGGGCCGGTGGGTGCAGGCGGCGGCGAAGCTGCTGGCGCCGGGGGGCCGGATGACGATCATCGTGGGGGACGGCGTGGTGGAGGGGCGCGTGGTGGAGTCGATCCCGGCGATCCTGGAGACCTCGAAGCGGGTCGGGCTGCGGAGCGTGGCGCGCTGCATGGTGGAGCGGCCGGACGAGGGGATGGGGGCGATCCGGCTGGAGCATGCGCTGCTGCTGGAGCGGACGGCGTGACGGGCGCGCGCCCGATCCCGGCGGAGCTGCCGGTGCGTCGGCTGGCGATGGTGGCCCGGTGGAAGCCGGTCCACCTCGGGCATGCGGCGGTGCTTCGGGCGCTGATGGCGGCGGGTGAGCGGGTGTGGATCGGGGTGGGGAGCGCGAACCTGCTGGACGCGCGCTCGCCGTTCACGTTCGGAGAGTCGGCGGAGATGATCCGGCTGGTGCTGCGCGACGTCCCGCCGGGGCGGCTCGACATCGCGCCGGTGCCGGACTTCTTCGATCCGGAGCGGTGGCGCGCGGAATTGCTGCGCCGGATGGGGCCGGTGGATCTGCTGGTGACGGCGAACCGGGCGGTGCGGGATCTGCTCTGCAGAGACGTGCCGGTGCTGCACCCGGTCCACCTGGTGCCGCCGGAGGAGCGGGTGGCGCTCAACGCGACGATGGTGCGTCGGGCGATGGTGGCCCCCGGATCGGCGGACCCCGGTTCGGCGGCCTCAGGGTCCCCGGACTGGCGGGCGATGGTGCCGCCGGAGGTGGCCGCGTGGCTCTCGGCGCGCGGGATCCCGGAGCGGGTGGCGCGCGCCTACGGGGCGGCGATCCAGCGGATCGGGGAGGGCTGATGCAGGGGACCCCGACGACCATGCTGCTGCGGCTGCTGCGCTCGCGGGACGCCTCGCTGGTCGATCAGGGCGTGCAGCTCGCGGCGGCGCTGGCCGACCCGCAGATGTTCGACGATCTGCTCGGGGGAGTGACCTACGGGGCGTTCGGCAGCCTGCAGCGGTTCCGCGACCGCGATCCGCGCTGGATCTTCCGGCCCAACGCGCTGTTCAGCGGGGGGCGGGCGCACCAGCCCTGGCTGGATCGGGCGCTGATCGGGCTGATCGCGCTGGCGCCCCCGGAGAGCGCTGTGGCGGCGCGGCTGCGCGGGGAGGTGTGGGAGCTGTGGGTGCAGGGATCGGAGGATCAGGAGATGCCGATCGATCCGAGCGTACTGGCCTGCTTCCCCGGGCTGGAGAGCCTGCAGATCCACCACGCCCGTCCCCTGGGCCACCTGAGCCGGATGGGCGCGCTGCCCCGCCTGCGGCGGCTGTGGCTGCATGCCTGCGTGCTGCCCTGCGGGCTGCAGGGGCTCTCGGCGCCGGCGCTGACAGAGCTGGGGCTGCTGGGGCTGCCGCTCGACAGCCTGGGCGGCATCACCGGCGCGCCGAACCTGGAGCAGCTCAGGCTGCACGGCAGCGGTGCCTGCGACCTGGGCGCGCTGGCGTCGCTGGAGCGGCTGGTGGAGCTGTCGATCTCCGGGGTGGAGGGGCGGCTGCCCCGGCTGCCCCGGCTGGAGGAGCTGCACCTGCACGGGCCGGTGACGGCGCCGATCGCGGGGATGGAGAAGCTGCGGCGGCTGTGGCTGGCGGACTGCCCGCTCGCGGACTTCCCGATGGCGGACTTCCCGATGGCAGATCCGGGGTTCCTCACGGATCTCCCGTCGCTTGAGGAATTGCACCTCTCGTTGGCGCCGCACCGGCGCGGCCTGGAGCGCCCGATCTTCGGCGCGGGCATGGCGCGGCTGGCGCGGCTGACGATGGAGGCGGAGGGGCTGTGCTCGCTGGCGGGCCTGCTCCCGGATGAGCGGGGCGGGCTCCCGGGGCTCCGGGAGCTGGAGGTGCGGACGGGGGCCGCACTGGAGGACGGCGCGCTCGGCGCGCTGACCGGGCTGCGGCGGCTCTGGCTCGGGTCGCCGGTGCAGGAGCGGCTGCAGGAGCTGCCGCCGGATCTGGAGGAATTGTCCCTCCACCTGCCGACGCTGCAGACGCTGCCGCCGCTCCCGGCGCAGCTCCGTCGGCTGTACCTGCCCGGCTGCGCCTCGCTGACGGCGCTGGATCTGGGCGGCCTGTCGGCGCTGGAGCAGGTGTCGGTGGACGGGTGCAGCGCGCTCCAGCGGATCGGGGGCACAGCGGGGCTCGGGCGGCTCCAGACGCTCGATCTGCGCGGCACCCGGTCGTTGCGGGAGGCGCCCGATCTGGACGGGCTCCCGGAGCTGCGCGGGGTCGCGATCGAGGGTTGCGCGCTGTCGCGGCACAATTTCAGCGTCGCCGTTCGGGTGCTGCTGAACTCTGACCCGCTGGTGGATCTGGAGGCGATCCGCCGGGGGCCGCCCCCGCTCAGGGAGGGGCGGGCGCGGCGCGGGACGGACGAGAACAGTTTTCAGGCGCTGCTGAAGCGGCTCCGGATCCGCGATCTCGCCGGGATCGACGCGGCCATCGCCGATCTCGCGGCCAGCCTGGAGGGCGCGCCGGATCGCGCGATCTGGGTGGATCGGCTGCTCTCCGGCGCGCTGCCGGGGCCGCGCCAGAGCAGCTGGAGCCGCCGGGAGGGCGTGGTGCTGCCCGCCGGGCCGCTGCTGCGCGGCAACCGCAACGACGGCCCCTACCGCGAGCATGCCACCCGCGCCCTGCTCCAGATCGCCCCGATCGGCTCGGCGGAGGCGGAGCGGCTGCGGCAGGAGGTGACGCGGCTCCGGGTCAGCGGGCACGTGACGCTCCGGCGCGATCCGGACGCGGCGGTGGATCTGCGCCCGCTGGCGGCGCTGCCCCGGCTCACGACCCTGTCGGTGGAGTGCGCGCGGCCCCTGCTCGGACAGGAGGTGCTGGCGCAATTGCCGGTGCTGAACCTGGAGCTGGCGGGCTGTGAGGGGATCCCGGCGCTGCCGCAGCTCCCCGCCGGGCTGCGGCAGCTTCGGCTGGAGAGCCTCGTCGGGCTGCGCCACCTCGGGGGGCTGGAGGGGCTGGCCGGGCTGGAGGAGCTGGAGCTGGATCGGCTGGAGGTGGCCGATCTCCGGGCGCTCGGCCACCTGCCGCAGCTGCGGCGGCTCCGGCTGCGGCACCTGCCGGAGATGGAGAGCCTCGCCGGGATCGCGGGCTGCGCCGGGCTGGAGGAATTGGAGCTGGTGGCGATGCCGCTGCGCGATCTCGGGCAGCTCGTCCACCTCGGGCGGCTGCGGCGGCTCACCCTCGACGGCTGCCCGGCGATCCACGACCTCGGGCCGCTCGCAGATCTGCCGCTGACCCACGTCCAGCTCTACCGGATGTACCGGGTCAAGGATCTCCGGCCCCTCTGCCGCGTCTACAGCCTGCAGTCCGTCCGGACAGACGGACAGTGCGGGGCCGCTCCGCCCGGCCTCCCGCTCATCACCGGCGGGGAGGTTGCTTGACATCCAGCCTGATCCTCTACGGCAGCCGGCTCGACGCCGGGCGGATGAGCCGCAGCCTCTCCCACCTGCTGCGCCTCAACCAGCAGGCCCAGGATCGCGGCAACCCTGCCACCCCGATCTGCATCTGGGGGACGCACGGGCTCGGCAAGACGATGCTCGTCGAGGAGCTCGCGAAGCAGCTCGGCTGGCGCTTCGCCTACTGCGCCCCCGCTCAGTTCGAGGAGATGGGCGATCTCCACGGGCTGCCGATGATCACCTCCGGCGAGGCCCGCACCCGCTTCGCCCCGCCCGACTGGGTGCCGACCGGCGGGGGGCCGGGCATCCTGCTGCTCGACGATCTCAACCGCGCCGACGACCGCATCCTCCGGGGGCTGATGCAGCTCCTGCAGCGCGGCGAGATGTTCTCCTGGTCGCTGCCGCCCCGCTGGCAGATCGTCGCCACCGCCAACCCTGAGGGCGGCGACTACTCGGTGACCCCGCTCGACGACGCGATGCTCACGCGCTTCCTCCACCTCACCCTCACCTTCGACGCGCGCGCCTGGGCGACCTGGGCCACCGGCGCGGGGGTCGATCCGCGCGGGATCGCCTTTGTGCTCTGCTACCCGGAGCTGGTCAACCACCGCCGTACCACCCCGCGCACCCTCACCCAGTTCTTCTCTCAGATCCGGGATATCCCCGACCTGCTGGCCGAGCGGGAGCTGGTCTACATCCTCGGCATGAGCGCCCTGGAGGAGTCGACCGTCGCGGCCTTCCTGAGCTTCGTGAGCGACAACCTGCCGTGGCTGCTCTCGCCGGAGGAGATCCTCGATCAGCTCTCGCCGGAGGAGATCGACCGGCGCATGACCGCCATCTCCAGCGCCGGGGCGCGCGGGACGCGGCGCGTCGACCGGCTCGGCACCATCTGCACCCGGCTCTACCTGCACCTCTGCCGCCCGGACTACCGCCCCGACCCGGAGGGCCGCCACGGGGAGCGGCTGGTGCGCCTCCTGCTGCACCCCTCCCTGCCCAACGACCTGCGCCTCTCGCTGCACCGCGACCTGATCCGCGACGGCGCGCCGGGCGTGACTGAGCTGCTGCGCGACCGCCGCCTCGCGGCGTTCCTGCTCGAACAGATGTAGGCGCCGTGCTTCACCGGAACGCCGCGTCCGATCCCGACGCCTGCCACCAGGAGATCGCCCGCGCGATCACCGATCTGCTGCTGACCGAGCCGTTCTTCGGTCACCTGCTCGGCGGGGTGGTGCGGATCATCGACGACCAGATCCACACCGCCGCCGTCAGCTTCAGCGACGGCCGGTTCTGCCTGCACATCAACGACGTCTGGTTCCGCCACACCCTGCGGAGCCGATCTGAGCGCGTGGCGGTGCTGAAGCACGAGGCGCTCCACCTTGTGCTGCGCCACCTGCTCCGCTACAACGCCCGCACCCAGGATCGGTTCCGGTTCGGCCTCGCCGCCGACCTCGTGGTGAACCAGCTCATCGGGCGCTGGCGCCTCCCGCCGGACGGCATCCTGCTGCAGATGTTCCCCGGCTACCCGCCCGATCAGAGCCTCGAAGGCTACTATGATCGCCTCTGCGATCCCGCCTTCAGCGGCCCCGACCTCCTCCCCGACCGCTGGCACAGCGATCACCGGCACTGGGGCAGCGTCGACGACCCGACGAGCCGCGCGATGGCCGAGGCCGAATTGGTGCGCCTCGTCCAGCAGGCCGTCGATCGCAGCGGCGGGCAGGTGCCGGGGAACCTGCAGGAATGGCTCTCCGACCTGCTCGCCTCCCGCCAGCCCGCGACCGACTGGCGCCGGGTCCTCCGCCAGTTCTGCACCACCTCCGCCCGCACCCGCCGCGTCGACACCCTCCGCCGCCCCTCCCGCCGCTACGGCAGCTTCCCCGGCCTCCGCACCCGCCACCGCCAGCGCCTCGTCCTCGCCCTCGACACCTCCGGCTCCATCCGCGATGAGGAGCTGAGCCGCTTCTTCGCCGAGGTCGACGGCCTCCACCGGCTCGGCGCCGAGATCACCGTCGTCGAGTGCGACACCGCCGTCCAGCGAAGCTACCACTGGGCCGGGCGCCCCCCCGCCGGGATCCACGGGCGCGGCGGCACCCGCTTCGAACCCCTGCTCCAGTGGCTCCACACCCTGCGGTGGCAGCCCGACGCCTGCCTCTACCTCACGGACGGCCACGGCCCCGTGCCGCTCACCCGCCCGCCCTGCCCGCTGCTGTGGGTGCTGACCCGGCACGGCACGGCGGACAACCTGCGGTTCGGGCGGACGGTGCGATTGCAGAGCTGATACGGATCAGGCCCACGAAAGAACGAAAAACGTCAGCCCCACCAGCCACAACAATTGTACCACCTGCAGCACCAGCAGGAAGCCGATGGCCGCCCCCACCCACCACGGCGTCCCCGCCTGCGGCGCCGGGGACGCTGCGGGCGAAGACGGCAGCGCCGGGGGCCGCTCCGGCTTCCGCTCCGGCGCTCCTGACGTCCGCCCGGCCCGCTCACCGTCCGTACCGGCGCGCGGCTCGCTGATGAGCGTGTCCCCTCCTCTGGAATTACGCGGCTCTTTTGTCGGCTCTCTCACAGGCTCTTTCACGGGTTCCTTTATTGGTTCCTTCGCAGGCTCCCGCACCACCGCTGACGACGCCGCTGACGCCTCTGCCGCCGAGAGCCGCATCGTCTGATCGGTGGCGGTGGCGTAGCCGGAGCCCGCAGGCATCGGCGGGGGCGGGGTCATCCGACCGGAGAGCGAGGCCGGATCGGGCGGACGGGGCAGCAGCGGCTCGGCGGGCGGGATCGCCGTGGGGGACGAGGGGCGGGGCGCGGACACAGGCACAGGCGCAGGCGCAGGCGCAACAGGCGCAGGCACCGCATGCGCGCCCTCCCCGCTCTGCCGGAACTTCGCCTCCATCTCCCGGAACCGCTCCGCCAGCCCCTCAAAGTCGGAGGCCATCTCCAGCGGATCGACGTAGCGGAGCGCCGGATCGACGGAGAGCGCCCGATCGAGCAGCCGCAGGCAGTCGCTGGCGATCATGCGCTCCAGCGCCGGGTTCGCCGCGCCGAACACCCCGGCCAGCGCCTCCTGCACCGACTGCCGATCCCGGTCGGGCAGCCGGTCAGGGCTGGTAAAGACGGAGGGATCCAGCTCCTTGTCGAGGAACAGCGTCGGGCGGCGCTCCTGCATGTCCGCGACGAGGGCCACCCGGTGAGAGCGGAAGTGGTGGGAGTGGGTGCCGTTGATCGGCAGGGCCGCGCCGCTCCCGAGGAAGACGCGCATGCGGAGCAGCGCGAAGAAGGTGCAGCCGATGGACCAGGTGTCGGAGGCGGTCGGGAGCGGCTTCCTGGCGTTGAACAGCGACTCCGGCGCGATGAAGTTCTCGGTGCCGAGGATCATGCGCGTGGCCGCCCAGGACTCCTCCTCCATCGGCCGCGACTTGGCAGCGCCGAAGTCGGTGAGCAGCCAGCGACCGTCCGCCGCGCGAAGGATGTTGCGGGGCTTGATATCGGCGTGGATCGCCTTCTTCCCGAGATCCATCTCCAGGATCGCCGCGTACTCCCGGATGCGCCTGCAGATGTCCGCCAGCGCCTCCGCGAGCAGCACGAAGGCGCGCGGCTGCCGGAAGCTCTCCGCCCACCACCGCTCCAGATCGGAGGGGCACCACTCCATCACCAGGGCGCTGACCCCTCCGGACTTGTCCCCGGCGCGGGCCGTGTCGGGGATGCTGTCATAGAAGCGCGGACATGGCGCCGATCCGGACATCCGGCACAGCACCTCGAAGATCTCCGCCTCGCGCACGAGCGCCTCCTTCGCCAGCGGATCCGTCGGCGACGCCAGCTTCAGCGCGAGCTGCACATCGGGCGGGCAGCTTGACATCCCGACCGGCGCGCCCTTCGCCACCACCGCGCGGATCGTCGCCATGCCGCCCTCACGGCCCCGATCCGTGCCGTGCAGCTCATAGACGCGTCCAGACCTTCCCTTCCACGGGCCGCGATCAGAAGGGGGCGGCAAACCGTACCCCGAGGCCGCCGTCGTCGATGATGATGCCCCAGTAGCCGATCCCGAGGCCGACCGCCGCCAGCCCGCCCGCGCCCATGATCAGCGCGTTGATCGTGCTGCCCGCCGCGTCGACCTCGTCGGGCGTCTGGAAGGTGAGCTCCTCCATGCTGGCCGGATGGAACTGCCGCTCCTGCAGCATCGCCACGCCGTAGAGCGCCCCGGCCCCCAGCAGCGCCGTCCCGCCCGCGATCAGCAGCGGGGTCTTCTCCGCCGGACGGGTGCGCACCACCGCGCGCGGCTGTGCCGAGTTGGAGCCGCTCCCCGTGGTGGCGGTGTTGCCACCGCTGGCGGGCGGGTTCTTCGGCTTCTTCGTCTCTACCGGGGCCGACGCCACCTGCGCCCGCAGCAGCACCTCCGGGAACTCGTTGCCCGGGATCAGCCACACCGCCCGCACCGCCTTGTCGCTGCCGATCTGCTGGATCACATGGAACCGATCCAGCGTGGCCGCCGGTGTCACCAGCGGGCGCCCGTCCAGCGTCAGCGTCGAACCCGCCGGGACGTTGAGCGACATGCCCTCGACCGGGGTCGGCTTGGTGACGATGTTCTGGCGCTCCTCCTCGAACAGCGCCCGGATCGGATCGCCCATCTCCAGATCCGCCGCCGAGAACTCATAGGTGGGCTCCAATTCCACCGCCGAGCGGAACCAGCGGCGCGCCAGGTTCGTGTCGCCCTTCTTTATGTACCAGACCCCCATGAACCGGTAGGTCGTCGCGAACACCTGCGCCGAGATCGCCGTGTTCAGGCAGGGCAGCCCCGCCTCCATCCGCCCCGCCGCCACCGCGAAGCTCGCGTCATCCTCGTTCCGCATGGCGAACTGCATCACCTGCACGTCGTTGAGGAGCTGTGCCCCGGTGTAGGGCGTGTTGCAGTTCCCGGCCCAGGCAGGCACCGCCGGGAGACCGATCATCAGCAGCGCCGAGAGGAGGAGGAGTCGGATTGCATACATCGCGCCCAAGGTACCACGGTGCCGGGTAGATCGGCAAGAAGCTTGTCGGCAAGAAGCTTGTCAGCCAGGAGCGGGAACCGGTTCAGGCTGGAAACAAAAAAACCACCTGAATGAACAGGTGGTTTTTTTTGAAGTGCGGGGACAGGATTTGAACCTGCGACCTTCGGGTTATGAGCCCGA
>JBEIQZ010000780.1:0-2009 GCA_040376255.1 Alphaproteobacteria bacterium
GCAATGATGGCCGATCCACCACCAGCCCGTGCCCCACCAGCGCCAGCACCGCCTGATCCTCCGCCGTCCTGAGCAGGTGCGCCCGGAACAGCGCCCCGTGCGGCGCGAGCGCCTGCCCGCAGATCGCTGCGAGCCGATCCGCAAGCTCCCCCTCAGCCACCTCCGACACCTCCAGCCCCGGCCCCTCCTCCGCCGCCCCGATCACGAGGCACATCCCGTCCTCCTGCATCCGCGCGCGCAGCCCCTCGTGCCGCGCCGCAACCCGCCGCACCGCCAGCGACAGCGCCCCCGCGTCCAGCGGGCCATTGAGCGCGATCACCGCAGGCTCGTTGTACGCCGCTGACGCCCCCTCCGAGTACGAGGCCAGGAACCACAGGTGCCGCCACGCCGCGCCCACCGGCAGCCGATCCCCCTCCATCCTGCGGACCGGCGGCGGCGCCGGGGCCTCCGACCGGTTCTTCAGCAATTCCTCCATGTAGCCGGTGAACAGCTCCACCGTGCTGAACTCCTCGAACACCCGCCGGATCGACGGGCGCACGCCGAATTGCTCCTGGATCACCCGGAAGGCGTCCACCAGCGCCAGCGAGCCGATCCCCAGCTCCAGCAGCGGGCGATCCACCGGGATCTCCCCCGCCGGGAAGCCCGTGGTCTCAGCAAAGATCCGGATCAGCCGCTCCTGAAGCCCCTGCATGTCACTCCCTCACACGTGTGTATTTATTTTTTATTTTATTCTATCGTGTCCACCAGCCGCGCCCGGCCCGCCCCCGCCCGCGCCGCCGCCCGCTCGAACGGGTAGGCCGGGAGCCGGATCGACGGGTCGCGCGCCCCGGTGAGCGCCGCAAGCCGCACCGGCAGGCCGTCCGCCCACAGCGCCCCCGCCCCCGACACCGCCGCCCGATCCCCGGAGGCACCGCCAGAACCGGAGCTGCCCGGGCCGTCCGCGCCGGTATCATCGCTCCGCAGCATCGTCGGCAGCGCCAGGATCGGCGCCGATCCGGCGGTCTGCCGCGCCATGTCCAGCAGGAAGCTCCCCGGCCCCGCCTCGATGAAGCGCCGGAAGCCCTGCCGCAGCAGCCCCTCCAGCGCCGGCAGCATCCGCACCGGCCCGCGCACCTGCCGCGCCAGCCCCTCCGCCCCCTGCGGCCCCCCGAAGGGCAGCCCGCTCAGGTTCGACCACACCGGGAGCTCCGGCGCCCGGAACCGCGCCCGCCCCGCCGCTGCCCGGATCTCCCCCAGCACCGGCGCCATCGCCGCCGAGTGGAACGCATGCGCCACCCGCACCCGCCGCCCCTCCGCGCCCGCCGCCTCCAGCCGCGCGAGCGCCCCGAGGATCGCCGCCGCGCTCCCCGCGATCGTCGTGTTCGCAGGGCCGTTGATCGCCGCGATGCTCACCCGCTCCGACCCGTCCGATCCCGCCCCGTCCGGCCCCTCCTCATCCTCCGGCCCCTCCAGCACCGGCCCCAGGATCTCCCGCACCCGCGCCTCCCCCGCGAACACCGACGCCATCGCCCCCGGCGCCGCCGCCCCCATCGCCGCGCCGCGCCGCGCCACGAGCGCCGCCGCCTCCTCCAGCGGGATCGCGCCCGCCGCGCAGAGCGCCGCGATCTCCCCGACGCTGTGCCCGACCGCCGCCGCCGGGCGCACCCCCCAGTCCGCCCACAGCGCCGCCGACGCGAAGGACACCGCGAACAGCGCGGGCTGCGTGTACCGGGTCTGCTCCAGCAATTCCGCCGACCCCAGCACCTCCATCAGCGGGCGATCCATCACCGGCATCAGCGCCGCCGCGCACCGATCCAGCGCCGCCCGGTACGCCGGCCAGCGCCGGTAGAGCGCCAGCCCCATCCCCGCGTACTGCGACCCCTGCCCGCTGAACAGGAAGGCCACCCCCGGCCCGTCCCCCCGCGCCCGCCCCCGCCACGCCCCGCCCGCCGCCTCCGGCAGCCCCGCGCCGGGATCGCCCGCCTGAGCCCCGGCGCTCCCTCCGGCGATCTCCCGCAGCCCCGCCAGCC
>JBEIQZ010000029.1:0-23182 GCA_040376255.1 Alphaproteobacteria bacterium
GGAGATGTTGCGGACGCTGCTGCGGGTGCGGTTCGGGGAGGTGGACGCAGAGATCGATGCGGCGCTCTCCGCGATCCGCGATCTCCAGCGGCTCCAGTCCCTCGCCGCTCTCATCGTCACCGCGCCGCCCGACCGGGTGCGTGAGGCGGTTGTCAGCGGAGCGGGCGGGTAGCTGTAATGTTGTGGATGAGGGGAAAGCCCTGCCAATACGCCCCTCATCCGGCCCTGCGGGCCACCTTCTCCCCCAAGGGGGCGAAGGGCCGGGCCAGCCCCCTCCGTCAGATCACTGCGATCTGGCGAGGCGGAACCCTAAGATGAGGTAGCGTTCGCCGGGCGAAACCCTGTAACGATACGCCACGCGGGCGAACGACGGGGAGTCGCCCCAGCTCCCACCACGAAACACCCGGGAGCTGACTGAACTATCGCTCACATAGTCACTTGTATTGCCCGGATAGGTACCGTACCCGTCCTGCACCCACTCCCATACGTTCCCCGTCATGTCGTACAGCCCCCAGGCGTTCGCACGGAAGCTCTTCACCGGCGCGAGACCGGCGTACCCGTCTGTACAACCAAACGTCGTCCACCCGCTCCACTTCCCCTCCACCGTCATGTCTGCGACATTCCCGTACTGGCAGGCGCGCCCCGCCTCACTGGTTCCTGCGTACACCGTCGCCGTCCCCGCCCGCGCCGCATACTCCCACTCGGCCTCCGTCGGCAGCCGGTATGTTACGCCGTCGCGCGCGCTCACCTTCTGGATGCAGGTCTGGATGTCCTCCCAGCTCACGTTCTGGACGGGGAGCGTTCCACCGACGAGTGACACACTCTTGTACTCCGTCACCGACGGATTGCTCCCCATCACCGCCTGCCACTGCGCCTGTGTGACCTCCGCTTCCATCAACAGGAAGCCCTTTGTCAGCGTCACCTGATGCTGCGTCTCATCCTCCTGCCGCCCCGTCTCCCCCGCCGGGCTGCCCATCACAAACGTCCCCGGCGGTATCCACTTCATCGTCCCCAGCGTCGGGCTCGTCCAGCCGCTCCCGCTGCCGTTCTCCGCCGCATGCCCCGGCGCCTCCGGGGCCACCACCCGCCCGGCGCATCCGGCCACCGGCCCCGCCATCGCCAGCATCAACCCGAACCGCCGCATGGAACCTCCTGCCGCTGGGCCAGTTTACTGGTTTCGGCCTTCCGCACAAGCCCGGTGATCGCCCCCGGAGCCGGCGGGCGCGCACGATGTTTCATGATATGTTTCACCGGAGGGTGAACCATGAAACCAGGCTCCGGGCCGCTGGCCGATCTCCCGGTGGATCAGGCGCTGCTGGCGCTGATCGACTTCGTTCCGGAGGCGGCGATCTTCCTCGTCGATGCGGATCGCACGATCCGGTACTGGAGCCGGGGCGCGGAGCGGCTGCTGGGGTTCAGCCAGGAGGAGGTGACGGGGGCGCACTGCCTGAAGGGGATCCGGTGTCCGCGCTGCCTCGAAGGCTGCGGGCTGGAGCGTCACAGGCGCATCGAGGGGGCGCAGGTGGTGTGCCACCGGAAGGACGGGCAGGCGGTGACGTTCCGCAAGTACGCGCAGGCGTTCATTGATCCGGCGGGCGGGTTCGCGGGCGGGATCGAGGTGCTGATCCCGGATCGGGAGCTGCTGCATGCGGAGGTAGAGGCGGGGGCGCGGTCGTTCCACGGGATGATGAGCCGCGATCCTGCGATGTTCCGGGCGTTCGAGACGATCCGCAACGCGGCGCAGACCGAGGCGACGGTGCTGATCCGGGGGGAGAGCGGCACCGGCAAGGAATTGGCGGCGCAGGCGATCCACAGCGAGAGCCACCGGCGCGGCAAGCCGTTCGTGGCGGTGAACTGCGCGGCGCTGACGCCGTCGCTGATCGAGAGCGAATTGTTCGGGCATGTCCGGGGTTCGTTCACCGGGGCGTCGTCGGATCGGCAGGGGATCTTCGCGCAGGCGGACGGCGGGACGCTGTTCCTGGACGAGGTCGCGGAGCTGCCGATGGATCTGCAGGCGCGGCTGCTGCGGGTGCTGCAGGAGCGGACGTTCACGCCGGTCGGCTCGTCGAAGCCGGTGCGGGTCGATGTGCGCGTCGTCGCGGCGACGCACCGGGCGCTGCGGGCGGAGGTGAAGGCGGGGCGGTTCCGCGAGGATCTGATGTTCCGGCTGCGCGTGGTGCCGATCTTCCTGCCGCCGCTGCGGGAGCGCCGGACGGACGTCGATCTGCTGCTCCACCACCTGATCCGGCAGGGCAACGCGCGCGGGCCGCGCCGGGTGCAGAGCGTCGCGCCGGAGGCGATGCGGCTGCTGCTGGACTGGCGCTGGCCGGGGAACGTGCGGGAATTGCAGAACGTCGTCGCCTACGCCTTCGCTGTCGGGCGGTCCCCTGAGATCACGCTGGAGGATCTGCCCCCGGAATTCCGCGAGGCCGCGACGGCGCGGGACATGGCGCAGCGGCCGGATCGGGCGCAGGAGCCGTACAATCAGGCGCAGGAGCGGACGCAGGAGCAGGAGCACGATCAGGAGCACGATCAGCCGCACAGGCCACCGCTGGAGCCGTCTCCGGGCCGGGAGATCACGCGGGAGCGGCTCGATGCGGCGCTGCGGCAGGCGGGGGACAACGTGGGGGAGGCGGCGCGGCTGCTGGGGGTGAGCCGCCCGACGTTCTGGCGGTGGCGGAAGAAGTATGTGTGAAGAGACACAGTGATACGGAAATGCTGAAAGCAGTTCCGTATCAAGAGAGCAATGAATCCCTCATCGCAGAATGGAGTGTCGGTGGAAGCAAGGGAAGCGCGAAGCGCGCACCCGGCGACTGCCGGCACTCCATTCTGCGATGAGGGATGAGCTGGCACGGAGGTTGCTTGTGGGGCGGCACACCTGAGAGGAGCGCACATGCAGATCAAGCCGTTCTATGACCCCCGCACCTGGACGATGACCTGGCTGGTGTGGGACGAGGCGACGAAGGAGGCGGTGGTCATCGACCCGGTGCTGGACTACGACCCGCTGCGGGTGCGGGTGTACGACCGGTCGCTGCAGGAGGTGGAGGCGGCGATCGCGGCGGAGGGCCTGACGCTGCGCTGGGTGCTGGAGACGCACGCACATGCCGACCACATCAGCGGCGCGGATCGGCTGCGCCAGCGGACGGGGGCGAAGGTGGGGATCGGCGCGCCGATCCGGCAGGTGCAGCAGGCGTTCCGGGGGCTGTTCGGGATGGACACCCCGGCGGACGGCTCGCAGTTCGACCGGCTGTTCACGGACGGCGAGACGCTGGAGGTGGGCGGGCTGAAGATCGGGGCGATCAGCACGCCGGGCCACACGCCGGCCTGCGTGACCTGGCACATCGGGGACGCGCTGTTCACCGGGGACGCGCTGTTCATGCCCGACTCCGGCACCGGGCGCTGCGACTTCCCCGGCGGCAGCGCGGCGGATCTGTACAATTCGATCCGGCGACTCTACGCGCTGCCCGATGAGACGCGGGTGTTCGTCGGCCACGACTACCAGCCCGGCGGGCGCGCGGTCGCCTGGGAGACGACAATCGGCGCGTCGAAGGCGCAGAACATCCAGCTCCGCGCTGCGACCGACGAGGCCACCTTCACCGCCTTCCGCCAGGCCCGCGACGCCACGCTCAACCCGCCCAACCTGATCTTCCAGAGCATCCAGTGCAACATCAACGCCGGGGCGCTCCCGCCCGCCGGGCCGGACGGGCGCCAGCGGCTGATCCTCCCGGTCGGCGTCTTCGGCCCCGGCGCATGAACAGAGCAGAGATCGGGAGGACAGAATAGACTGCCCCGATGCTGCTCCTCCTGATCGCCTGCAACCAGCCCACGGACGCCGTGTGGCTCGACGGCTTCTCCTACCGCTGGAACGCCTTCAACCACCGGCTCTCCTTCCTGCACATGCAGCCGCTCGACGGGGCAGACGGGGCAGACGGGGCGGAGGTCGGCGTGATCGGCGGCGCCTCGACGACCGGGCTGACCTTCGACGACGTGGAGAGCTGCATCTCCGACACCTGCCGCGAGTTCCCGGTGCAGGACACCAGCGCGGTCGAGGTCTCCCTCGTCCAGAGCAGCAGCCTGCGGGCGCGGTTCGGGAGCGCGACGGTGGCCCTCACCGCCTCGGCCTCAGGCGGCACCGCCTCGGTCAAGGTGCCGCTCGCGGCGAAGGCGTCATCGTCCAGCGAGGTCGCTGCGTGGATCGGCGGGCTGGAGGTGTCTTCGGACGCGCCGTGGCCCGACGGCTACACCCCGGCCTCCTGCTACGATCCGCGCTACGGCTGGCTGACCCGGCGGCTGAGCGTGCGGGTGGAGTCGGCGGCGCTCGACAAGGACGGGACGGGCGTGGATGTGGCGGTGTCGGCGGCGTTCACCGGCGGGCTGTCGCTCGAAGAAGTGCGCGAATGCTTCGACGCGGTGGCCGAGCAGGGGCAGATGGACATCACCCTGACCGTCATCGCGGGCGCGGGCAAGGTCGAGGTGGCGCGGAGCAGCGTGGCCCAGTCCGCCGAGTACGGCTTCACCGAGGGCGAAGATCCGCCTGAGCAGGCGCTGCCCTCCGGCGACGCCGTCGCGTGGACCCCGGCGTTCGAAGGCGGCGTCTACGGCTGGAGCAGCCTCGAATGGACGTTCCACGACCTCGACGCCGAAACGAAGCGCGGCGCCTACCTCCGCAGCCTCAACCTCTCCCTCGATCCCGACGCGGGCGAGGCGTGGGGCGGCGCGACCAACTACAGCCCCGGCACGCAGCTCTCCGGCTTCGACTGGACGTTCAGCGGCGAGGTCGTCGGGATGGACGCGCAGGCCGAGACGACGCGCACGACGCTCACAGAGGCCGAATTGCCCGCCGCGATGGACGAGAGCTACACCCCGATCCTGACGGTGCTGGAGTGAGCCGCGCTCACCTGCTCCTCCCCGCCGCCCTCGCGCTCTCCTGCGCCCCCCGCGTCAACCTGAGCCTCGATCCGGCCTCGGAATTGCCCGTCGACCCCATCGTCCGCTCCGGCATGCTCGACAACGGGCTCACCTGGTACGTCCAGGGCGGCGCGAAGCCCGACGCGCGGGCCGAGCTGCGGCTGGTGATCCGGGCGGGCTCCAACCTGGAGGACGAGGATCAGCGCGGGCTGGCGCACGTGCTGGAGCACATGGCCTTCAACGGCTCCGAGCACTTCACCGGCAACGGGCTGATCCAGTACTTCGAGTCCATCGGGATGTCGTTCGGCGCGCACGTCAACGCCTACACCTCCTTCGATGAGACGGTCTACATGCTGACCATCCCCACCGACCGGCCGGAATTCCTGCAGCAGGGCCTGCTGGTGCTGCGCGATCAGGCGGGCGGGCTGCTGCTCTCAGAAGAGGAGATCCAGAAGGAGCGCGGCGTGGTGCTGGAGGAGCGGCGCGCGCGGCTCGGGGCGGGCAAGCGCATCTCTGAGGCGCTCCAGCCGCTGCTGTTCTACGGCTCCCGCTACCTGGAGCGCGACCCCATCGGCACCGAGTCCTCCCTCAACACCTTCACGCCTGAGGCGCTGCGCCGGTTCTACGCCGACTGGTACCGCCCCGATCTGATGGCGGTGATGGTGGTCGGCGATCTGGATCGCGACGAGGTGACCACCACTGAGGCGCTGCTCCAGGCGACGTTCGGGACGCTGAAGAACCCCGCCCCGGCCCGCCCCCGCCCCGCCTTCGATCTGCCCGCCCACCCGCCGCTGACCGCCGTGCTGAAGGACGCCGAGGTGAACGACCTCGCCCTGATGGTGACCGCCAAGTACCCCGATCACGAGGGCAGCACCCTCAGCGCCTACGAGACGTTCATCCAGCGCAACGTCCTGGTCGCCGCCATCAACGAGCGCCTCGCCCTCATCGGGGAGCAGCACCCTGAGGTGCTCGGCGCCGGGACCGGCTGGGAGCGCATCACGCCCACCACGGCGGGCTGGTCGCTGGGCGTGGGCCTGCGCGAGGGGAAGGTGCAGGAGGGCATCGGGCTGCTGCTCGACGAGGTCGCGCGGCTCCAACAGCACGGCATCACTCAGGGCGAGCTGGATCGCGCCCGCGAGATCGTCGCCCAGGGCTACCTGACCTACAGCCAGCAGCAGGGCCGGGAGGAGTCTGCCGACGCCGTCGAGGAGCTGCTCCGCGTCTTCCTCAACGATGAGCCGATGCCGGGCGTGGCCGCCGAGGTCTGGTACGCGAAGAAGATCCTCCCGGAGATCGATCTCGGCGATCTGCAGCCCCTCATGGACGGCTGGATGGACGGCAGCCTCGTCGTCGCCCTCATCGCCCCCGAGCGCGCCACCGTCCCCTCAGAGGCAGAGATCGCCGCCTGGATCGCCGGCCTCCCCGACCGCACCGTCGACGCCCCGCTGGCCGAGGAGGCCGTCCCCGCGCTCGACATCGATCGCCCGGCCCCCGGAAAAATCCTCTCCCAGACCCGCGACGACGTCCTCGGCCTCACCACCTGGACGCTCTCCAACGGGATGACCCTCCACATCAAGCAGACCGGCTGGTCGACCGATCAGGTGATCCTGAGCGGCTGGAGCAAGGGCGGCCTCTCAGCCGTCGCCGACGCCGACTACTTCGCCGCCGCGCTCCGGGGCGACGCGCAGGACGGCATCGCCAACCTGAGCCGCGCCCAGCTCGACCGCCTCCAGAACGGCGTCCAGGCCGGCGCCTCGCTCAGCCTCGAACGCTGGGGCGAGGGCTTCACCGCCAGCAGCACCGAAAAAGACGTCGAAGCCATGTTCCGCCTGCTCTACGCGCAGGTCACCGCCCCGCGCTTCCGCCAGGAGGAGCTGGATCGCAACCTGAGCCTCCTGCGCGAAGACCTCGCCAAGCCCATCGTCGAGCCGGACGCCCTCTTCTCCCGCCGCTTCAACGCCCTCCTCTGGGGCGACCCCCTCCGATCCCGTCCCTGGACGCCCGCCGACGTCGCTGACGTCCGCCTCGCCGACATCGGGCGCATCCACCGCGAGCGCTTCGGAGACATGGGCGACTTCGACGCCATGATCATCGGCAGCATGAGCCCCGCCCAGCTCAAGCCCCTCGTCCTCCGCTGGCTCGCCTCCCTCCCGGGCGCCGCAGGAAAATCCGAGTCCGAGGTCGATGACAAGGCCCGCATGGCCCCCGGCATCACCCGCGAGACCCTCCGCGCCGGGAAGGAGCCCCGCGCCCGCTACCGCCTCCGCATGCACGGCGACTTCCAGAGCACCTGGGAGAGCCGCAACCACATCGGCGCCCTCACCGACATCCTCGAAGTCCGCCTCCGCGAAGTCCTCCGCGAAGAAAAAGGCGGCGTCTACGGTGTCGGCGTCAGCTACGGCACCTGGGACACCCCCTTCCAGGCCGCCCAGGTCAGCGTCGACTTCACCTGTGACCCCGAACGCGTGGAAGAGTTGAGGGGCGAGGTCTTCCGGATCATCCAGGAGATGCGCGAGAAGCCCCTGGAGGCGCGGTACACAGAGAGCGAGCAGGAGATCAACCGGCGGGAGCGGGAGCTGTCGAAGGTCACCAACGGGTTCTGGTTAAGCTCCATCGAGGGGGCGCTCAGCCGGGGAGAAGATCCGTCGGAGATCCTGACGTGGGGTGAGCGGAATGACGCGATTACGCCGGAGACGATGCTCAAGATGGCGCAGGCGGTGCTCCGGGTGGATCAGTATGTGGAGCTGGTGATGCTGCCGGAGTGATCAGGGGGTCAGGGTTTTGACGAGATCCACGGTGTCTGTCTTGGTGCAGTCGGGGTCGCCCTGGCAGTCGGCGGACTGGATGTTGGCTTTTTCGGTGGTGATCGTGACGTGCTTGCCGATGAGGGGCGTGGCGTCGCGGGAGCCGCCGGGGCAGAGCTCAAAGTCGCCCTCCATGCTGGCCTCCGGAGAACGGAACGTCAGGTAGCAGCAGCGGTCACCGGGCTCGACAGACGCGAGGGTGCCGGATCTGGCGACGTTGGCAGGTACCGGCGCTGCTGCCGGAGCCGACGGAGTCCTTGAGGCTTCGTCCTCCCCCACAGGCTCTCCCCCGCACGCCATCGCCACCACCAGAAACAACCCACCGACACCGTAAGAAATCTTCAAGCGCACCTCCCCCCTCCCCTAACCCCTCCCCCGCCTTTTGCCTTTCTCCCTCACTCCATCGACACCGCCCGATGCACACACCCCGGCGCCCCGAACAGCTCCGCCCAGCTCCTCCGATCATGTGCCGGAAGGATCGCCAACCCCGGATCCTGTTGATGGAGGCTCCACAACCGGGCAATCTGCTCATCCGTCCCCTCCCGATCCGCATCGAACGACGCCGCGAGCGCCCCTTTGGGCTCCCTCAGCTCATATCCTTCGCGCACCCACACGGTGTCCCCGACGAGGAGGGTGCGGCGGCCATCGGAGAGGGTGACATAGACGGAGAGGCTGCCGGGGGTATGGCCGGGGGTGTCGAGGACGACGACGCTGCCATCGCCATAGAGATCCCAGCTTTGTTGCCAGGCGAGGAAGGGCTTGTCTTCCCAGGTGATGGGGCGGACGCGATCCGTGAGGCGGCGGGCATCGCCGGGGAGGATGGTGGGGTGCTTACCGGCGGACTGGGCGAGCAGATCGATCTCGGGCTGCGGCATCCAGACCGGGACGGCGGGGATGTCTGCGAGGCCGCCGAGGTGATCGAAGTGGCCGTGGGTGGCGATCATGCCGGTGAGGCGGTCGGGGCTGAAGCCGGAGGCGGTGACGACGGCGGCGGAGGGCTGGAGGTCGGTCCAGCCCCGGGCGGCCTGCTGGAGGAAGAGGCGGGCAGGGAGGGGGACCTCGCGGATCTGCGCCTGGTAGTCGAGGGCGGAGCCGCCGTCGATGAGCCAGCTCCCGCGCGGATCGACGAGGAGGAGGCCGCTCTGGGTGGAGACGACGTCCTCCTTCAGCTTGCCGTGGGCGACGACGATGCTGTGGGGAAGGTTGCCCTGGGCGAATTCGACCCAGCAGACGCGCTCCGGTGGCACCATCGGGCCGAGGGAGCGGCTGACGGGGAGGGTGCCGGGGTCGGGGATGCGGTGACCGCAGGCGCTGAGGAGGGGCAGAGAGAGCAGGGGGAGCAGGCGCATGAGGCACGGGTGTATCGTAAAATTGCCTACATGTCTGTGAGTCGTCACTGGATGTCGCAGAATCTGCGACGATCAGTCCGATCCGGACGTAACGGTGTGACGTATACTCCGGAACCTGGAGAAGAAGCGGATGTATCGACTTGCACTGGTATTAGCGGGAGGGTTGATCCTGACCGGATGCCCGAACGAGAAGCCGACGGATGACAGTGATGAGCCTGTGGACGACAGCACAGTCCAGGAGGTTGACCTGGACGGAGACGGGTTCAACTCTGAGGAGGACTGCGACGACAACGACAACGGGTCGTACCCCGGCGCGGTGGAGACCTGCGACGGCTCCGACAACAACTGCGACGGCGCGGTGGACGAGGCGGGCGCGACGGGCGAGTCGACGTTCTACATGGACGGCGACAGCGACACGCACGGCGACGCGGCGATGACGGCCACCGGCTGCACGGCCCCGACCGGCTATGTCACCTCCAGCGACGACTGCAATGACGCGGACGGGGATGTGTACCCCGGCGCGGACGAGAATTGCGACGGGGCGGACAACGACTGCGACACGCTGGTGGACGACGCGGACGACGATGTAGCGGACGGCGGGACGTACTACCCGGACGCCGACGGCGACACCTTCGGCGACAGCGCCCCTGGCAGCGGGGTTACCGCCTGCGTGCAGCCTGCGGGCTACGTGACTGAGCCGGTGGACTGCGACGACAGCGACGCGACCAGCTACCCGGGCGGCACCGAGGTCTGCGACGGCGCGGACAACGACTGCGACGGCACGCCGGACGACGGGCTCCTGGTGGAGACCGGCTATCCGGACGCGGACGGCGACAGCTATGGCGACGACGCGCTGATGTATGTCGGCTGCGACGTCCCGGCGGACTACGTGAACGCGGGCGGCGACTGCGACGACAGCGACGCGGCGGTGAACATGGGCGCGACCGAGGTGTGCGACGCGCTGGACACCGACGAGGACTGCGACGGGCTGGCCGACGACGACGACCTGCCTGCGGACGCGGGCTGGTGGTACCCGGACACGGACGGCGACGGCTACGGCGACACGGACGGCTCGCTGCAGTCCTGCGATCAGCCGGGGGGGACGGTGAACAACCCCTTCGACCCGTTCGAGGACGCGGTGCTGGCTGATTTTGCTGAGGACGGCGATCTGTCGGACTGCACGGACGTCGTGGCGGGCGCGGGCGCGGTGTACGCGATCTGCTTCGACAGCAATGGCGACGCGGCGGTGGTGTCGGTGGATCCGCGCGGCACGTTCACGGTGCTGTACAGCGGGGAGCCGCTGGTCTACCCGGTCGGCATCACCATCTCCCAGGATCAGCGGACGCTGTACCTGGCGGACGTGGCCTATGACGGCGGCATCTACAGCGGCGGGATCATCGAGGTTCCGGTGGCGGGCGGCAGCGCGACGGAGATCGGGGTGGCGGGACTTCTCGACCTCCCGGCGGACATCACCTGGGGCGACAGCGCGACGACGGCCCTGGTGACCGGGCTGGACGTGCGCGGCGACGCGGCGCTGTTCGAGGTCGATGTGACGACGGGCAGCGTGTTCACGCTGTACTCCGGCAGCCCGATGATGGATCCGCTCTCGCTCTCGCGGGACATCCTCAACGGCGAGATCTACGTCATGGACAGCATGGCGGGCGACGGACGCGCGTCGATTCTGCGCTTCGACGGCAACGGGCGCTACCAGAGCGAGCTGGCCACCGGCTTCCGGGTGGACATGAATTCCGGGCTGGTGGTGGACAGCAGCGGCATCGGCGCGGTCTACGGCACCGTGCGGTCGGCGGGGATCACCCACGCGATGACCGACGGCTCCGGCATGAGCGAGGCGCTCGACAGCTCGCTGATCGATCTGCCCGGCGGCATCGCCAAGAGCAACAACGAAGTCCTCTACATCACCGAGCTCGGCTCGGGCACCTCTGACATCTACACCCTCACCTACTGAGATCTGCGATGCTTACCATGACTGTTTTCTCCCTGCTCGCCCTCAGCCTGTCCAGCACCGACGCGCTGGCCTCCTCCCACCGTGAGGCGCCGGGCATCGCCCTCGATCCGGCGGCGGACATCACCGACTTCTACGCCTTCGTCTCGCCCGAGGACAGCTCGAAGATCGTCTTCATCATGAACGTGAACCCGCTGGAGCTGCCCAACGGCGGCCCCAACTTCCACTTCTTCGATGACAACGTCCTCTACGAGATCCACATCGACAACGAGGGCGACGGGAACGAGGACATCACCTTCCAGCTCCGCACCCACACCGAGCACACCATCCCCGGCACCTTCCTGTACAACGACGGCGTGTACCTGGGCCAGGGCAACGGCGGCGTGCAGGGCGTGGACGGCGCTGAGGATGTCAACATCTCCCAGACCTTCACCCTGACCCGCGTCGACGACGGCGTGGCGACGACGCTGTTCACCGACGAGGGCGTGGCCCCGATCAACGTCGGCGAGCGCAGCATGGTGGTCGGCGGCTACGACCCCTACAGCAGCACCGCCGGCACGATCACCGACGACCACGTGTACACCAGCGGCGCCTACCGGGTGTTCGCCGGGCCGCGCCAGGAAGGCTTCTATGTGGATCTGGGCCACACCTTCGACCTGCTCGGCGTGGGCGTCGGAACCAACACCAACTCGCTGCTCGGCTACAACGTCCACAGCATCGCCATCGAGGTCGACGCGGACATGCTGACCCGCGACGGGGCCACCCCGTCGGCAGGCGCGAAGAACGACGTGATCGCCGCCTGGGCGACCACCTCCCGCCGCGCAGTGACCATCCGCCGCGCCAACGGCACGCAGGCGCAGCGCGGCCCCTGGATCCAGGTCGGGCGGCTCGGCAACCCGCTGGTCAACGAGGCGGTCATCGCCATCGAGGACAAGAACCGGTTCAACGCCGCGCACCCCACCGAGGACGCGGGGCTGTTCCTGAGCTACGTCACCGACCCCATCCTCCCCATCTACATGAACGCCGTCCTCGGCACCCCGAACCCGAGCGACACCCAGGCCGACATCATCCCGGGGGTGGTCGACAACGGCCTCGACACCGGCGGGCGCGAGGATCTGGTGGTGGCCTTCCTCACCGGCTTCTCCGGCTTCTGCACCGAGCCGGGCGACTACTACTTCGGCGCGACCATCCCCGGCGAGGCCAAGAGCTTCTACGCCTACGAGGCGCTGCGGCTGAACCTCAACGGCTGCGCGGGCTGGGGCGGCGCGGGCGCCTCCTTCTGGCCCAACGGGCGCGGGGTGGGCGACGACGTGGTGGACGTGGCGCTCTCGGCGCTCAACGGCTATGTCCTGACGCTCTACGGCGTGTCGGGGACGGGCGGCTTCGTGCCGGACGGCGTGGACGACGCCGGGCTGAGCTACCTCGACACCTTCCCGTTCCTGGGCGATCCCTGGGCCGGCGGCACCTACTGAGCGGCGCCTGTCGAGCGGCGCTGCGCGCTGCTGGCTGGTAAACAGAGGCCCGACGGGTTAGTCGGGGGGGTGCTGAAAATGCGCACCTCTCTGCCTGTCCTGTCGGGTTTTCTGTTGTACCTGGCAATGCTCCAGGCACGTTCAGCGCCGTTACCGGAGGTTCCCATCCCTGCAACGCTTGAGATCCTCGAACAGACGCTGGACGACGCCATGTCCCAGCTCTCCCGGCTGCCGGAGCCGCCGTACCACCTCGCCTACGCGCTCACTGAGCAGCGCTCGCTGTCGCTGGTGGGGAGCAACGGGAGCTTCTCCGGGGAGAGCCGCGAGTCAGATCGGATGCTCGACATCGACATCCGGGTGGGGAGCATGCGGCTGGACAACACGCACAAGATCCGCGACGCCTCCTGGTTCTCCGAGCCGGATCGCCCGAAGCTGTGGGTGCCGGTGGTGGACGATCCGGACATCCTGCGGCGGCTGATCCTGATCGACACGGACGACGCCTACCGGCAGGCGCTGCGCCAGCTCATCAAGGTGCGGGCGAACGACGTGGTGAAGGTGGAGCGCGAGGACACCTCGGACGACTTCTCGGCGGCGCCGCCTGCGCGCCACACCCGGTCGCTGCCTGAGCCGACGCTGGACGAGGCCCGCTGGCGCGACCTGCTGCGGGAGGCATCGACGGTCTACCTCGGCTACCCGCACATCTACAACAGCAACGTCGAGGTAAGCTACGCGGCGACCCGGCGCACGCTGGTCAACACGGACGGCGCGCGCATCCAGGACGGGGGGAACCAGTACCGGTTCACCACCTGGGCCACGACGACGGCCCCTGACGGGATGCAGATCTCGCTCTACGACTACGCCTATGTCGCGTCTGAGGCGGATCTGCCGGATCTGGAGCAGATCGGGCGCATGGCGCGGGGGGTGGCGGAGCGGCTGGTGGCGCTGCGGTCGGCGCCGCTGGTCGAGCCCTACGAGGGCCCGGCGATCCTGCGCGGGCGGGCGGCGGGGGTGTTCTTCCACGAGATCTTCGGCCACCGGATCGAGGGTCACCGCCAGAAGGACGAGGAGGAAGGTCAGACGTTCACCAGCCGCGTCGGCCAGTCGGTGCTGCCGCCGTTCCTGTCGGTCTACGACGACCCGACGCTGGAGCGGCTGGCGGTGCGGGGCGGGGCGGCGGTGGGGCTGAACGGGCATTATCTGTATGACGACGAGGGCGTGGCGGCGGAGCGGGTGCTGCTGGTGGATCGCGGCGTCCTGCGGAACTTCCTGATGAGCAGATCCCCGGTGGCGGGCTTCCCGGCGTCGAACGGCCACGGGCGCCGCCAGGCGGGGGACGCGCCGATCGCGCGGCAGGGGAACCTGATCGTGGAAGCGCACGAGACGATGGGCGGGGCGGAGATGCGGCGCAGGCTGATCGCTGAGATCAAGCGCCAGAAGAAGCCGTTCGGCCTCATCTTCGACGACATCTCAGGCGGCTTCACGATGACGGGACGGTCCACGCCCAACGCCTTCTCGGTGCAGCCGGTGACGGTGTGGCGGGTGTACCCGGACGGGCGGCCTGACGAATTGGTGCGCGGGGTCGACCTGATCGGGACGCCGCTGACGACCTTCTCGCGCATCCTCGCCGCCGGGGACGATCCGGCGGTGTTCAACGGCATGTGCGGGGCGGAGAGCGGCTGGGTGCCGGTGTCGGCGGCTGCGCCGAGCCTGCTGATCCAGCAGGTGGAGGTGCAGCGCCAGGAGAAGATGAGCGAGCGCCCGCCGCTGCTGCCGCCGCCCGCCGCGCATGCCTTACCGGAATAAAGAAACAGGCCCGGGATAAACAGGCGGAGTATGCTGATCATGTTGACATCACTGTTCTCTGTCCTCGCCGCGACGCCGCTGGAGAGCGCCCTGCGGCTGGAGCTGGATCGGGCGATGACCGGCCTGCGCCTCCCGGCCGCGCCGCCGCCCTGCCTGATCCAGTACGATGTGCTGGAGGGCGACGTCGTCACCTTCGAGTCCTCGTTCGGCATGCCGATCTCGGATCAGCGCGAGCGCTACCGGAGCCTGCGGACGGAGGTCCGGGTGGGGACGTACGCGGTGGACTCGTCGAACTTCTACGCGGCGGGCGAGCCGGACGGCGTAGTTCAGGACACGCTGCCGGTGGAGGACAGCGGATTGGCGCTGCGCCGCCGGATCTGGCTCTCGACGGACGAGGCGTACAAGGCGGCGGTCGAGCAGTTCTCGCGCAAGCAGGCCGCGCGCGGCGAGAACCGCCAGCCCCGCCCGCCGGACTACACTCCGGCGCCCCCGGTGCATGTCGAGGCGTCGGTGCTGCCGGACGTGTCGCGCATCGACGGGGATCGGCTGCGGACGCTCTCCGACCGGCTCTCGGGGGCGCTGCGGGGCTTCCGGCTGCTGGAGGAGGCGAGCGCGGCGGTGCGCGAGTGGCAGGGTCGGCGGCTGACGCTGACCTCTGAGGGGACGTCGCTGTGGCGGAACACAGGGTTCGTCGTGATCCGGGTGAAGGCCGCGATCCGGCTCCCGGACGGCGCGCGCGCCTGGGACGCGCGATCCTGGATCGCCCGCAGCGCGGCGCTGCTGCCGGACGAGGCGGAGATGCTGGCTGCGGTGACGGAGATGGGGCGGCGGCTGGAGCGGCTCCAGGCCGCGCCGGTGGAGGAGGACTACCTCGGGCCGGTGCTGTTCGAGGATCAGGCGGCGGTCGAGCTGTTCGCGCAGCTCCTCCCCGCTGAGATGATCGGCACCCCGCCGATGGAGCAGCCTGACGATCAGGCGCTCACCCGCCTCCCGACCGCGCGGCTGGGCCGCCGCCTGCTCCCCGCCGGGTGGACGGTCACCGACGATCCGACCGACCCGCGCCCGGTGCTCGGCAGCTACAGCTACGACATGGAGGGCGTCGCGCCGCGCCCGGTGACCGTCGCGGTGGACGGGGTGGTGCGCGATCTGCTGATGTCGCGCATGCCTTCGCGCGACCGCACCGAGAGCACCGGCCACGCCCGCTCGCTCGGCGCGGATCGGCGCGCCGCGCTGCCTGCGGTGGTGACGGTGACGCCCCCGCGCAGCCGCGCCCGGCCCGCGCTGCGGCGGCAGGCGCTCCGGCTGGCGAAGCAGGTGGGCCACGGCTACGTGCTGGTGATCCGGTCGATGGAGCCCTCCGCGCTTGTAGAGTCCATCGACATCGCCATCAGCGGGGACGCGCCGCTGCCGGGGCTGACGCGGCCGATGGAGGTGTACCGGCTCTACGCGGACGGGCGCGAGGAGCCGGTGCGCCCGATGGAGTTCGTCGGCGTGGATCGCCGGGTGCTGCGCGACATCTACGCCGCCGGGCCGCTCATCGGGCCGGTCGACGTGCTGGACGGCCCCCGCGGCCCCGACCGCTTCCGGATCGGGCCGACCGGCGGGATCGGGGTGACCTGGACGGTGCCGGAGGTGCTGATCACGGAGATGGAGCTGAACGGGCGGCGCGGCGGGGAGCCGAGGGTGCTGCAGATCCCGTGATAGAGTGCGCCCGATGCGCCTGCTCTCCCGGATCCCTCCCTGGCCGGTCTACCTGCTGCTCGCCGTCCTGCTGACCTGGCCGCTGGCCCTCGACCCGGCGGGGCAGGTCGCGGGCGGCGCCCGGACGGACGCGCCGAACGCGATCTGGTCGATCTGGTTCTGGCAGCAGTCGCTGGCTGAGGGGAACCTGCCGCTCCAGACCCACCTGCTCAACCACCCGTTCGGGGGGCGGCTGGTGGTGGCGGACCCGCTGAACGCGCTGCTCGGCTACCCGCTGGCTTTGCAGTGGGGCCCGGCGGCGGCCTACTCGGCGCTGGTGATCGCGCACCTGTGCTTCGCCGGGGCGGCGGCGCATGCGCTGGGGCGGCGGCTGGGCGGGGGCGGCTGGGTGGCGGGCGTCGGGTTCATGGTGTCCCCGATGATCCTGTCGAACATCCAGAACGGTTCGAGCGAGGCGGTGGCGGCGGGCTGGCTGCCGCTCGCGATCCTGTGGCTGATCCGCGCCGTCGAGGAGGGCGGGGCGGGGCGGGTGCTGCTGGCGGGGCTGGGGCTGTTCCTCGCCGCCGTCGGGGCGGGCTGGTACGCGGGGGTCGGGGCGTTCGTCGTCGCGGGGGCGCTCGTGGTCGCCGGCTGGCGCGATCTGCCGTGGCGGCTCTCGCACCGGCGGCTCATCCCGGCGCTGCTGATCGGGCTGGCGCTGGCGGCGCCGGCGGCGGTGGCGATCAAGTCGGTGGCGGTGGCCGAGGACGGGCTCGTCGAGATCAAGGCGGGCGAGGATCTTGCCCGCATCCGGCGCACGCTGGGGCCGCTCGATCCGCGCGTGCTGGTGGTGCCGGGGGACTTCGCCTCCCCCGACTTCGCGCGGCTGGAGGGCAACCCGAGCGACCGGCGGCACATCAGCTACCTCGGCTTTGTGCTGATCGCGCTGGTCGGCTGGCGGCTGCTGCGCGGGTCGCCGGGAGAGGCGGCGCGCAGCCCGGCGCTCTGGCTGGCGCTCTTCGCGGGGCTGGTGCTGGCGATGGGGCCGGTGCTGGTGATCGGCGGCTTCCCCCAGCGGCTCCTCGGGCGCGCGCTGCCGCTGCCCTACGCGCTGCTGGAGGGGCTGCCCGGCTTCTCGGCGCTGTCGCTGCTCTACCGGCTGGCCGAGGTCTCCGTCCTGCTGCTCGCGGTGATGGCCGACCGGGCGCGGCCCGCCTGGGCGCTGATCGTCGCCGCCGAGGCGCTGCTGATCTCCCCGGCGCGCGGGCTGCCCGAGGTGACGACGCTCCCGGTGTCCTCAGCCATCGCCGCGCTGGAGGAGCTGCCACAGGGCGCAGTGCTGAACGTGCCGGTCGTGCCGGGGCGCAACTACCTCTATGAGCAGGTGCAGCACCGCAAGCCCGTCATCGGCTCGCTCAACACAAGCGTCAACCGCCCCGGCCTCGACCTGCTCGCCGCCGCCCGCAGGCTGAAGAAGGGCGAGTGGACAAAAGAGCAGGTCGCCGCTGTCGCCCAGCAGTGGCAGATCCGCTACGTCGTCTCCCACAAGAACGTCTTCTCCAGCGAGGCCTTCCTCTCTGCAACCATCGCCCTCAGCCAGACCTTCCCGAAGGTGGCCGAGGACGACCGGGTGACGATCTACCAGCTCTACTGATCCCCCGGATCGATCCCCGCCGCCCGCAACATCTGCCGCAGCCGCTCGCGCGCCTGCTCCGCCCGCTCGCGCCCCTCCCGCGCCTGCTGCATCGCCTGCTCTGCCCGCTCGCGCTCCTGCTCCGCCTGCGCGCGCTCCTGCTCCGCCTGCGCGCGCTCCTGCTCCGCCCGCGCGCGCTCCTGCTCCGCCTGCGCGCGCTCCTGCTCCGCCTGCGCGAGCTCCTGCTCCGCCTGCGCGCGCTCCTGCTCCACCCGAGCGCGCCGCTCCTTCGCATACTCCAGCTCCTGCCTGGCCTCCTGGAGCTGAAGCTCTGCCTCCTCCTTCCCGCGCAGCGCCCGCTCCATGGCTGCCTGCTGCGTCCGCTGCCGCCGCAGCCCCTCCATGCGCGCCCGGTAGGCGTGGTTGAGCTGCGTGTTCTCATCGATGTTTTCGAGCACTTCCATCGCCAACTCCATCGCAGGGGTTCGAAGCTCATCAGGGACGGAGATCCAGTGATCCGCCTCGGTCAAGAACCGGAGCCAGCGCTTGAGCGCCGGAGAGAGGTTGCCGCCATGCCTGCGCCACTTCTCCAGCTCAATGGTATGGATCTCGATGCAGTCGGAGAGCTGGAGCCGGGTGGAGGGATCGCGCATACTGAAGCGGTGATGCACAGTATGATCGCGGAAGATGTTGATGTCCATCACCCATATCGAGATCACCTGCCTCAGCTCGTCGTACTCCTGCCCGGCGGAGAGCTGCTGAGAGAACACATGCGCGGCGGAGTAGACGAGCCGCTTGCGGAGGGCGGGCTCGTTGTAGCCCTGCATCTCGATCTGGAAGATGTGTCCGTCGGCGTCGGTGGCGCGGATGTCGAGGACGCTGATCTTCTCATCGAGAAATTCTGCGACGGTGAACGGGTTCTCGATGTGGACATCGGCGATGTTGTGTTCGGGCAGGATCGCCCGCAAAAAGTCCAGTAAGACCTGCTTGTGACGCACATCTCCGAAGATCGCCTTGAACACCGCATCGATCCGGGGGCTGATCCCCACAGGCACGCTTCTCATCTGTCCCGTTTAACCGGTTAATCTCTCCCGTGCCTTCCCCCTTACGCCCACTGGAACCCATGCGCGCTCAGCTCTACCGGAATTACGCCGCTCCCCTCGAAGCCGCCGACCTCCCCCGCCCCTCCCCCGCCGCCGATCAGGTGCTGGTGCGCGTCCGCCGCGCCAGCATCAACCCCGTCGACTGGAAGCAGGCCAGCGGCAGCATCCGCCTGATCATGCCGGTCAAGCTGCCCTGCGTCCCCGGCTACGATCTGGCGGGCGAGGTCGTCGAGGCCGGCGCGAACGCCCGCGCCTTCACCCCCGGCATGCGCGTCCACACCCGGCTCGCGGTCAGCGGCGCCTCAGCCGAGTACGCCCTCTGCGACCTCACCACCCTGAGCCCCGTCCCTGACGGCATGAGCGACGACGAGGCCGCCGGGATGCCCCTCGCCGGGATGACCGCCCTCCAGGGCCTCCGCGACGAGTGCCTGCTGCCGCTCAGCGCCGGCACCGGACAGCGCGTCCTGATCGTCGGCGCCTCAGGCGGGGTCGGCCACCTCGCCGTCCAGATCGCGAAGGCCACCGGCGCCCACACCGTCGGCGTCTGCAGCGCCCGCAACGTCGACCTCGTCCGCAGCCTCGGCGCAGATGCCGTCATCGACTACACGAAACCCGACCCGTACCGGGGCCAGCCCCCGTTCGATGTCGTCCTCGACTGCGTCGCCAGCGACTACGGCGTCTGGCTCCCCCTGCTCAAGTCCGGCGGGCGCTACGCCTCCTGCGTACCGGGGCCGGGCGTCCTCGCACGCAGCCTCGCCAACTTTATAAGCGGGAAGCGCGTCCGGCCCGTCCTCCTGAAGAGCAACGCCGCCGATCTCCAGGTGCTCGACGGGCTGTGGACGGCAGGCAAGCTGAAGGTGATCGTGGACAGCCGGTATCCGCTGGAGCGGCTGGCGGAGGCGTGGGAGCGGTCGAAGGGGGGGCGGGCGGCGGGGAAGATCGTCGTGGAGATCGGGTGAGCGCATGAAGCGACGGGACGCCTTGCCCATACGCCCCGCCGGGTTATCTTCAAGACGTCCAGAACCGATCAGTGAAGGTTACCGGTCTTAGGAACCGTTGCCCGCGAGGGCGTGTGGGTTCGAGTCCCACCGGCATCTCTTAACGGAGATGCCGTGGCGGAATGGTAGACGCGACTCGCTGCGTAAGCAGCTCTCCTTCGCTACAACTTGTCCTGGACACCCTTCTGGCACCCGACGTGCTACACCTGCTGCAGAGGTGGACATGATCTGGTTCCTGCTGGCCTGTACGATGACGAAGAGCGAAGAGACGACCTACACCGATGAGGGGACGGCCTGCCTGTCGGCCCCGGTGGCGGACAGCGACGCGGTGATCACGGTCGATCCGGGGCTGTGCCTGTCGAGCTCCTGCGACACGCTGACCGCCTCATCCTGCACGGTGACGGTGGACGGTTCGGTGATCACGGTGTCGAGCGAGTTCAAGGTGATGTCTGAGGGCGACACCTGCACCGACGACTGCGGGATGCCGACGGCGACCTGCGACCCCGGCCCGCTGGCGGCGGGGGAGTACACGATCGTCTACGGCGGCGCGGAGCAGACGATCACCGTGCCGACGACTGAGGAGTGCTCCAGCTACTGAGCCTCAGCTGATCCAGGGTCATGCGCTTATCGGCAGACGACCTCGGTGATAAAATACCGGGTGTCGCTGCCGCTGCAGCAGTTGGAGGTCCAGTTGCTGCCGGTGCAGTTGCCCCAGCAGTAGCAGTTGGTGCTGAGCTTCAGCTCGACGGTGTAGGTGACGGCGGAATTGCAGCCCGCGAGGCGGCAGAAGGCGTCGGCCTCCTGGCTGTCGGTGGTGCCTGAGCAGCAGTTTCCTGCGTAGTAGGGCAGGCAGGGCTCCAGCGCGAGCATGTAGTAGGTCATGCCATTGTAGTTGAGGGTGTCGATGCCGGTGACGCCGTCGCAGGCGCCGCCGCTGCATGCCTCGTCGGTGCCGTCGCAGTCCTGGTCGGTGCCGTCGCCGCAGATCTCGGTGCCGAGCGGGGAGGCGTCGGGGTCGGCGTCGTCACAGTCGCCGCCGGTGGTGATCTCGTTGTAGGCGGGATCGCAGGTCTGGACGGAGATGTCGCCGAAGCCGTCGAGATCGCTGTCGAGGTAGTACGTCCCCTGGCCGCTGACGGAGGGGTCGCTGTCATCAGCGAGGCGGTCGCAGTCCTCGTCGGCGTCGAGGGCGTCGCAGACCTCCTGCGCGCCGGGGTGGACGGCGGCGTCGCTGTCATCGCAGTCTGTCCCATCTGTGATGTACCCGGCGGTGGCGTCGCAGAGGTTGAGGGTCTGGGCGGGGTCGCCGTAGCGGTCGCCGTCGCTGTCGAGGTGGAAGGTGGCGGTCCCGGCGGCGGAGGGGTCGTCGTTGTCGGCGAGGCCGTCGCAGTCCTCGTCGGTGTCGCGGGCGTTGCAGATCTCCTGGGCGTCGGGGCGGACATCGGCGTCGTTGTCGTCGCAGTCCTCGCAGGCCGCTGAGCCGTCGCCGTCGTCGTCGGCGTAGACGGTGATCCCGTCGCAGTCGTAGTCGACAGGATCGGTGCAGTCCGTCTCCGGGGCGCCGGGGTGGATGTCGTTGTCGGCGTCGTCGCAGTCGCCGCTGTTGTCCACGGCCCCTTCCGGGGCGGTGCAGCCAGTGACGGGGCTGCCCGCGTCGCCCCAGCCGTCGCCGTCCGCGTCGGCGTAGAAGGTCAGCACGTCGCTGGCGTCCTCGTCGATCTGGCCGTCGCAGTCCTGATCCACGCCGTCGCAGACCTCCTGCGCGCCGGGGTGGACGCCTGCCGCCGCGTCGTCGCAGTCGGTGGCGTCCACGACAAACCCCTCAGGCTGCGCGCAGGCGCGCTGGACGGCGCCGGGGTCGCCGTAGCCGTCGCCGTCCGTGTCGGCGTAGAAGGTCAGCGCCTCCTCGGCGTCCTCGTCCACGAGGTCGTCGCAGTCGTTGTCGAGCCCGTCGCACAGCTCCGGGGCGTCCGGGTGGACGGTCTTGCGGCTGTCGTCGCAGTCGATCTCGACGACGTAGCCGTCCTCGTCCAGATCGATCTCCTGCTTGGCGATCTGCACATCGCTGCACCCGAACCACACGATAAGGGCGCTCAACCAAAGTCGGGACATGAAGGCTCCGTCTGGAGGCATTGTACCAGATCCGGGTCGGTGTGAGATCGGGCGCAGGGCGGAGCCGCGCCGGGCGGACGTTCCGGATAAGCTGCGCGCTCCACAATGAGGGAAGGATGCGCTACCGGAAGCTGGGACGGACAGGGCTGTTTGTTTCTGAGATCTGCCTGGGGACGATGACCTACGGGAAGAAGGGGTTCTGGGAGGTGATCGGGGATCTGGGGCTGGACGCGGTGGCGGGGCAGCTCAAAACGGCGGTGGACGCCGGGGTCAACTTCATCGACACCGCCAACGTCTACCACGAGGGCGAGAGCGAGAAGCTCACCGGCGCCGCGATCCGCAAGCTCGGCCTGAACCGCGACAGCCTCGTGCTGGCGACGAAGGTGCGCGGGCGCATGGGGCCGGGCCCCAACGACACCGGCCTCTCCCGTAAGCACATCCTCCACTCCGTCGAGCAGAGCCTCCGCCGCCTGGAGACGGATCATATCGACCTGTTCCAGATCCACGGCGTCGACAGCGCCACCCCGCTGGAGGAGACGCTGTCCGCGCTGGAGGCCACCGTGCAGTCCGGCAAGGTCCGCTACGTCGGCTTCTGCAACCTCCCCGCCTGGAAGGCGATGAAGGCCCTCGCCATCGCTGACCGCATGGGCTTCTCCCGGTTCGTCTCCGCCCAGGTCTTCTATGCCATCTGCAGCCGCGACATCGAGCGCGAGATCGTCCCGCTCGCCGAAGAGGAAGGGCTCGGCATCCTGCCGTGGTCGCCGCTCGCCGGGGGCCTGCTCTCCGGCAAGTTCCAGCCGGAGGGCGCCGGGCCGGAGGGCGCCCGCCGCACGAGCTTCGACTTCCCCATCGTCGACAAGCCCCGCGCCTTCGCCTGCGTCGACGCCATGCGCCCCATCGCCGCCGCCCACGGGGTCAGCGTCGCGCAGGTCGCCCTCGCCTGGGTGCTCCAGCGCCCCGCCGTCAGCAGCGTCATCATCGGCGCCCGCACCGACGCCCAGCTCGTCGACAACCTCGCCGCCGCCGACCTGCGCCTCACCCCCGCAGAGATCCAGACGCTTGACGCCGTCAGCGCCCTCCCGCCCGAATATCCGGGCTGGATGGTCGCCTCCCAGACCATGCGCGACCGCAACGGCGACGGCTCCAGCCGGAGCTGACCCCGGCTCCCATCGCGGGGAAGCCTCCGACGCCGTCGGAACACCGCCTCACGTCGCGAGAGAAGGCTTCGACGCCGTCGGAACACCGCCTCACGTCGTGAGAGAAGCCTTCGACGCCGTCGGAACACCGTCTCATACCGAATCGGAAAATAGAATGCCGTCCCTTCGCCCCGGCACGGGGAGAAGGTGTCGGCGAAGCC
>JBEIQZ010000599.1:0-3516 GCA_040376255.1 Alphaproteobacteria bacterium
ATCTGGAGCTGGACGGGCGAGCCGCCGCAGACCTGGCTGGACGACGCGGCGCTGCGGGCGGTCGCGCCGGGGTGGCGGGTGGCGGGGACGCTGGATCAGGCGGCGCAGATCCGGGAGCTGGTCCCCCGGGCCGCCGGGCGGAGCACCGGGATGAGCCAGGATCTTGCTGTTCTGGAGAAGGAGCCTTAACGGGCCCGGAAGGAGCCATGATGCAACCCTCTCCGCTACGCTGGCTGTTCGCGCTCTCGGTGGTCTCCCTGTTCACGGCCGCGATGGTGGGGCTGGGGCGCGCGGGGCCGATCCCTGCAGCGGTCGGCGGGGCGCTGGTGACGGTGCCGCTCTGCTCGCTGGGGGAGTGGCTGGTGCACGGGTTCCTGTACCATAAGGGCCTGCCGGGGATGTCGTTCATCCGGACGATCCACCACAACGGCCACCACTGGGCGCTGTTCCCGCCGCAGCGGTATGTCAACCGGACCTCTCCGTATGCGTTCATGCGCTTCCGCAAGCCCTATGTGCCGTTCGTGATGTCGGACAACCGGATGGACGAGGCGATGACCAAGTGGAGCCAGATCGGGCTGCATTTTGTCGTCGGCATCCCGCTGATCCTCATCCCCGGATACCTGCTGACCGGCAGCGACGTCTTCCTGGCGTCGACGACCGCCTCCCTGGCCGTCATCTCCTACCTGCTGGCGCACATCCACGGCCTGATCCACACCCCCACCGGCTCCTGGATCGAGCGGCAGGGCTGGTTCTGCGCCCTGGATCGCCAGCACTACATCCACCACATGGACGAGGCGGCCAACCTCAATTTCATGCTGCCGATCCTCGATCTGCTGCTGGGGACGCGGCGCTTCGCCCCCTCGCCTGAGGAGCTGCGGCGCTTCCCTCCGTTCGAGCAGTCCAAGCCGATGGCGTATGACGTGGCCGGTGCGGTCGGTGCGGTCGGGGCGGCCAGGGGCGCGGCAGGGCAGGATGGTTGAGGGGCTGCTGTGCGCGGGGGCGGGGCTCGCCGGGGGGGCGGGGCTGTATCAGCTCTCCCGTGGCCCCCGGTTCCGGGCGGCGGGCGATCTTGCGCTCCACAGGCTGGCGGAAGGCGTCTATGTGTACCGGGGGTTCTTCAGCAATTCGGCGGTCTTCGTGCTGCCGTCTGCGGTGGCGCTTGTCGACAGCCAGGTGAGCCCGCGCGCGGCGCGGCAGCTGCGGGCGCAGATCGGGACAGTGACGGATCGCCCGATCACCCACGTCTTCAACACGCACTACCACGGCGACCACACCGGCGGGAACGCGGTCTTCCCCGATGCGGAGATCATCGCCTCGGCGGACACCCTGCGGCTGGCCGTGGAGCGCGACGAGGAGCGGGTGGAGTACGCAGACACCTTCGGGCTGGCGTTCCAGGAGCTCCACCCGACCGTCCCGCCGCGTCGCACCTTCGAGGGGCGCCTGGAGGTGGAGGTGGGCGGGGAGCGGCTGGAGGCCCATCAGCTGGGCCGGGTCGAGACGCCGGACGCCAGCGTGGTGTGGTGGCCGCGCCGGAAGGTGCTGGCCTGCGGTGACGGGATCGCCACCTTCCACTATCCATACCTCGGGGTCCCGTTCCTGGACGAGGGGCTGCGGGACGACGGGCAGTGGATCGGGTTCCTGGAGCGGATCCGGGCCTGGGCGCCGGAGGTGCTGATCCCCGGGCACGGCCCGGCGCTGGTGGGGGCGGAGGTGATCCAGGCGCGGCTGGATCTGCTGATCCGGCTGTTCCACGATCTGTTCACTGAGGTCAAGGCGGAGCTGGCCGCCGGGACGCCCATCCCGGCGCTGGTGGAGGCGGTGGATCGGCGGCTGGCGCGCTACCGGCAGCGGGCGGATCTGCAGGAGCATACGGTCTCCCAGCGGTTCGCCATCTACCGGGCGATCAACAACCTGCTCCCTGAGCGCAAGGGGAAGGGCTGGTGGGACGATCTGCGCCCCTCCGTGATCCGGCGGCAGCCGCTCACCGATCCGCTCCCGGAGGGCGGGGGGCCGGAGGCGCTGGAGGCGCGGCTGGCGGGGCTGGCGCGTCCGGCGGCGCTGGGGCTGCTGGAGGCGTGGCTGGCGGTGCGGACCGGGGACGCCCGCGCCTGGGGGCTGTACGCGGACACCCTGTTCGACGGGGCGCGCGGCGTCAAGCCGGCGGTGGACGCCACAGAGTACATCCGGGCCGCCAACCGGGCGTCGCGTCGGGCCCTGTCGATTGACCCGGAGGAGCCGCTCGGGCGGCTGAACCTGGGGGTGGCGCAGGTGTTCGGGGGCATGGTGCTGGCGCAGGACATGGCGCCCGCGATCGCCCATATCGAGGCGGCGCTCCGGCACCGGCTCTCAGGCAGCCAGCGACAGAAGGCGCTCTTTTTCCTGGGGAAGGCCCACGACGTCGAGGGGCAGGCGGAGGCGCGGGATCGGGCGTGGCGGGGGCTGCTGCCGGGAGGGACAGGCTGGGCGCTCCCCTTGATCCGGGAGTGGCTGCGGGCCTATCCGTAGGCCGAATTGGCGAGCCGCTTCAAGAAATATGGCGGCGGGTCATGAGGATGGATGCCGGTTTTTCGATGCAGGTTCAAACTTGAAAATCAAGTTTCTACTTCCATCTTAACCTGTGCTGTCCTGGGAAGGACTATGCAGAACCGGTTTGGTTGTGCAGCGTGCCTCTCCCGTGTCCCATGCCTCCCCTGCCCTCTCGCTGATGGCTTGATTGCCATCAGTTGATGCTCTCTCCCTATCCTGTGCCGTGGCAGATGAGCCACTATAACCGCTCCCCGATGAAGCGCAGCCGCAGCACGCGCCCCCGCACGCCGAGGAGCTTCACGCAGGCGTCAGGGAAACTCGCGGCACACAGGTTCCAGCGCACCAGCTCCCCGCCCTCCTCGATGTCCACCGCGTAGACCTGCGTGCCGGTGCCGGTCACGCCGGGGAGCGGTGGCGGCGTCGGGGCCGGGCCACCCTCGCGGGAGGCAGGGATGCCCCGCCTGCGCCGGTAGTTGCTCACCGCTGCACTCGTACACCCGGCCAGGCGGGCGATCTCGCGACCGGAGAGCTGCCCCAGCAGCGGCAGCCAGGGGTCGATGCAGGAGCCGCGAAAGGTTGCCACGGGCAGGTAGACACGGGACGGGATGAAGACCGGGATGCCGCGCTGTATGCGCTCGAGGCGCACCCGGCTCTGCGGGCAGCCGTAGAGGCGCGCGATCTCCCGGTCAGAGCGTTGGCCGAGCTGGTCGAGCCAGGTGGTGAGGGTCGGGGGCGGAGAGGGCATCGTGTCCTCCAGGGAAAGGTGCGATGGCATCTAATCGGTGATCCGACGATCAGTTCTGCTCAGGTCGTCCCCGCAGATGCCGGTGCCTCCGCCGCATCCAGCACCTGATCCGTCGTCCACCCCAGCCACCGAGCCAACGCCCGCGCGGTGTCAGCCGAGGGGCGGTGTGTTCCGCGCTCCACCCGTGAGAGGGTCGGCTGACTGACCCCCAGCTCCGCCGCCAGGGCTTCGAGGGAGGTGGAGGC
>JBEIQZ010000298.1:0-7674 GCA_040376255.1 Alphaproteobacteria bacterium
CCCCGCGCCGCCGCGCCAGCCGCGCCGTCCCGGCCACGATCCCGGCGAAGCAGAGCGCGTTCGTCCAGCGACCCGCCTCCAGCAGCGGCAGCCCGCAGCGGTTCAGCAGCGCCATCACCAGCGGAAAAAGCGGCGGCCAGGCTGTGAACGGCTGCCCGTCCAGCTTGATCGGCGGCAGCCCTTCGGCGATCCGCTGCGCGGCGATGACGTAGCTCGCGCTGTCCGGGGAGCTGCCCGGCCCCCACCCCGAGGAGGCGCACAGGCACCACAGCAGCGCGGCGGGCGCGATCAGCCACCATCGCGGCAGCGCGTCAGGCTGAGCGTCAGGCTGAGCGTCAGCCACGTTCACCCGCCGCCCACCCCGGCTGCATCCACGGCTTCGTGCGGTAGCGATCCCAGGCGTCGGGCAGCACCGTCACCACCGGCCCGTCCAGCCCGCCCCGCGCCGCCACCCGGAGCGCCGCCGCCACGTTGGTCCCCGACGATCCGCCAACCAGCAGCCCCTCCTCCCGGATCAGGCGGAGCGCCATCTCAAAACTCTCAGCGTCGCTGATCTGCTCGGCGGCGTCGATCACCTCCCGGTGCAGGTTCGCCGGCGCCTCGGACGCCCCGATCCCCTCGACGGCGTAGGGGCTGTCCGGCCCCGGCGCCCCGCGCTCCACCCAGCCTGCGAGCCCCGATCCGACCGGATCGGCGAGCACGATCTGCACCCCCGGCAGCGCCGCCTTCAGCCGCCGCCCCACCCCGCTGATCGTGCCGCCCGTCCCGGCCCCCGCGACGAAGGCGCCCACCCGCCCGCCCGTCTGCGCGAGGATCTCCGCGCCGGTGCCGTCCTCGTGGGCGCGGACGTTGGCGGGGTTGTTGAACTGATCGGTGAGGAACCAGCCGTTCTCCTCCGCGAGCCGGCGCGCGACGTTGCGGAAATTGTCCGGGTGCGCGGGCGCAGCGTTGGGCGTGATGATCACCCGCGCCCCGAGCGCCGTCAGCGCGGCCCGCTTGTCGGCGGACATCTTCTCCGGCATCACGCACACCAGCCCGTAGCCGCGCCCCGCCGCCACCAGCGCCAGCCCGATCCCCGTGTTCCCCGCCGTCGCCTCGATCAGCGTCGCCCCCGCCCCCAGCGCCCCGCGCCGCTCGGCGTCCGCGACGATCGCCAGCGCGATCCGATCCTTGATCGAGCCGCCGGGGTTCATGTGCTCGCACTTCACAAACACCGGGTGCGGCAGGCCCCGCCCGATCTTCATGAGCGGCACCAGCGGCGTCTCACCGATCCGGCTGAGGATGGACAGGGGGGCGGTCAGATCCATCAACCGGTGGTATCACGGCCGGCGCAGTAGACGAAAACAGGCTGCCACAGGATTGACGATCCGGGAGGGCGCGATAGCCTCTCCTCCTATCCCGGTGCAGATATGCGCTCTTTTTTACACCCGTTCTCCGCCATCGGCCTCAGCCTGATCTTCCTGCCCGGTTGCAGCCCAGACCCCGACGCTGTGTTGAAGGGCGAAGCCGGGCCGGGCGGGGGCGCAGAGACCGGCGCAGACACCGGCGCAAAGACCGATACAGAGGACACCGGCCGGGCCACGCCGTCCGTGGCGCTGACGAGCCCGGCGGACGGCGCGATGGTGGAGAACCCGGTCACCTTCACGATCCGCGCCAGCGGTGTCCGCTCGGTGCAGCTCTTCGCAGAGGAGTACCTGCTCGACGCCTGGGATCCCGCCGCGCGCGCCGAGTCCACCTGGAGCTTCAGCGGCACCGGCTACCCGCGCGACATCCGGCTCATCGGCCTCGACGATCAGGGACAGCCGGTGGCGGAGGACGCGCTGACGATCACCGTGCAGCCGCCCGTCTCTGTGGAATTCCTGAGCCCGGCCGACGGCGCCACCGTCCAGAACCCGGTCACCTTCCGGCTGGAGGGGAGCGGCATCGACACGCTGGTGCTGAGCGCGGACGGCTGGGAGATGGAGCGGTGGCGGCCCGCTGTGGACGGCTGGGAGGTGAGCTACGCCTTCAGCGGCACCGGCTACGCGCGCGAGGTGCAGGTCGATGGGCTGGACAGCGGCGGGCAGATCGTCGCCACCGACACCCTGACCATCACCCCGCAGCCCGATCCGGCGGACGGCGTCTCGCTGGACGTCCCGTACTTCTACCAGTACGACAACCGCTACGAGCCGGGCGCCACCTGCGGGATCACCTCCACCGCGATGGCGATCAACTGGTGGCGCGCGAACCGCGTGACCCCGGACGCGCTCTACCTCGACTACGGCAAGGCGCAGGGCCAGTCGCCCTCCGGGATCGCGCAGATCTACCAGTGGGAAGGCCTCTACGCCGACTGGACCGTCACCGGCACCCGCGCGCAGATCCGCGCCCACCTCGACGCCGGGCGGCCGGTCGTCGCGCACGGCTACTGGACCGGCTCCGGCCACGTCACCGCCATCGTCGGCTACGACGGCGATGACTGGATCGTCAACGACCCGGCGGGGGACTGGTACAACTGCTACGGATGCGGCACCGCCGACCACGTGCGCTACCCCATCGGCGGGAGCTGGGACGACGAGCTGAGCGTCGACGGGGACATCTGGTTCTCAGTCTCAGATCTTCAGCCGTTCTGACATCACACCGCGCTCATAGAGGCTGCGCCCGCCACGCTGCGGTATACTTATGTGATGTCGATTTCGGAGGACACCCGCTGCTGGTTGCTGCTCCCCGCACCGCGCCCGCTCACAAAGACGCCCGCTGCCGTGCGGCGGTACGTCACCTCATCCCGAACGATCCTGCGGTGGATGGCGGCGCTGATCCTGACCGGGACGGCCCTGATATGGATGGTGTCGGATGAGCGGTCTGCGCTACTCCCAGCGTTCGCCTTCTTCAACATCATCTCCAGCCTGCCGCTGCTCGTCTATGGGGAGGACATCACCGGCTTTCACCATGCGCTGGCATGTGATCCCGAGATCCAGTGGTGGCGGGTGGATCTGGCGCGGCCTTGCCATATCTCCCGATCCCGCGCCGACGGCGCGATGCGCCTCTTTGCCGACCGGCGCGAGGCGTATCTCTCGCCCGGCAAGTATGGCCCGCACCGCTCTATTGAGCTGCGGCTGATCAATCCACTCACACGCGAGATCCGGTAGGCCTACAAGCGCATCAAGGAGCCTGAGATCGGGGAGGAGGTGGCGATCGCTGAACTCGGGGCATTTTCCTTGCTGTTTATCAAGGATCTTTTGATCGAATTGCCATCAGATGCCATCGGCGAGCTTCCCTCCGGCCACGCGCACTACCAGCATTCGTAACAGCGCCTCCTTCCGCCGCTGACCCTCAGGCTCACGCCGCCATCCACGGCTCCGCCCTTCAGCGATCCCAGCCGCCGGACAGCACCTTCACCATCGGCCTGTCCGGCCCGCCTCGCGCCGCAACATTGATTCCAGGCGAGCGGCCGGCGCTCTGAAAATGACAGCAGGATGATAACAGGAAGCATGGAGCGTGTTCCCGCATGCTGATCGTCCTGATTTTCCTCGCCCCCGCCTCCGCCACATGGACCGTCATCGGCATCGACCCTGACACTCAGGAGGTGGGCGTCGCCGGCGCCACCTGCGGGCCGTTTGTCTGGCAGGTGGCCGGGCTGTCGCCGGGTCACGGCGCTGTCGTCGCGCAGTACGCCTCGAACCTCGCGGGCCGGGATCTGGCCGTGGAGCGCCTCGCGGCGGGCGACACACCTGAGGCCATCATCGGGGAGCTGACCACCGATGTCGGTGGAGACTTTGACGACGACCGCACCGCGATCCGGCAGTACGGGGTGGTGGGCTTCGCCGGGGCCTCCGCCGGGTTCACCGGCGCCGAGGTGGAGGACGGGCACGGCGAGGTCGGCGGCGACACCTTCCGCGCGCAGGGAAACACCCTCCGCACCACCGAGGCGCTCGACGCGGCGTATGCGGCGATGATCGGCGCGAAGGGGGAGACGCTGGCGGAGCGCCTCCTGCGCGGGCTGGAGGCTGGACGCGATCTCGGCGGGGACGCGCGGTGCCCGGAGGACGCGCCCGCGCAGTCGGCGTTCCTGCACGTCGCGAGCCCCGATGATCCGAAGGCGGTGTCGATCGAGCTCGCGCCCGTGTTCGGGGGCGATCCGGTCGCCGCGCTCCGCGAACACGTCGATGACGGCGTGACCGGCTGCGCCGCTGCGCCGCGATCGATGGCGGCAGCCTGGGCAGCAGTCACACTGTGGCTCGCGGGGCGTGTGCGGCGGGCGGGACGAGCCTGAGCAGGACGGCTCATGCCGATCGGATACCGAAAAGATACCACACAGACACCAATCAGATACCGGTCAGATACCACATAGATACCACACAGACACCACCATCCTCATCGTGTCCCGCTCTGGATCATGCGCCGCTCATAGAGGCCGAGCGCGCCCACCACCGCCCCCTCGACGAAGAGGTGCGCCGCCAGCAGCGGCAGCCCCGACCACAGCGCCGCCGCCGATGCCGGCGCGCAGAGCGCCGCCCATACGAGGTTCGCCGCCGCGATCCGCCCGAGCGCCTGCGGCGCCGCCATCTCCCCGCAGGCCACCCGCGCCAGCATAGAGAGCCCCGCCGCACCGTAGGCCGCATTTACAAGCGCCAGCCCGACCAGCAGGAGCGGAGAGACCCCGTAGAGCGCCCCCAGCATCGGCGCCAGCGCCGCGAACAGCACCCCGGCCCCCCACCCCGCCGCCGCGTCCCGCGCCAGCCACGCTGTTGTCCTCATCGCTTCTCCCAGCGGTCAGCCCGCTTCTTCGCGCTCATCTCGCCCGCCCGCTGCCCTGAGTGCTCGCGCTGCCCCGCCTGCACCAGCATCTCCCGGTACTCCGGGAACAGCGCGCCGATCTCGTAGCGGTCGCGGTCGACGACGGACAGCGCCTTCCCCTCGATGAGGGCGTGCAGCGTCGGCTCGACGTGGGATCGATCCAGCTCCACCTGATCGGCCATCCGGCGGAGCGCGTCCAGCGGCAGCAGCGCCCCCTGACCCTCCGAGATGTCCATCGCGTTCATCCGCAATTCGACGAGCACCCGCCACCAGAAGCGCCCCCGGTTCCCGATCCCGCGCCCCTCGATCCCCAGCGGCGGCAGCTCCAGCGGCAGCGGCACCAGCTCCCGCTCCCCGGCGGGGAACAGCGTGCGCACCCGGCCTGAGAGCAGCGGGCGCCCCGGCCGGATGATGATGCGGGCCTTGCGCCGCCCGACCGCCCGCTCCTCCTCCAGCGCGTAGAGCTGGCCCGTCCAGTGCTGGGTGTGCAGATAGACCCTGGAGAACACGTGAAGCAGCGCCCGGTACGCCGAGGCGCCCTCGCTCTCGTCCTCCCCGAGCGCCTTCGCCACCGTCGTCGCGCCCCCCTCGATCATCAGCGGGCTGTCCTCGTGCTCCCGCTGCTGGATCTGTGCCGCCAGCCACGGGATCAGCCGCAGCGGGCGCACGCCGCGCAATTCCCGCGCCGCCCGCTCGATCAGCGCCCGCACCGTGTTCACGTCCAGCGCCGGGCCGGTGTGGATGCCGGAGGCGATCTCCACCTCCATCCCGTCGCGCCGCACCAGCACCGTCCCCTGCGCCCGGTGCTCCGCGCGGATCGCCCGGAGCGGCCCCCCCAGCAGCGCGTCCGTCACGTGGATCGGCAGCGCCACCGGGCGCTCCTGATCCTGCCCGAGCGCCGGGCGCACCACGTCCTGCCACAGCGCCATCGCCAGCCGCCGCAGCGCCCGGCAGGTCGCCGGATCGGGGACGCTCACCCGGTAGAGCAGCCCCTCCCCGCCCTGATCGTAGATCCCGAACCACAGCGGCGCCGCCTCCGGCAGCCCCACCCACTCCTCCCGCATCCGGATCAGCCCGCCCGCCGCCGGGTCCGCCCCGTCCATCAGGCTCTGCCGCTGAAGCGTCCCCTCCGTCCCGATCCCCCCCAGGATCTCCACCAGCGTCCCGTGCAGGATCGTGAACGGCAGATCGCTCTCGAACCGGATCACCGGCGCGTCCGGCACCGTCCCCTCCGGCACCTCCGGCATCCGCTGCGCCCCGCCCGCCGCCGCCATCGACGCCATCACCGACCGCAGCTCCCCGATCGCCTGCACCATCGCCGGAACCAGGTGGTGGCCCCCCTGCATCTCCCGATCCAGATCCGCCGCCTCCTCCCCCTCCAGGCGGGCGCGCAACGTCCGTATGGCGACGCGCGCGATCTCCGAAGCCCCATCCTGCGAGATCCGCGAAGCAGCCCAGATGAGCCAGTTGGAGTCAGACATGGGGGAGCCGACCTGTCTTCTGTCCCTTCTCCCTGTGGGAGAAGGTGGCAGCGGAGCTGCCGGATGAGGGTCCCCTCCACCGGGATGAAGGTCTCCTCTGCCTGCAGTGGATCGGGATCATACCGGCCTCGCTCTGCGGATCGGCGCGTCAGGCTCCGCCGGGGGAGCCGCAGCCTGCGGGGAGGGCGCGGCCTGCGGGGCGGGCGCGACCTGCAAGGGAGCCGCGACCTGCGGGGGAGCCGCGACCTGCGAGGGAGCCGCGACCTGCGGGGAGGGCGCAGCCTGGGGAGGCGCCTTGACCGGAGCGACCTCCGGGCTGATCGCGTCGGCGTGCGGCGCGCCGACGTGGGGAGCATCGGGCGCGTCAGGCGCGTCAGGGGCGCCGGGGGCACCGTCAGGAGCGCCGGAGGCGCCGTCAGAGTCGCCGGGTGTGTCGGGGGCGTCAGGAGCGCCGGAGAGGACGATCGCCCGGTAGGTGGCGGGGACATCCGGCCTGCGGGGTTCGCAGCCGGGGATCTGGCGGAGCTCGTCGGGCATGCAGGCGCGGACGGCGCCCCGGCCCCCGTGGAAGTGGCCGAGGAGCACCGGCTGGAGGGGCGGGCAGTAGTTGGCTTTCAGCACGTCCATCCTGCTGATCCGGACGCCCTCCCAGGGCGCGGCGACCGGAGAGAGCACGGCAGCCCAGCGGGCGCGGTTGACGAGGCCCGAGGCGCCCCGGACGTCGTCGATGTCCATCGGCTCGCCCTTCCTGCGCTCGGCGGCGTTCTGCTTGCGGGTGTGGTGGGCGACGAGGACGGCGGGGGCGCCGGGGAGGCGGGTGAGCTGCTCGACGGCGCGCATGGTGGCGGTGGCCGCGTTGTTGTCGACCTCGCAGTCGGGTGCGCCGAAGCCGGTGAGCGGATCGAGGATCACCAGATCGATCCCGGCGCCTGCCGCGCCCTCTGCTGCGCCCAACGCGGCCCATGCCTCCAGATCGGCCTGCAGCCTGCGCCCGAACGGCGATGGCGCGTGCGCGCCTTCCGCCCCGAGCAGCAGCGGCCCCGGCACGGACTCCCGCGCGAGGATGCGGAGCCGCCCGATCAGCTCAGCCGGATCGATCTCCATCAGCGCCGCCTGCGCCTGGACGCGCCGCCGCAGCTCGTCCGACGTCTCCTCAGCGAGCACCAGCGCCACCCGCCCCGCCCGCGCGTGCGTCGACATCCCCAGCCAGGATCGCCCGGTCGCCAGCGCCAGCGCCAGCGCCACCAGCACCCAGGTCTTCCCGCTCGAACCCGGCGCCGCCAGCAGCCCGACCTCCCCGCGCGGCAGGAACCCCACCCCGCCCACCGTCCGCACCAGCCACTCCCGATCCGGCGGCGGCCGGCAGAGCCACTCCATGTCCGGCTCCAGCCAGCCGAGCGGCGCGTCCTGCCCGCCAGCC
>JBEIQZ010000178.1:0-10266 GCA_040376255.1 Alphaproteobacteria bacterium
CCGGCGCCCGCCGGGTCGAGGGCGAAGTCGCCGCCGTCGCCCAGGATCCAGCCGACCTCGCCGGTATCGAGGGAGATATTGGCGATCAACGACTGGTTCCGCGCCGAATACAGCACCGAATTCCCGTCCGGCGACAGCGCCAGCCCGTTCCCGTGCGTCCAGTCCAGCCCCTCGTCGTTCTTGCCCTCCTTGCGGGACAGCTCGCCGGGGAAGCGTTGTGTGTCGAGGTGATCGAAGGCCGACCACTCCCAGACGATCGCGCCCGCCGCCGCCCCGCCCGCGCCGCCGGCCACCCGCACCAGCCGATCCCCCTCCACCGGCACCTCGCCCAACGCCGGGACGTCGACGATCCGGCTCTCGCTGATCATGAACAGCGCGTCACCGCCCGGCAGCGGGAGGGCGTCGTGGTGGCTCAGGCCCATGTCCGCGTTGCCGACCTCGCTGATCGTCTGCCCCCCCGGCGTGATCCGGCGGAGCGAATGCTCCAGCAGCACGGCCATCGTGCCGTCGCCCATGTCCCGCACGTAGCGGTCGAGGTTCGGCTCCCCGGCGTACATGTACAGCCACACAATCGCCCCGTCCCCGTCCACGCCGTACACATAGAACTCCGCCTCCTGCTTGTCCGGCCCCAGCACCGGGCTGATCAGCGTGATCCCCGGCGCGCCGCCCGGCGCGGCGCTCGTCTCCGGCAGCTCCTCAGGCGCCCCGCCCGACACCCAGGTCAGGCCGCTCACGTGCTGCGTGTCACCGGCCCCGTCTGTGGCGTCGAGCTGTACGTCGCAGCGGGTCTGCTCCGGGACGCCCCAGATCTCCATAAGCGGCGCGCCGTCTGCGGGGAAGGAGCGGGTCTGGGAGCCGGTGCGGCCCGCGCAGTCCCAGCGCAGCTCCACCGTCGCCGGGCGATCCACCTCCACCGCCACCAGCGCCGCCAGCGGGTTCTGCGGCGCCTCCGCCACCTCCACCCGCAGCCCCTCCCCCGCCCAGGTCAGCGCCTCGCCGGGATCGGACTCTGAGGTCGCTGCGACATCGGCCCCATCGTCATCAACGCAGGCGGACCAGATCAGGAGAGCGTACATGCCCCTCTGGTACCACAGCCTGCGCGCGACCGCTACGGCCGGGCGGCCCGCTGCGGCTCACTCCCAGGCGAGGTGCTCGGCGCGGTAGGCGTCGGTACCGCTGACGGTGAGCGTCCAGATCTCCTCGCCCGCCGTGGTCATCGCGACGACCTGCGCGTCCCCCTGATCCGGGGAGCCGACGTTGATCATCAGGTTCCCGTCCGCGAGCAGGTTGGCGTCGCCCATGCGGAAGGTGAAGACGGGCGCCTCCCAGCTCAGGATCTCGGTGGCGGTCATCGCCTGCTCGTCGAGCTGGTAGCGGACGGCGCGGGTGGACTCGCCGCCGGGGCGCTCGTTGCCGTTGTCGTAGATCAGGATCGTGCCGTCGGCCTGCATCTCCGGGGCGTGCTGGTTGTAGAACCACCCGCTCTCTCCGCCACCGGCGCCCGCCGGGTCGAGGGCGAAGTCGCCGTCTTCGCCCAGGATCCACTCCACCTCGCCGCTGTCCAGGCTGATCTTCACGATCCACGACTGGCTGCGCGAGGAGTACAGCACCGAATTCCCGTCCGGCGACAGCGCCAGCCCGTTCCCGTGCGTCCAGTCCAGCCCGCTGCCGCTCATCGCCCGATTTTGGGAGAGCTCGCCGGGGAAGCGCTGGGTGTCGAGGTGATCGAAGGTCGACCACGTCCAGACGACCTCCCCGGCGGGGCTGACCCGCGCCAGCCCGTCCCCGACCAGGGTGACGGCGCCGCCAAGCTCAGGCACATCGACCGTCTGCGACTCGTTCACCATGAACAGCACGTCGCCGTCCGGCAGCGGCAGCGCGTCGTGGTGGCTGACCCCCATCTGCCCGCTGCCGATCTCAGCGATCGTCTGCCCGCCCGGCGTGATCCGGCGGACGAGCTGATCGTAGAGCAGCATCATCGTGCCGTCGCCCATGCTCCGCACATAGTGGTCTTGTCCGGCGCCGTCTGCGTCGGTGTACAGCCAGACCACCTCGCCGTCCTCGTCCACGCCGATCCCGTAGTAGTCGAGCAGATCCCGGTCGCCCTGCTTCGGCACCGGGCCGAGCAGCGTGATCCCCGCCGCCATCGAGCCCGCGCCCTGCTCCACCGAGAACTCAGGCAGCCCCGCCGGCAGGCTCCCCGATGTCCAGCCGAGCGCCGCCTCCTCCGTCGTCCCGCCGCCCGCCGGGGCGGCCGCTATCGACACCGCGCAGTCCGTCTCTGCGCGCACGCCCCAGATCTCCAGCGTCCCGCCCCCGTCCATCTCCGCGCTGTCCGAGCCGGTCCGCCCGCCGCAGTCCCACGCCGCCGTCACCGTCGCGGGCTCGGAGAGCGCGACGGTCACGATCCCGGCCAGCGGGTTGAACGCGCTCTCCGCGATCTCCACCGAGGTCATCAGCGTCCCGGCCCAGGTCTGATCCGGCGCGCCGGTGTCCGTGGTCTCGGGGGACTTCGCACCGTCAGCGGCGCACGCCAGCAGCAACAGCATGTTCATCTACGACCTCCTCTCCTCTCTGACACGCACCCGGCCCGCTCAGGCAATCCCGGCAGGACTTTTACGCGCCATATACAGGCCGCGCCGTCTGCGCTACGGACGCTCCTCCAGCCAGAGCTGCCGGAGCACATCGTCCCACTGCCCGTCCTGCGCCCGGGTCGCCCCCGCCCCGTCCTGGTAGATCGACATGCCCCAGGTGTCGGCATAGATGTTCATGCCGCCCGTCCACGCAAATTCCGGCTGGCTGAAGTCCCCCAGCACCGCCCCGTCCAGCGCGCCGATCAGCGCGTCGGCCCCCATCGCGCCGGAGAGGTCGTAGAAGTCCAGGTAGCTGAGGCGGTAGAACTCCCCCGGCTCCGCGCCCCGCGCCTGCGCCCGCGCCGCCTTCAGCGCCTCCCAGGCCGCCGGATCGGCCAGCGCCGCCGCCGCCACCGCGTCCAGCCGCTCCCGCACCCCGACCATCTCCCCCAGATCGAGCGCCGAGAACGTCCACTCCCCCGCCACCTCCACCGGCGCCTGCGCCATCTGCACCGCCAGCAGAGCCCCGTCCATCTCCGGATCGGCGGTCAGCGCGGCCACCGCCAGATCGTACTGGAGGCCCTCCATCCCCACCGTCGTCTGCGCGCCGACCATGTAGGAGGCGTAGGGCGCGAGCGCGTAGGCCACCTCAAAGGAGGCCATGTTGCAGGCGTCGAACGCCACCACCGAGATCGGCCCCTCCGCCTCCACGAAGGCCGACAGCCCCGCCGCCAATTCCCCCTCCGCCACCGACAGATCCGACTGCGAGCTCTCGTCCCAGCCGATGCCCGGCGGCGGCTGCCCGCCGTCCGCGTACCAGCCCGTCCCGTGATCCCACAGCGCCAGCGCGTACTGATCCGCCGGGGCGTTCGCCCCCGCCCACGCCAGGAACTCCGCCAGCGTCGCCGGATCGGCCATGTCCCGCTCCCCCCACACCTCCACCAATTCCGACCGCACCTTCGTCCAGCTCTCGTCGGGCCGGATCCGGTACAGCCGCGTCTCCGTCCAGTCGCCGCCGTTGTCCTCGTAGCCCTCCGCCCGATCTGCCAGCACGATCACCTGGACGTCCTCCCCCGGCATCCCCCGCTCCAGCTCGTTCAGGTCGTGCTGGACCGCCTCCTCCAGATCGTTGTCCCCCACCATGTACACCAGGAACGTCCACGCCGTCCGCTCCGGCACCGGGAGCTCCCCGGTGTCCCCGCTGTCTCCGGCGCTGTCCCCGGCGCTGTCCCCGGCGTTGTCTCTGGCGTTGTCCCCCGGGCCGGCGCTGTCCCCGCCCGCACAGCCTGTCGACCACACCGCTCCGAACACCATCCCGATCCCGATCATGCGCATCTGGACTCTATAACTTATCCTCGCGCCTCCTGCTTTTCCGGGATCATCACTTGACCAACTGGAAAATCCGTGTCACCCTCTCCCTCAGCGCCGCGACTGGAGCCTCATGCGAGAGAATTTCCTTCACCTCCCCCTCCCGAAGGTCCCCCCTGAGCAGCGCGGCAACGCGATCCTCGGCAGCATCATGCACCTGGGATCTCCGGTGGCCTGCGTGCTGCTGCTGTCGCTGGTCGGGGTCACCCTCACCAACGCCCTGCTGGTGTTCCTGGGCGTCTCCGGCTTCTTCACTGCGCTCACGGTGTGGGACGAGAAGCGCAACGCCTCGGTGGACATCCCGCCCCCGACTACGCGCGAGATCTTTGAAGGGTTGTTCATGGTGTTCGTGAAGGGCATCCTGATCGGCGGCGCCTACGTGACCGCCGGGTGGTGGCTGCTCTCGCACGTCTCGCCGTGGGCCTCGGTCTCCAACGCCTGGTGGAAGATCGGCCTCGGGGTGGTGGGGATCGACTTCTGCTACTACTGGATCCACCGGATCATGTGCCACCAGACGGCCCCCAACCCGATCCTCCGCTTCTACCGTCAGAAGCACTGGGCGCACCACTCAGTCACTCAGCTCGACTTCCTGCGGGGCAACCAGTCCTCCCTGGCCGACACCTGCTTCATCCACTTCCAGCCTGCCGCCGTCCTCGTCTCCTGGCTGCTGGGCCTCGACCTGGCCGGGGCCTGGACGGCCTACTTCCTGATCCTCGCCCTGCAGGCGACCGACCACACCAGCGTCACCTACAACATCGGCTGGTTGAGCTGGATCTTCATGGACAACCACGCCCACAAGTTCCACCACTGCCTGCGCGGCCACTTCGTCAACCACGCCGCCGCCTTCTCGGTCTTCGACCGCCTGTTCGGCACCTACTACGAGAACTGGGCCCTCTCCACCAACTACCTCCACCTCCACCGCATCCCCATCCCGATCCGCCCGCGCCCCCGCCGCCCCGAGGCCGCACAGGCAGACACCCGCACCGACGCCCTCCCGGCCTGATCCGCATGTCCACCGCCCTCCTCACCGGCGCCAGCAGCGGCATCGGCCTCTCCATGGCCCGCCAGCTCGCGAAGCAGGGCTGGCACCTGATCCTCGTCGCCCGCCGCACCGACCGCCTCACCCAGCTCAAGGCGGAATTGGAGGCGGCCCACCACATCAGCGTCCACCTGATCCCCCAGGATCTCAGCGCCCCTGACGCCGCGCAGCAGCTCTTTGAGGCGGCCCGCCCCTGGCAGGTGGACGCGCTGATCAACAACGCCGGGAGCGGCATGCAGGGCCGCTTCCTCGACATGGACCCCGCCGCCCTCGATCAGATGCTCCGCCTCAACGTCCACAGCCTCACCCACCTCACCCGCCTGTTCGCCCGCGAGATGCAGGGCCGCGACGGCTACATCCTCAACGTCGCCTCCGCCGCCGCCTTCCTGCCATCGCCCTGGGTCTCCTCCTACGCCGCCACCAAGGCCTACGTCCGCAGCTTCTCGGAGGCGCTGCGCTATGAGCTCCGCAGCACCGGCGTCTCCGTCACCACGCTCTACCCCGGCATCACCCGCACCGAATTCAACGAGGTCGCCCACGCGAAGACGCCGCGCCTCATGGACATGTCCATCCTCGACGCCGACACCGTCGCCCGGATCGGCCTCGCCGGGATGTTCGCCCGGCGCCGCGAGGTGATCCCCGGCTGGATCAACTGGATCAACGCCCAGCTCAGCCTCTGGCTCCCGCCGGGTCTCATCACCTGGAGCGCAGGCCGCCTGTTGGGGCAGGCGAACGGCTGGGAGCGGTAGAGCAGGCAGAACCGATCAGAGGTTGATCGACTGCACCCGCAGGATCGTCGCGTCCCCGCCCGCCCACAAAACGCCGTCCCCCAGCATCACCTGCTCCATCCTGCAGAACAGGACGCGGGGGTCGGCGGACAGGACGCGGGCGGTGACGCTGGAGGGGAGGATCTGGGCGTAGTCCCGGATGAACACCTCGCGGTTCTTCACCATGCGCGGCTTGCCGCCGGTATTGACCCGCAGCGGAAAATCCATAAGATCGGCGACCATAGCCGGATCTCCGGCCTTCACCCGCTGCTGGAGATCGAGCATGAAGGTGACGGACTGGCGGTAGCTGAAGCCCCCGCCGCCCGCGCCGAACACGGACTGGCTGACCATCCCGCCGTCCGCTGCGGTGACCGTTACCTGCCCCTCCGCCGTGATGTCGATGGTGAGGCCGTCCGGGAGCGTCACCCTGCCGGTCGCCGGGATCGTCGCCGGATCGAACGGCGCCGCCGGGGCTGCAGACGCCGTCGGGGCTGCGGGCGCCTGGACTGAAGGCGACGCCGGGGCTGCGGGCGCCGGGGCTGCGGGCGCCGGAGCTGGGGGCGCCGCCGGCTCCCCCTCAGCGCCGCACCCCAGCGCAAGCATCACCGCGAGCAGGCACATCACTGCTTCACCACGAAGTTCACCATCTTGTCCGGAACCACGATGTCCTTCAGCCGCTCCTTGCCCTCCAGGTGCTTCTGCACCCCGGTGTTGCCGAGCGCCAGCGCGATCAGCGCCTCGCGATCCAGCCCGCGCGCCGCCCGGATCGTCCCGCGCAGCTTGCCGTTGACTGAGACCGCGATCTCCAGCGTCTCCTGCTGCAGCGCCGCCTCGTCCCACTCCGGCCACGGCTGGCCGTAGACGGAGGCGGTGTTGCCGCAGCGCCGCCACAGCTCCTCAGCGAGGTGGGGCGCCCAGGGGTGGAGGATGCGGAGGAAGGCGCTCTGCGCCTCCGGGGTCAGCGGGTTGCCCTTCGCCGCGTTGACGAGCTCCATCATCTTGGCGATGGGCGTGTTGAAGCGCATCCCCTCGATGGCGGTCGTGGTCTCCTTGACCGCGAGGTGGAGGGCGCGCACAGCCTCGGCGCTCATCGCAGCGCCGGTGCGGAGCTGATCCTGATCGTCGATGAACAGGCGCCACACCCGCTCCAGGAACCGGTAGATCCCCTGCACCCCCGCCGTCTGCCACGGCCCGGCCTGATCGAGCGGCCCCATAAACATCTCGTACATGCGGAGCGTGTCGGCGCCGAACTCGTTGGCGATGTCATCGGGGGTGACGACGTTGAGCCGGGACTTGGACATCTTCTCGATCTGAGAGCTGAGCGGCGTCTCCGTCCCCTTGACGAACCACCGCCCGTCGCGCTGCTCGGCCTGCTCGGGGCTGTAGAACGTCCCTGCCGCGTCGGTGTAGGAGTAGGCCAGCACCATCCCCTGATTAAAGAGCTTCTGGAACGGCTCTTTTGTGTGGACCATGCCGCAGTCGTACAGGACCTTGTGCCAGAACCGCGCGTAGAGCAGGTGCAGCACGGCGTGTTCGGCGCCGCCGACGTAGAGATCGACGGGGCCCCACTTCTGCTCCTGCTCCGGGGAGAAGGGCAGCTTGTCGTTGTGCGGGTCCATATAGCGGAGCCAGTACCAGCAGGAGCCGGCCCACTGGGGCATCGTGTTCAGCTCGCGCCGGGCGGGCTGGCCCTGCCATGTCGTGTTGACCCACTCCGCCGCGCGGCCCAGCGGCGGCTCGCCGGAGGCGGTGGGGCGGAAGTCGTCGAGCGGCGGGTGCAGGACGGGCAGATCCTCGTCGGAGAGCGGCTGCACCGTCCCGTCCGCGAGGTGCACGATCGGGAAGGGTTCGCCCCAGTAGCGCTGGCGCGAGAACAGCCAGTCGCGCAGCTTGTACTTTACCTTGCGCTGGCCGATGCCCCGCTCCTCCAGCCAGGAGATGATCCGCTCCTTCGCGGCGGCGGTGGTCAGCCCGTCGAGGATGCCGGAGCTCACCGCAACGCCCTCACCGGCGAAGGGCAGCGCGCTCTCCTCCCCCGTGCCGCCCGCTGACAAGGCGGTGACGACGCGCAGCACCGGGATGCCGTACTTGACGGCGAAGGCGTGGTCGCGCTCGTCGTGGCCGGGGACGGCCATGATCGCGCCGGTGCCGTAGGACATCAGCACATAGTCCGCGACCCAGATCGGCACCGGCTCGCCGTTGACCGGGTTCACGGCATAGCTCCCGGTGAAGACGCCGGACTTGTCCTTCGCAGACGTGCGGTCGAGATCGGCGCGGTTCTTCGCCGCCTCGACGTAGGGGCCGACCTCCGGGTTGAGCGGCGACGCCTGCGCCAGCGCGGCGAGCAGCGGGTGCTCGGGGGCGATCACGCAGAACGTCGCGCCGTAGAGGGTGTCGGGGCGGGTGGTGTAGACGGTGAGCGGCCCGGCGGGGGTCTCAAAGCGGACCTCCGCGCCCTCGGAGCGCCCGATCCAGTTGCGCTGCGCGTCGAGGATGCCGGGGGGCCAGTCCAGCCCCTCCAGATCCGCGATCAGCCGCTCGGCGTACAGCGGGATCTTCAGCATCCACTGCTTCATCAGGCGGCGCTCGACCGGATCGCCGGTCTCGACGTAGCGCCCGTCCACGACCTCCTCGTTGGCCAGCACTGTCCCGAGCGCGGGGCACCAGTTCACCGCCACGTCCGCCAGGTAGGCGAGCCCCTTCTCGTTGAGGCGCAGGAAGATCCACTGTGTCCAGCGGTAGTAGTCGGGGACGGAGGTGTTGACCTCGCGATCCCAGTCGTAGGAGAAGCCCAGGCGTTCAAGCTGCCGCTTGAAGTTGGCGATGTTCTGCTGGGTGATGGCGGCGGGGTGGCCGCCGACGCGGACGGCGTGGCGCTCAGCGGGCAGGCCGAAGGCGTCCCAGCCCATCGGGTGCAGCACCCGGTAGCCGCGCGCGCGCTTGTAGCGGGCGACGATGTCGACGGCGGTGTAGCTCTTGGGGTGGCCGACATGGAGGCCGGAGCCGGAGGGATAGGGGAACATCACCAGCCCGTAGAACTTGGGCTTCGACGGATCCTCGTCGGTGCGGTAGGTGTCCTGCTCCTTCCAGTATCGCTGCCAGCGCTCTTCGATCTCATGCGGCAGATAGCGGCTCATCGGGTTCTCCAGGCCAGCCAGCTTAACCGGTCGCCCGCCCGCCGGACACGGGGGATGGCAGGCCGATTGCAGCCCCCTTGACGGATGGTGTAGAGTAGACAAAACTGACATGGATGGAACCAGTGCCTGTCCTGCAAGCGATCGAAGGCTCCCTGTCCGGGCGACAGTGGGAGATCACCACGCAAGGGCTCTATATCGGTCGCGAACCCCGGAACGAGATCATCATTGAAGAAGCCGGGATCAGCCGACAGCATGCGCGGGTTCTGCTCTACAACGACGCGATCTGGGTGCAGGACATCGGCTCGCGCAACGGGGTCTTCGTCAACAGCAACCGGGTGCCGGACAACAAGCAGATCAAGCCGGGCGACCGCGTCACGGTCGGCAGCATCACCTTCGAGGTGTCAATGCGGAACCACGCCGTGAGCGCCCCCCCGATCGCCAGCCGCGATGACGACCGGGAGGTGCCGATGGGCCTGCTGGATCGCCCGTCGCTCCCCTGGCCGCTGGTGGCATTGGCCGCCTTCCTGCTCGGTATCAGCCTCACCGCGCTGGTCATGTACCTCCGGCAGTCATGAACCGGCAGGTCGAGGTCGAGATCCTGAAGGACGGGCAGAGCCAGAGCCGGATCACGCTCTACCCCGGCGACTGGACGATCGGGCGCACCGGAGACGCCTCCATCATCCTGCCGGATGTCGGGGTGTCGCGGCGGCATGCCTGCCTGCATGTGGACGGGCAGGGGCTGTGGATCGAGGACATCTCCAGCGGGAACGGGACGTTCTACCGGGGGAGCCGCGTCGACCGCCAGGTGATCGGAGACGGGGACGAGATCCAGATCGATCGGTTCACGCTGCGGTTCCTGCTCGGCCCTGAACCCTCCGGGGAGATCACCCTCCAGCAGGGCCAGTCCTCCACCGCCATCGACAACCTCCGCGAGATCTCCCACCTCGTCGGCATGGGCCGCATGACCGGCCTGGATCTGCTGCTCACGCCGGATCGGCCGTTCATCCTGGGTCGGGCGCCCTCCTGCGATCTTGTACTCCCTGAGCCGATGGCCTCGCGCGAGCACGCGGAGGTCGTGTTCCATGAGGGCGCCTGGTGGCTCCGCGACCGGGGCAGCTCCAACGGCAGCTACGTCAACGGGAACCGCATCCGCGACCACCTGCTCAGCCCCGGCGATCGCATCCGGATCGGCACCGTCGAGATGCGCTTCGTGCGCAACAACCAGGTCGAAGGCACCCTCACGCGGGCCGTCAAGCGCAGGAAGCCGCTGCTCAGCCCGCTCAACCAGGCGCTGATCGCCATCCTGATCCTGTCGATGGGCTGCGCCGGGCTGGTGATCACCTGGCAGCTCTGGCGCTTCGCCGCGCCGCTGCTCGCGCACC
>JBEIQZ010000483.1:0-4838 GCA_040376255.1 Alphaproteobacteria bacterium
AGCGTCGCGAGGATCTTCGCCCAGTCCGCCTCGCGGCCGCCGAGCATCAGCACCAATTCCTTCTGGAGCTCCTCCGCCTGCGCCAGCCCGCCGCTCTGGACGAGCGCCGAGAGCGCCTGACGGTCGCGCTGGTGCAATTGCGTGAGCAGGCCCGACAGGCGGCTGCCCTGCGCGAGCGCCTTCACCGTGAGGTGGACCACGCGCTCATGCTCTGACACCCGGCCCGGCTGCCCGCCGAGCGCCCGGTAGAGCGAGGCCAGCAGCGGCTCCGGGATGCGGGAGAACCACTGGATCAGCTCCTCCAACTCCACGCGCTCGAAGCGGCGGCGGCGCGCCATGCCCGCCATCGGCTTGCTGCGGCGGCGGTGCGTCTTCGGGCGCTGCACGGCGAGCTTCCCGGTGCCGGGCTGCACAACGCCGGGCGCCTCCACGTCCTCGCGCTGCGGGCGGCGGCCCCGCCTGTCCTCGCCATCGACAGGCACATCCTCGCGGGGACGGCGGCGACGGCGGCGGCGGCGGCGCTCCTCCCCGAACTCCTGTCCCTGGTTGCCCGCCCCCTGGTTGCCTGGCCCCTGGTTGCCCGGCCCCTGATTGCCCGGCCCGCCTGCCCCCTCCTCATTTCCTCTGCGCATCAGCTTCCCGACTCCTGAATGTGGTAGCGATAGCCTTGTTCGGTCAAAAAGAGCTGGCGCTTCATAGCAAATTCCTGCTCTTTGCTCTCTGTTGTGATCACTGTATAGAAGAACGCGCCGTTCTTCTTGGGCCGCAGCACGCGCCCGAGCCGCTGCGCCTCCTCCTGCCGGGAGCCGAACGAACCCGACACCTGGATCGCCACGTTCGCGTCCGGCAGGTCGATCGAGAAGTTCGCCACCTTGCTCACCACCAGCCGCTTGATCTCGCCCTTGCGGAAGCGGTTGTACAGATCGTTCCGCTGGCTCTCCGGCGTCTCACCGGTGATGAGCGGCGCCCGGAGCCGCCGGGATAATTCCTTGAGCTGATCGAGGTAGGTCCCGATCACCAGGATGTTGTCGTCCTTGTGCTGCGCGACGATCCGATCCACCGCCTTCAGCTTCGCCGGGTTCGTCGATGCCATCCGGAACTTGTCGATCTCGCGCGCCCGCTCATAGGCCGCCGCCCCGCCGCCCTCGAAGTCCACCCGCACCTCGAAGCACCTGGCCTCAGCGATGAACCCCTTCTCCTCCAGCGCCTGCCACGCCATGTCGAACCGCTTCGGCCCCACCAGGCTGAACACGTCGCCCTCGCGCCCGTCCTCGCGCACCAGCGTCGCCGTCAGCCCCAGCCGCCGCCGCCCCTGAAGATCCGCCGTCGCCCCGAACACCGGGGCCGGGAGCAGGTGCACCTCGTCGTAGACGATCAACCCCCAGTTCCGGTCGCGGAACAGGTGGATGTGCGCGAACTCCGAATCCCGCGACGCCCGCCAGGTGAGGATCTGGTAGGTCGCCACCGTGATCGGGCGGATCTCCTTGCGCTCGCCCGTGTACGCCCCTACATCGTCCGGCGTCAGCGAGGTCTTGTCCAGGATCTCCCGCACCCACTGCTGCACCGCCGATCCGTTGGTCGCCAGGATCAGCGTGTGCGTCTTCACCATGCTCATCGCCGCCATCGCCACGATCGTCTTTCCCGCCCCGCAGGGCAGCACGATCACCCCGTTCCCGCCCGCAGGCCCGCCGTCCTGGAACCAGCGCCGCGCCGAGAGCCACTGGTAGTCCCGCACGATGAACGGCTGCTGGCTGCCCGCCATCTTCTCCCGCAGCGTCATCTCCAGCGGATCGCCCGCGCTGAACCCGGCAAGATCCTCCACCGGCCAGCCCGCCTGCAGCATGCGCTGCTTGAAGATCCCCCGGTGGCCGATCTGGATCGACAGGTACCGCCGCCCGTCCTCCACCATCAGCTCCCGGATGCTCTTCTCCTTCGAGACCAGCTTCGCCACATAGGCCGTCGAGAACTCCAGCCGCAGCAGCTTCCCCGCCGCCTCCGGCTCAGGGTGCGGGATCAGCCGGACGAGCCCGTACCGATCAATCGTCTCCGCGATCTGAGTGAGGACGTCCGGCGGCACATCGAATTTCGAGTGCTTCCGCAGCCCCTCCACGATCTCGTCCCGCTTCATCCCGCTGGCTGCCGCGTTCCACAGCGACAAGGGATGGATCCGGTACGTGTGGAGGTGCTCAGGAGAGGCCTCCAATTCCGCGAACCGCGAGAGGAAGTCGCGCACTTCGTCGTGGCGCGCATGCTTCGTCTCCAGCAACACCTTTCCATCGCCCTGAACGATCAGGGGATTGTCAGGCCTGACGTGCATCTGTCATCTATGTCGTCCTCCCGGACGCTCGGGGTCGTTACCGCAGGGTGCTACAGACAGTCTCCGGGCCATCGGCGGGTCAGCTCCGGGCGGCTTGCGTGAGACACGCTGAGTATCCGCCCGCATGCCGCAACTGTCTTCAGAAAAGACATGTCGCCCCGCTGCCCTCGGTTGGTGTGGTGCCCTCATCGGAAACAACCACCTTGATGCCTGGAAGATTGGATCACTCGCCAACATTGGCGCAATATCACATCCGCCAGGATCAGACGATGGTCGTACACCACTCCAGATCCGGTAAAAGACGATATCCGCACGCGCTGTCTCTGTCAAGCTGTCTCTGTCAAGCTATCTCTGTCAAGCTGTCAAGCTGTCTATGCCCCGGCAGGCGCTCACGCGCCGAGGAAGGGATAGCGCCAGTCCAAAGGCGGGACGAACGTCTCCTTGATGGTGCGCGGCGAGATCCACCGCAGCAGGTTCAGCGGCGCCCCCGCCTTGTCGTTCGTCCCGCTGGCCCGCGAACCGCCGAAGGGCTGCTGCCCCACCACCGCGCCGGTCGGCTTGTCGTTGATGTAGAAGTTGCCCGCCGCATGCCGCAACCCCGCCGTCATCTGCGCGATCGCCGCCCGATCCCGCGCGAAGACCGCCCCGGTCAGCGCGTACGGCCCCGTACGATCCACCACCCCGGTGCATGCCTCCCACTCCCGCTCCGGGTACACCCACGCGCTCACCACCGGCCCGAAGATCTCCTCCTGCATCAGCCGGTGCTGCGGATTGTCCACCCGCACCAGCGTCGGCTCCACGAACCAGCCGACCTCCCGGCGCGCCCCCCCGCCCGCCACGATCTCCTGCTCCCCCGCCAGCGCCAGGTAGCCCCCGTGCTTCACGAACGCCCGCTCGTCGATCACCGCCGCGACGAAGTTCGACAGATCCCGCACGTCCCCCTGCTTCATCTCCGCCATCATCCCCCGGCACAATTCCCGCACCTCCGGCCACAGGTTGTCCGGCACATACACCCGGCTCGCCGCCGAACACTTCTGCCCCTGGTACTCAAACCCCCCCCGCACGATCGCCACAGCGAGCGCCCGCGCGTCCGCCGACGGGTGCGCAAAAATGAAGTCCTTCCCGCCCGTCTCGCCCACGATGCGCGGATAACTGCGGTAATTCGCGATGTTCTCCCCCACCGCCCGCCACATCCCCTGGAACACCCCCGTCGATCCCGTAAAATGGATCCCTGCCAGCTCCGGCTCGGCCAGGATCGGCCCCCCGATCTCCGGCCCGTCCCCGTGCAGCACGTTCACCACCCCGCCCGGTAACCCCGCCTCCCGCAACATCCGGAACAGATACCAGCAGGACAGCGCCGAGGTCAGCGCAGGCTTCCAGATCGCCGTGTTCCCCACCAGCGCAGGCGCCGTCGGCAGGTTCACGGCGATGCTCGTGAAGTTGAACGGACTCACCGCAAAAACAAACCCGTCCAGCGGGCGATGATCCGTCCGGTTCCAGACGCCTGCCGCGTTCGCCGGAGGCTGCTCTTTTAAAATCTGTTCATAGTAGCTCACATTGAAGCGCCAGAAGTCGATCAGCTCGCAGGCCGCGTCGATCTCCGCCTGATGCACCGTCTTCGCCTGCCCCAGCATCGTCGCCGCGTTCACCCGATCCCGCCACGGCCCCGCCAACAGCTCAGCCGCCCGCAGGAACAGCGCCGCCCGATCCTCCCAGCCCAGGCCGCTCCAGCCTTCACGGGCATCCCTCGCCGCCACAACCGCCCGCGACACCTCCGCAGGCCCCCGCAAGATGCACGCGGGCTACGATGTGGCGATGATCGCAGGGCATCGTGATCTCACGCACGCGACCCGTGTAGACATCCACACCGCCGATCACGCACGGGATCTCCACGATCTCAGCGGACTGACGGGCTAATTCACGCTCGATGGAGGCGCGCTCAGGGGTGCCGGGGGCGTAGGGACGGACGGGCTCGTTCAGGGGGAGAGGGACGGTGTAGAGGCTCATGAGCGGGAGGATATCCAGGGAGAGGGATCACGGCGACACGGCGGCACGGCGAAAGGCGAAAGGCGGTCTGGGAGGCACGAAGGCACGGAGGGCACGGAGGAAAGACAAAATGCAAAAGACAAAAGGCTAAAGACGGAAACTGTACGAAACGTGACAACATGGGGACGCGACGAAAGGTGGACGGTGGGGAGGAATTGCCTTCTCTGCTGGCCTATCGCCGCTCCTTGTCCTCCCCTACCGCTGAATCTCCCGGACAGAATGGCCTCCACTGCTGGCCTACCGCCGCCACCTTCCCTCCCCTGCCGCTGAATCTCCCGGACAGAATGGCCTCCACTGCTGGCCTACCGCCGCCCCTCATTCCCTCCCCCCACTGAAAATCGCCTCCCGCCCCTCATTCCCTCCCCCTCACTGAAAATCGCCTCCCACCCCTCATTCCCCCTGGATCGCCTCCACGACCGCAATCCAACCCCACGACCCTCTAAACAAACAACTTACGGATGCCTCCGGCCCACCC
>JBEIQZ010000344.1:0-6820 GCA_040376255.1 Alphaproteobacteria bacterium
CCGCCGCCGTCCACCGCCACCCCGCCCCCGACACCAGCGCCAGCAGCGCCGCCAGCCCGAGCGCCGAGAGGCCCGCCACCAATTGCTTCGGGTCTGCCGCCATCGCCGCCGCCGCCAGCAGCCCGACCCCCGCGCAGAGCGCCGCCACGGTCGCCCCGCGCCCGCCCCGATCCAGCCGGCCCGCCAGCCCGAGCAGCAGCGCCAGCAGCCCCAGATCGAGCAGCGCGATCAGCGGGTAGGGCGTGAACGACCGCCCGCTGTCGATGATCACCGGCATCCGGTACGCCATCAGCGCCCCGCACACCCCGACGATCCTGCCCTCCCACTGCCCCCGCCCCGCCAATTGCCGCCCGATGGCGTAGCAGACCGGCCCGATCAGCAGCGTCGCCGCCATCGAGAGCAGCGTACCGGCGGTGTGGACATGCGCCGCCCCCGGCGAGGCCAGCCAGCAGAGCCACGGGTAGAGCGGGTAGCGATCCCCCTCATACATCCCGTAATTGCCCGTCTCCAGCGCGAGCGCCGACGCATAATTCCCGTCCGAGTCCGCCCCCACCGGGCTGCGATAGGGCGAGATCCGGCCCCAGCACGCCCAGAGCCCCGGCAGGGAGAGCAGCGTCGGGAGCAGCGCCAGCCCCGCCTCCAGCCGCCAGCCCTCCGCCCACGGCGGCAGCCGCAGCGCGAGCCACCGCTCCAGGGATGCGCCGAACCGCCTGAACCCGATCACCCCGCAGACCGTCCCGATGGTGGCCGCGATCTCCCATGCGTGCATCGGGAGAGGCTAACCCGTCCGCTCCGCGATCATGTCCTCGATGGTGTAGCGCCCCGGCGGACGCCCGCGCAGCCAGCGCGCCGCTGTGATGGCCCCGCCCGCAAAAACGCTCCGCTGGCTCGCGATGTGGCGCAATTCCAGCCGCTCCCCCGCGCCCGCCAGCAGCACTGTATGTTCGCCGATAACGTCCCCGGCCCGCACCGCATGCAGGCCGATGCTCCCCGGCGCCCGCAGCCCGCTGCGCCCGTTCACCAGCTCCCCCGCCCCGTCCCGCCCGCCCTGGAGCGCCGCCGCCAGCCGGAGCGCCGTCCCCGAAGGCGCGTCCCGCTTCGCAGAGTGGTGGATCTCGACGATCTCCGCGTCGAACCCCGGCAGCACCCGCGCCGCCTCCGCGACCAGCCGCGCCAGCACCGCCACGCCGATGGAGAAGTTCGCGGCATGCAGGAACGGGATCGCCGCTGTCTCCGGGATCTCCCCGCCGGTCGTCCCGCTCACCACCGCCACCCCCTGCTCAGCCGCCGCCGCCAGCAGCGACCGGAGGCCGTCAGGGGTGGAGAAGTCGATGATCACCTCCGCCGCCCCGCGCTCCGCCGCGCCGAGGCCCGCCAGCCCCCCGCGCCCGCAGGCCCACGCGATCGCCAGATCCGGCGCCGCCTCGATCCCCGCCCGCACCAGCGCGCCCATCCGTCCCGTCGCGCCGTGCACGCCGATCCGGAGCGGCGGAGCCGTCGCTGGAGGTGTCACCGGAGCCCCGCGATCAACCCCGGCGGCGGCGCCTTCCCCGCCGCCAGCGGGAGCCTGCAGGCCGCGCTGCAGAGGCCCATCGCCGCCAGCATCGCCTTCGCCGGGACGGGGTTGCTCTGGGCGAACAGGAACTGCACGACCGGCCAGAGCGCGCGGTGGACGCGGGCGGCCTCTGCGGCGTCCCCGCGCCGCCACGCATCATAGACCGCGACCGTCAGCGCGGGCGCCACGTTGGACAGCACCGAGATCACGCCCGCCCCGCCCACCGAGAGCAGCGGGAGCCAGGTGAAGTCGTCGCCGGAGAGGATCGGGACAGCGGTGTGCTGCTGCAGATCCTGGCCGTAGGTGAGGTCGCCGGTGGCTTCTTTGCAGGCGGCGACGCCGGGGATGTTGCAGAGCTCTCCCAGCAATTCCGGCCCAACCCGCTGCCCGGTGCGCCCCGGCACGTGGTAGACGATGAGCGGCAGCCCCGCCGCCTGCCCTGCCGCCGCCGCCGCCGCCACATGGGCGCGCAGCCCCTCCGGCGTCGGCTTGTTGTAGTAGGGCAGCACCAGCAGCCCGCTGTCCGCCCCGAGCGCCGCCGCCTCGCGGATCTTTGCGATTGTCGTGCGCGTGCTGTTCGTCCCGACCCCGGCGCACACCGGCAGCCGCCCGGCAGCCTGTATGACCGTCGCGCGGACGAGGCGCGCCCACTCCGCCTCCTCCAGCGTCGGCGTCTCGCCCGTCGTCCCGCAGACGACCAGCCCGTGGACGCCCCCGGCGATCTGGCGCTCCACCAGCCGCTCAAAGGCGGTCATGTCGAGCTGATCCGCGTCGTCGAAGGGCGTCACCAGCGCGGTGTGGACCCCGTGGAAACCCGTCGCCGCTGCCATCAGAACTCCACCGTGCCGAGGAAGCGGATCGCCACGACCGGCCGGTTGAAGCCGCCGCCGAGATCCGCGTCGTTGTAGTCGCTGAAGTAGCCGCCGGGCAGCAGGAAGCCGACGCCCAGATCGCCCCAGAGGTGCGGCACCGGATCGACGCGCAGCCCGAGATCGAACTCGTTGCCGTAGCCGTTGCCGACCCCGTCCTCCGGCCCCTTCGCCTGGGTGGCGATCAGCCAGGAGGCGCGCGCCTGGAGCATGTCGTTGAACCGGTACTTGACCATCGGGGTGAAGTAGATGGCGTTGGAGATGCCGTCGCCGGTGCGGGCGGCCTCGGTGGTGCGGCCCCCGTTGCTGTCGTTGACGACGCTGCTCTCCAGCGTGGGCATCGTCTCTTCAAACAGGATCAGCGAGATGTTGTGATCGCGGTCGAAGGTGAACGACTTGAGCTTGGTGTCGGTCTCGTCGGCGTCGCCCGAGGCCACGCCGAGCTCCACGCCCGCGCCCAGCTTCTCCCCGTCGAACCCGCCGCGCGCCATCACGCCGAGGCTGCTGATCTGGATGCCGTTGGCCCCCGTGTCGAGGTCGCCCGCGCCGAAGACGCCGACCATCTCCACCTCCGCGAACACCGGCCCCAGATCGGCGCGGCCCCAGATGTCGCCGGTGTACGCCTGGTAGTCCAGCGAGGGCTGATAGCGGTAGTTGGACAGGAAGCCCACCCCGGCGCTCTCGCTCTGGTAGGCGAAGGCGAGGCTGGCCGACTGCATGTCGTCCGCCACGCCGACGAAGCCCTCGCTCTGGACGTCCCAGGCGCCCATCACGTAGACCGGCCCGATCAGCGCCGTCGCCTGCAGCCGATCCGCCGTGTCCCCGTACTCGCCGTCCACCGCGTTCCCGTCGTTCCACAGGATGCCGCTCCCCCAGTGCAGCGGCATCCGCCCCGCCGCCACCCGCATCTGCGCGCTCCCGACATCAAAGCGGCCCTCGCCCCACGCCCGCACCGCGTAGATGCCGGGGTTCGCCACCGCCACCCCGTCCGCCTGCGCCGAGCTGATCTGCTCCCCCGTCACCGGATCGGTCCAGGTGTCCGCCGCCTGTCCCCACTGCACCAGCTTCAGCACGTCAAGATCGGCGCGGATCGCCGCCTGCGGGCTCAGCAGCCACGACGGGCGCAGCAGCAGGCGGTGGTCAAAATAGTTGCTCGTCCCCTCCGACAGCTCATTGCTCTCAGACATCGAGAGGGAATTGTAGAGCAGCCCGCGCGCCCGGTAATATCCCTCCCAGGTCAGTTCGGTGGCAGAAGCAGGATTCATCAGAGCGAGCAGCAGCGCAGTCACGGATACCCCGAGGCAGCCCGCCCTAGCACGATGGGGACAGCAGGGCAATCCGCTGTGACATTCCAGGAAGCTTCACCCCGACCCCGCAGAGACCCTATCCCGTCATAGAACGACACCGCGCCCGTCCGGCTCCGACCGTCCCTGACAAGCCAGGGTCGGGGCGCGTAGCGCGGGGCGTCGGGGGTCGCACTGCGCCGGGGCGCATCGCCCCGGACATGCGACCCGGGGTCCCCGCGCGTCAACAGCCCCGATCCCGGGCGTTATCCAGCGGCACGACCGGATCAAGCTGAATCCGCCCAGATCAGCGACCCTACTCGAACGCCTGGATCCCGGTGATCCACTTCCCGAGGATCAGATTGTGGATGTCATGCGTCCCCTCATAGGTCTTGACGCTCTCCAGGTTCGCCATGTGGCGCATGATCGGGTACTCGTCGAGGATACCGTTGGCGCCGTGCATGTCGCGGGCGGTGCGGGCGATCTCCAGGGCGATATCGACGTTGTTCATCTTGGCGAGCGAGACCTGCTCGGGGATGAGCGTGCCGTCGTCCTTCATGCGGCCGAGCTGCACGCAGAGGAGCTGGGCCTTGGTGATCTCGCGGAGCATCCAGGCAAGCTTGTTCTGGATGAGCTGGAAGGAGGCGATGGGCTTGCCGAACTGCACGCGGGAGAGCGTGTAGTCGCGGGCGGAGGCGAAGGAGGCCATCGCCGAGCCGATGGCGCCCCAGGAGATGCCGTAGCGGGCGTTGTTGAGGCAGGAGAGCGGGCCCTTGAGGCCGCGCACGCCGGGGAGGATGCGATCCTTGGGGATGCGGCAGTCCTGGAACACGAGCTCTGAGGTGACAGAGGCCTTGAGCGAGTGCTTGCCCTTCATCTCAGGCGCGGAGAAGCCGGGGTCGCCCTTCTCGACGATGAAGCCGTGGATGACGCCGTCGAGCTTGGCCCAGACGATGGCGAGGTCGGCGACGGTGCCGTTGGTGATCCACATCTTGGCGCCGTTGAGGACGTAGTGGCTGCCCTCGTCGGTGGCGCGGGTGATCATGCCGGAGGGGTTGGAGCCGAAGTCGGGCTCGGTGAGGCCGAAGCAGCCGATGAGCTTCCCCTGCGCCATGAGCGGCAGATATCTGTTCTTCTGCTCCTCGGAGCCGTACTTCCAGATGGGGAACATGCAGAGCGAGCCCTGCACCGAGGCGAAGGAGCGGATCGCGGAGTCGCCGCGCTCCAATTCCTGGCAGACGAGGCCGTAGGCGACGTTGGAGAGGCCGGGGCAGCCGTAACCGGAGAGGTTGACGCCGAGCATCCCCATCTCGCCCATCGGCAGGACGAGCTCAGAGGGGAACCGCTCCTCGCGGCAGCACTTCTCGATGATGGGGATGACGTTGTCATCGACCCACTCGCGGACGCTGTCGCGGATCTGGCGCTCGTCTTCGCTGAGCAGACTGTCGGTGTTGTAGAAGTCGACACCCTTGAACTTAGGCATGGGAACTCCGTATCTTGAACAGTGTCTTAAGCGGTGAGGGCGTGGAGAGACTTGGCGAACAGCTCGACGGAGAGCGCGGCCTCGTCACGGCTCAGCGTGAGCGCGGGGCAGAAGCGGACGGTGCTTTGACCGGCGCCGAGGATGACCATGCCGCCCCGGTAGAAGGCGTCCATGACCAGCTCGTTGCGGAGGGTGGGGGCGCGCTCTTTTGTGGCGCGATCCTTGACGATCTCGACGCCGATCATGAGGCCCCGGCCCCGGATGTCGCCGACGTTGGGGTGGTTCCCCACGGCGTCCTTCAGCATCTGGAGCAATTCCGCGCCGACGCGGGCGGAGTTCTCGACGAGGCTCTCTTCGAGCAGATCGATCGTGGCGTGAGCGGCGGCGCAGGCGACGGGGTTGCCGCCGAAGGTGCTGGCGTGGGCGCCGGGCTTCCAGCGCATGATCTCCTCGGAGGCGAGGGTGGCGCAGATCGGGAGGCCGGAGGCGATGCCCTTTGCCAGCGTGATGATGTCGGGCTTGACGCCGGTGTGCTCCCAGGCGAACATCTTCCCGGTGCGGCCCATCCCGCACTGCACCTCGTCGAACACCAGCAGGATGCCGTGATCGTCGCAGATGCGGCGCAATTCCTGAAGGAAGTCGTCGGGCGGGATGATGTAGCCGCCCTCGCCCTGGATCGGCTCGACGAAGATCGCGGCGACGTCCTCGGCGGGGCAGATGGTGCGGAACAGCTCGCGGATGCTGTGGAGGGAGCGGGCGGTGGCCTCGGCGCCCATGCGGTACGGGTCGGGGTAGACGGCGTGGAACACCGGCTGGAGCGGCGAGAAGCCCTCGCGCTGGCGGGCCTTGGACGCCGTCAGCGAGAGCGCGCCGAGGGTGCGCCCGTGGAAGGAGTCGAGGAAGGCGATGAAGTTGGGGCGGCGCGTGAAGTAGCGGGCGAGCTTCATCGCCGCCTCGTTGGCCTCGGCCCCGGAGTTGCCGAAGTACACCCGGCAGGCGTCCCCCCGGACAGGCTGCATCCGGCAGAGCCGCTCAGCGAGGCGGCCCTGCACCGGGTAGTAAAAGTCCGTGCCGCTCATGTGGATGAGCTTGCCCGCCTGCTCGGTGATGGCGGCGACGACGCGGGGGTGGCAGTGGCCGGTGGAGGTGGTGGCGATCCCGGCGGACATGTCGAGGAACTCGTTCCCGTCCGCGTCGATTACCCACACGCCCTCCCCGCGCTCGACGACCAGGGGGTGATCGCGGGTGTAGGACGGGGAGACCGCCGCATCGCTGCGCTTGACGAAGGCGCTGGAGGCGGGGCCGGGGATCTGCGCGGTACGCTGGATCGGTCGGCGGGACAAAGATCACCTCTGGAAAGCCGGTTGCAGTAACGGAGAGGGGGACGACGCGCAAGCATCGAGGGGCGTCCGCGCAGCTCAGGCGGTGATCGATCCGGGCCGCTGCCGGCACTCCGGATCGCAGGGGGTACCGATGCTGTTGACGCCGACGCTGCTGTCTCTGCTCACCGGCTGCGTCGTCGAGAACGGGACGCGCGCGATCCGCACAGAAGATACCGGCGCCCCGGTGCTGGAGGTCACAGACGGAGCGGAGGCGATCCCGCCGGGGGGCGCCGCCCTCCCCTCCCCGC
>JBEIQZ010000927.1:0-1245 GCA_040376255.1 Alphaproteobacteria bacterium
AATAACGATCCAGAGCAAATAACGATCCAGCGTAGTTTTCTAGGCCACAGCAGCTTCCGCCAGATCACGCTCCAGTGTCCCTGGGCACGCGCGGAGAAGTCGATCTATACAAAAACGACGCTGGATCGTTATTCCCTGAGCCTGAATTACGCCGAGCGGGCAATCCTGGAGCGAGGTAACCCGGGCTCCGTCCCCGGTTGCTTCCGTCCCCGGTTGCTTCATCTGCCCTTCGCAGTACACGTCCCGGGGAAATAACGATCCGGAAATAACGATCCAGCGTGGTTTTCTCGGCAGATTATGAGCCATCGGGGATGGAGCCCGGATTGCTCGGGCCTGTTTTGTGGACCACGCAGCTGTGGATGAGCGGGCAGCCGCAGGCGGCAAAAACATTCCCGGGAAGGTTTTCGCGGCGCGAAGCCGTTCTATCGCGCGGCGCGCAGCAGCGCCCCGTAGCCTTCCACCGCCGGCCTTACCCCGGCCTGTCGCAGGCCATGCCACAGGCTCGCCTGGTTGGCGGTGACCACCGGCCGACCGAGATCCCGCTCCAGCGCCTCGATCACGCCGACGCAGCGGAACCCGGTGCCGGCCAGCAGCACGCCATCCGCGTCATCGGGGCAGGCCGCCCGCACCTGCTCGTAGAGCGGGGCGATCTGCTGGGCGAAGCCGTGGGCATAGAGCTCGCCGGGCGGCAGGTCGCGCCAGCCGGGCCCGGGATCGTAGCGGATCGTCCGCACGGGCGCCGCGCCGCGCGCCGCGCAATAGGCGGCCGCCTGGTTCAGGAAGGGCAGGCCGAACCACGGCGGCAGCACCAGCAGCGGGCGGACGACGCCCAGCATGCGCAGCGCGGCGATGCAGTCGATCCCGTTGGTGGAGACCGCCACGCCGGGCAGCAGGGAGGAAAGCGCGGCCACCACCGCCTCGTCCCACCCCTCGCCGCCCAGGATGGAGCTGGAGCTGTGCCCGACCACCACCGCCTGCAGCCTCATGGCGGCGAACTGCCTTGCCCCGCGCACCATGTCGTCCGCCAGCGCCACCGCGCTGCGGTCGTGGTTCCAGGTCGCCCAGGGCGTGGGCGCCGAGACGCGGGCGGCATGCACGGACACGCCGGGCGACGCCATGGCCCACCACTCCGCCTCCGGCACCGCCTCGTTGCCGACGATGAACGTGCCGATCCTGGCCCGCCAGCCCCAGTTGTCCGCGCGCATGGCTGCACTCCCGTCCGTCCCCGCTCCGCAACCGAGGACA
>JBEIQZ010000663.1:0-2908 GCA_040376255.1 Alphaproteobacteria bacterium
CCCCGGATCACGCGCCCGCCCCGCGCAGACAGCAGCGGCGTCGTCTCCCGATCATGCCCGTACAGCCCCAGCCGGTCAGCGCGGAAGGTGTCCACGTGGACGAGCACGAGGTTCGTGATCCCCGGCGGCAGATCGAACGGCTCCCCGGAGGAGATCCAGGTGCCGGCGGTGTCGGCGGTGTCGGCGCTGTCAGCGGGGACCGTGCCGCTCTCCGGCGTCTTGTCCGGATCGGGGGCGGTGCAGGCGGGGAGGAGGAGGAGGACCCAGCGCGTCATGCCGTCACTATATCAGGCAGGCGGCGCGCTGCAGCGGAGATCCTCAGGGCCGTTGTCGATCTCTGCGATCCAGTCAAGGAGCTGCGTCCTGAGCCCGGGCCACTCCGGCAGGTCGCCGGTGTGGATCGGCGCCTCCCCGCCCGGATCGGTGCGGCGGTCATAGAGCATCGTCACGCCGCTGCTGCAGGAGTGGTAGACCTGCCAGTCGTCCGTCCGGAACCCCACCGTGAGCTCGGAGCCGCTGACCAGGAAGCTGCGGGTTGTGTCGCGGCAGCCCTGCTGGAGCGGGCGGCCGTCGATCAGCCCGGGCTGATCCAGCGGGACGCCGGGCGGGATGCCGATGGCGGTGAAGAGCGTGGGCAGCGTGTCGATGTTCATGGCCGCGCAGGTGACTTCTTCCGCCCGGATCTGCGGGTGGAACAGCACCAGCGGCACGTCCAGCAATTCCGGCCGCAGGAGCTGCCCGTGCCCGAACACCGGCAGCCCCGCATCGCCCAGCGTCTCGCCGTGGTCGGCGGTCAGGACGATGAGCGTGCGCTCCAGCAGCCCCCGCTCCGCCAGCCTCCCCATTATCTGCTCCACCGCGAGATCCACGCCGAGGATCTCCTCGTCGTAGGCGGCGCGGACGGCCTCGGTGGTGCCGGTCGGGTCGACGCTCCAGGCGGCCTGGATGTCCGTCTGCTGGCTCCAGTAGTCGCCCTGTGTGCTGAACGGCAGCGCGTCGGCGTCGATGAAGGTTCCGGCGGCGCCCTCGGGGCTGAAGTAGGGGTCGTGCATGTTCATCGGCTGGAGCATCATCAGGAACGGCGCGCCCGAATCGGCGTCCACCCAGCCGAAGGCCTGATCGACCTGCTCCTGCAGGTTGTTATGGGGGTAGCTCTTGTCCGTGATGAGGCTGCGGTCGAAGTCCCGGCTGAGCATCGTGCGGTCGCTGACCCAGTTGTTGCCGGAGATGAGGTAGCTGCGCCAGCCCGCCGCCGGCAGCCCGCTGAGCATCGTCAGGATCGCGTCGTCGAGCTGATCGCCGGGGGGGCTGTTCGGCGCGTAGAGGTGGTGCCGGTGGGGTTCGAGGCCGGTGAGGAGGGAGGTCGTGGAGGGGAGGGTCCAGGGGGCGACGGACTGCATGCCCCGGATCACGCGCCCGCCCCGCGCAGACAGCAGCGGCGTCGTCTCCCGATCATGCCCGTACAGCCCCAGCCGGTCGGCGCGGAAGGTGTCCGCGTGTACGATGATGAGGTTCGTGATCCCCGGCGGCAGATCGAACGGCTCCCCGGAGGAGACCCAGGTGCCGCTGTCAACGCTGTCCATGCTGTCGGCAGTGTCAGCGCGGGGAGGGCCGCTCTCCGTGGGCTTGTCCGGGGCGGTGCAGGCGGGGAGGAGGCTCAGGAGGAGGAGCAGGGGGGGCAGCGCGCGGGTGTGCATCTTAGCGTGGGAGCTGCGGGCAGGAGCGGTTGGCGCCGGGGGTGTCGAGCGCGGTGATCCAGTCGAGGAGGTCTTCGCGGAGCGCCGGCCACTCCCGGATCTCGACGTTGGGGATGGGCGTCGTCCCTTTGGGATCGGTGATGTTGTTGTAGATGGCGGTCGCTCCGCTGTTGCAGGGGTGGTAGATCTGCCACTCCGAGGTGCGGAGGCCGACGGTCAGCTCCCCGTTGAGGTGGAGGAAGCTGCGGGTGCTGTCGCGGCAGCCGGGTTCGAGCGGGCGTCCGTCGATGCCGGAGAGCACCCCGTCGCTGATCGGCGGGAGGTCGATGGCGGAGAACAGCGTCGGCAGCGTGTCGATGTTCATCGACAGGCAGTCCATCGCGGCGGGCGGGATGGCCGGGTTGAACAGCACCAGCGGGATCTCCAGCGCCTCGGGCCGCAGCAGGCCGCCGTGCCCGAACACCGGCAGATCGGCGTCGCCCAGCGTCTCGCCGTGATCGGCGGTCAGGACGACCAGCGTGCTCTCCAGCAGCCCCCGCTGCTCCAGCCCCTGCATCAGCAGATCCAGCGAGGCGTCCAGGCCGAGGATCTGCTCGTCGTAGGCGGCGCCGACGGCGTCGGTGGTGCCGACCGGATCGGCGAACCAGGCCGCGCCGATGCTCTGCTCCTGGCCGAGGTGGTCGTCGGTCGGGTCGAAGGGGAGATCCGCCGGATCGATGAAGGTCCCGGCGACGCTGTCGGGGCTGAAGTAGGGGTCGTGGGTGTTCATCGGCTGCATCATCAGCACGAACGGCGCGCCGGGCTGCCAGTCGATCCAGCCGAGCGCCTGCGACACCTGCTCCAGCAGGTTGTCCTTCGGCCAGGTCTTGCCCAGGATGAAAGTGTTGTCGAAGTCCTTGCCGAGCAGCGTCTGATCCCCGACCCAGCCGTTCCCCGACACCAGCGCGCTGCGCCAGCCCGCCGCCGACAACCCCCCGATCAGCGTCGGGATGGCGGCGGAGAGCGTCTGCACCGGCCCGTCAGCCAGGTAGAGGCCGTGCCGGTGGGGTTCGAGGCCGGTGAGGAAGGAGGCGGAGGAGGGGAGGGTCCAGGGGGCGACGCTCTGCATTCCCCGGATGACGCGCCCGCCCCGCGCTGACAGCAGCGGCGTCGTCTCCCGGTCGTGCCCGTACAGCCCCAGCCGATCCGCCCGCAGCGTGTCGACATGCACG
>JBEIQZ010000211.1:0-9329 GCA_040376255.1 Alphaproteobacteria bacterium
CGAAGGCGGGCGGATCGTGGAATACCAGATCGAACATGTCTTTTTTCTGGATCATCGCCTCCATTACCTCGCGGGCGTCGCCGGTGACCGTGCGGACGGCGACGCCGTTGCGGGCGGCGTTCCGCCCGACATAGCTGCAGGCGAGGGCTGAGGCGTCGACCGCGACGACCTCCGTGGCCCCGGCGCGGGCGGCCTCGACGGCCCAGGCGCCGACGTAGCTGTAGAGATCGAGCGCGGTGGCGCCCCGGGCGCGAGGGATCATCCATGCGCGGTTCTCAGCCTGATCGAAGAAGAAGCCGGTCTTCTGGCCGTCGATGAGGTCGACCTCGAAGGTCGCGCCGTTCTCAGTCAGCAGCGCCGGGACCGGCACCTCCCCCCACCACACGCGCTTCTCCAACGGCAGCCCCTCCAATTCCCGGAGCGACAGATCGTTGCGGAGCAGCACGCCGGTCGGCTGGAGCACCTCGCGGATCGCGGCCTCGATCAGCGGGAGGCGCTGCTCCATGCCGAGGGTCGTCACCTGGATCGAGAGCACGTCCTGCCTGCCCGCCGGGCTGTCGTCCGGGGAGACGTAGCGATCGATGATCAGCCCCGGCAGCCCGTCCGCCTCCCCGGCGCAGAGCCGGCCGGAGCGGCGATCCGGGAAAAGCTGCTGCCGGAGCCGGAGCGCGGCGGCGAGCCGGTCGCGGTAGATCGCGGGATCGTCAGGATCGGCGTCGAAGCCGAGGAGCCGGATGGTGATCAGGGATCGCGGGTTGGCGTAGCCGCAGCCGATCCGGCGGCCCTTCGCGTCGCTGACCTCCACGGCGGCGCCGGGGGGGAGCTTCAGGACGGGCGGGTCGATGATCTCGTTGCTGAAGATCCAGGGGTGGCCGGGGCGGGCCTGAGCGCGGACGGAGATCATAGAACCTCAAAGAGGAGGGCAGGTGGGCAGAGGAGCTGTGCAGCGACGCGGATCAGCTCTCGATGATCTCGCGGAGCCAGACCTTGAGCCGCTTCAGCGCCTGGTTGCGGATCTGACAGACGCGGCTCTCAGTGATGCCGAGCTCCTCGCCGATCTCGCGGAGGGGAGCGCCCTGGATGTCGTAGCGCATCACCACCTGCTGCTCGCGCTCCGGGAGGCGCTTGATGGCCTTCACCACGCGGTCGCGGGTCTGCTCCTCCTCCCACAGCAGATCGGGCAGCGCCTCCTCAGACGGGACGTGTTCGAGGGGGCTGGCGGCGTGATCGGCGTCGCGGGTGGAGCCGGAGACGAGGCGGCCGACGTTGGCGCGGCTGCGGAAGCGGTCGTAGGCTTCGAGCGAGAGGTTGAGGGTGGCGGCCATCTCGTCGCGGGTGGGATCGCGGCCGAGCTGCTGGAGGAGGTCGGTGTGGGTGCGCTCGTACTGGTGCTGCATGTCGCGGGTGGGGCGCGGGACGAAGTCCTCAGAGCGCAGCCAGTCCACGATGGCGCCCCGGATGCGCATGTCGGCGTAGGGCTTGAACGGCACGCCCCGGCTGGGGTCGAAGCGGTCGACGGCGTCGATCAGGCCCAGCAGGCCGACATTTATGAGATCGTCGAGCTCGACGTTCGCAGGATAGCGGCGGGCCATGCGGGAGGCGATGCTCTTGACCTGTCGATAGTGCAGCAGGATGAGCTGGTTGCGCCGATCACCGGGGGCCGGGCTGTCAGCGTCTGGGCCGATGTTCTGAGCCACCACTGCCTGCTCCTTGGTCCACTGCCTGGGCATCCCCTGTCCGTTAACCGATCCGCTCAGCTTCCGCCTGCGTTTCGTTCGCGCGCCGGAGACGGCAGAGCGCCTGCTTCAGGAGCTGGGAGGCGCGGGCCTCCCGGACGTGCAGCCGCGCGCCGGCCTCCGCCAGCGACTCCCCGGAGAGCCGGGCCTCCATGAGCAGGCGCTCCCGATCCGGCAGGATCTGGAGCGCGGCGCGGAGCTGCGCCTGCCGACCGGCAGAGAGCGCCGAATCCTCCGGGTTCCCCTCGGCGGCCAGCGCGCCGGGCGGCAGCCCGTCCGCATCGAGCGGCAGCGGGGTGCGGGTGAGGCGGCCGCGCTGGAGGCGGGAGACGCTCCAGCCGAGCCACGCCCCGACCTCCGCGTCAGTGACGGCGCGCCGGTGCCGCTGCTCCAGCCAGCCCCGGCCCCGGGCCAGATCGCGCCCGGCCTCGGAGGCGCGGCGGGAGAGGCCGCTCTGGCGGAGGCCGTCGATGATGGCGCCCCGGACGCGGCGCGCGGCCCATGCGTCAAACGGCAGCCCGCGCGCCGCATCGAAGCGATCCAGCGCCTCCAGCAGCCCGATGAAGCCCCAGCCGATCAGATCGTCCCGGTCGATCTCGGCGCCCCGACCACCTGCGGCGAGCGAGGCGGCGATCCCGAGCGCGATCCGCTTGACCAGCGGCGCATGGGCGAGGATGAGCCGCTGGCGCTCCTCTTCGGTCTGCTGCTGCATCCAGGTCTCTGCCATGCGCCTCCCCGACAGGATGCCCCATGACGAGGCCGGAAGTCAAGGGCGCCCGGCAGGCCAGGTCTCAGAACCAGGCCACCTGCGCGGCGCGCACCGCGCGGGCCTCGACGCGGGCCTCCTGCTCCAGGCGCTCCTTCTCCTTCATCCACTGGCCCAGGCGCTTCACCGCCTGTCCCCGCAGCTGGCAGACGCGGCTCTCAGTGACGCCGAGCTGATCGCCGATCTGCTTCAGGTTGAAGTTCTGGAGGTAGTAGTTCTGGAGCACCATCCGCTCCTTCTCCGGCAGCTTGCCGATGAGGTCTGAGACCTCCCCCCACGCCTCACCGAGCATGAGCTCCTCGTCGGCGAAGACCGTCTGGGCCGGGACGTTGGAGAGGATCGTCTCCGAGCTGTCCTCGTCCAGGAAGGCGTCGCCGGAGACCAGCCCGAAGATGCGGGCGTCCTCGCAGTAGGCGTCGTAGTCGGAGAGCGTCATCTCCAGCGACCGCGCCAATTCATCGCGGGTCGGGCGGCGGTCGAACCGCTGCTGGAACCGCTCGCGCTGGCGCTCGATGGCCTGCCACTTGCGGCGCACCGAGCGCGGAACAAAGTCGTTGTGCCGCAGCGCGTCGACGATGGCGCCCCGGACGCGGATCTCGGCGTAGGACTTGAACGGCACGCCGCGCGCGGGCTCGAAGCGCTCCAGCGCGTCCATCAGGCCCAGGATGCCTTCGCTGATCATCTCGTCGAGATCGACGTTGTTGGGGAAGCGCCGCACCATGCGCGCGGCGATGGTCTTCACCAGCGGGTAGTACTCCAGGATGATCTGCTGGCGCTGGTGCTCAGTGAGCGACTGCGCGTAGCTCACGCTGGCGGGGGCGCTGGCGGGGGCGTCAGGGGAGGTGTCAGAGGAGGCGTCAGGGGAGGTGCCAGGGGAACCATCCGCCTCCTGTCTGCTGAGGGTATCGACGAGCTCGCTATCGTGGTACATCTCTTTCTCTGACTCCTGATCGGGCGTTGTGCTTGGATGTCCGGTGGACGTCCGGTTCAATGCTAACTGAGCTGGTACCCCGGGCCTGCGCCCACCTCGGTGACGAAGTCCGCCGCGTCACGCTCCGGCCTCCAGCCGGGGCGGAGCCGCCGCAGCCGGATCAGCCCCCGCCCGGTGGCGACAACGATCCCGCCCGCCCCGACCTCGACGATGGTGCCGGGCAGCCACTCCGGGGGCGTCTGATCCGCCTCCAGCGTCGCGTCCTCCAGCCACAGCGTCGTCTCCCCCAGCGAGGTGCGCGCACCCCCCCAGGGGCCGGAGGCGGCGCGGATCCGCGCGATCACCCGCAGCGCGGGCTGATCCCAGATCACGAAGGACTCCTGAGCGCGCCACCGCCCGCTCACAGGCGGTCTCGGCAGCGGTTCCGGGGTCTCTCCAGCCAGCATCTTCTCCAGTCCTTCCGCGAGCGCCTCCAGACAGCAGCGGGTCGCATGCTGCAGGAGGCGTTCGCCGCCCTCCTCGGACGGCAGCCGGAGCGGCTTTAGTGAAAATGCATACAATCCGTCCGGAGTGCCGAAAAAAGCGTCCCACGCCCCTTCAGCCTCCGGTCCCCCCATCAGCCGGCGGTTCACATCCGCAGAGCGGCTCCCCGCCGGTGGCAACAGTCGGCTCAGGAAGCCCTCCCCTTTAGCGGGGCGCGCGTCCGGATCGAGATCCAGGATCAGATCGGCCTCTCCCGGCGCGCAGCGGCGCAGCGGAACGCCGTTGTCCCGGCACAGCCCGCGCACCGGGGCGTACCACGGCAACGACTCGTCCTCCGTGCCCGGATCGAGGCCGGTGATGCGGGCACCGGATCGCTCCAGCAGGAAGGGGACGGCGGCCCGGCTCAGGCGGGTGGAGCCGAGGATCTGTACGCGGAGCGGAGCGATTGTCCGGGCAGGGGGGACAGGCAGGAGGCACCTCCAGCCCGCCCTGTATCGTGATCACGCCCCGCTGATCACGCCCCGCTGATCACGCCCCGCTGATCACGCCCCGCTGATCACGCCCCGCTGATCACGTTCCACAGCCCCCACAGCGCGAGCAGCCCGCCCAGCGCCGCCGCTCCCGCGCGCTGCTGCCCGTTCCGCTGCCACATGCGGATCACCTCGGCGTCGTCGCGGTCGGACAGCACATGGAAGGTGCCGGTACCGTGGATCTCCCACGCGCCCTCCTGCGCCGCGCCCTCCTGCGCCGCCCCCTCGCCGCGCCGCGCCGCGCCCACCGCATGCAGCACGTCCCCGTCCTCCAGCACCTCCTCGCGCCAGCGCACGAACGGCCCGAGGATCTGCGGCTGCTCGCCGAGCCGATCCAGCAATTGCGTGAGCTCCGGGCTCGGCACCTCGAAGATCCCCGCCTGCACCCTGCGCGGCGAGGACACGATCACCTGCGCCTCGCGCGGGTTCACCCACACGCGCCCGCTGCCGTCATCCAGCCACACCCCCGTCACCTCGCGCCGCTCCAGCACCGGCTCCCAGCGGTTGCGCCGGTACTGCTCGACCAGCAGGCGGCTGTAGAGGCAATTGCGCTGCGAGAGCACGGACTGCACCTGCCCCTCCCCGTGCAGCACGCCCTTCACCTCGGTCGGCCCCGGCTTCAGCTCTCCGATGGCGCGCGGCGGGTTCGCCGCGATGATCCGGGCGGCCTGAAACGCCCGCCACGCCATCCCCCCGAACCCCGCTGCGGTCCCCCCTCCCAGAACCAGCGCCACCAGCGGCAACCACGCTGCAAGATCCACGCGACATCCCTGAACTGTGGCGCATCCTACCACCGCAACAGGTAGCCAGTCCAGTGCCGATGCCGGTGTTGATGCAGATGGTACACGCCGCCCAGCGCATCCGCCCATGCTTCAGTATAAAAATGAAAATACATATACCATGGCTTTTCCTGATACCGGAACCAGATCGCGTGCGTCACGCTCGGCAGCCCGATGATCAGATAGTACAGCGGCCCCAGCAGCCGGTGCTGACGGTAGTGCCCCCACTCGTGCAGCAGCGTCTCCCGCCCCTGCCGGTCGTCCATCAGGATCACCGGCCCCAGGCAGACCGCCCCGATCCCGCGCAGCGCCGGCCACCGCACCACCACCGCCCCCTGGAACCGCTCCGCCCGCCCGCCGAGCAATTGCGCCGCCGCCCCCGCCGGCACCGCCACCAGCGCGTTCGGCAGCCCCCACCCGAAGGAGCAGAGGCCTGCCCAAAGCCGCTCCCGCAGCGGCGCCCCCGGCATCGTGTCCACCAGCAGCATGACCCCGGTTATAACCCGCGCACCCATGCCCCCCGATCTGCTCCCCCCTGAGCTGCTCCCCCTGATCCTCGCCTGCGCCGCCGCCTCCCTCGCCGGGCTCGTCGACGCCATCGCCGGGGGCGGCGGGCTGATCCAGCTCCCCGCGCTCATGGCGCTCTACCCGGCGTCGCCGCTGCCCCCGCTGTTCGGCACCAACAAGCTCGCCTCCATCTCCGGCACCGGGCTGGCGCTCAGCCGGTACCTCCGGCAGGTGCCGATGGACTGGCCCGCCGTCCTGCCCGCCGCCGCCGCCGCCTTCGCCGGCTCCTTCGCCGGGGCCGCCGCCACCTCGCGGCTGTCGCCGGAATTCCTCCGCCCCGCTGTGCTGGGCCTGCTCTGCCTCGTCGCCGCCTGGACCTTCGCCAGCCCCGGCCTCGGCGCCGCGCCCCGCCCCCTGGACAGCTCCGCTCACCGGATCCCGCTCGCCCTCGCCCTGCTGCTCGGCGGCAGCATCGGCTTCTATGACGGCTTCTTCGGCCCCGGCACCGGCAGCTTCCTGGTCTTCGCCTTCGTCCGCCTCGGCGGCATGGATTTTTTACAGGCCTCCGCCGCCGCCAAACTCGTCAACGTCGGCACCAATCTCGCCGCGCTCTGCGTCTTCCTGCCCGCCGGGAACGTCCGGCCCGGCCTCGCGCTGGCGATGATGGCCTGCAACATGGGCGGCTCCGCCCTCGGCACCCGGCTCGCGCTGAAGCACGGCGCCCCGCTGGTGCGGCGGGTGTTCCAGGGGGTCGTGGCGCTGCTGATCGCGAAGCTGGCGGCGGATCTGCTGGGGTAAAAACACAGCGGCCCGCAGTCACCTGCAGGCCGCTGCCGCGCATGCGCCGGGATGACCCGGAGCGCTGACTAGAACAGACCGGCGAGGCGGGCGGTGACGGCGAAGCCGAAGAGCACCAGCGTCTCGGTGAGGACCAGCGCGATCATCATCGGGGTGAACAGGCTGCCGGCGGCCTGCGGATTGCGGGCCATGCCCTCCAGCGCGGCCGAAGCGGTGCGGCCCTGGCCCAGCCCGCCGCCGAGGGCGGCGATGCCGATGCCGAGACCGGCGCCGAGGCCCGGACCCCAGTTGTCGGGGCCGGCGTCAGCGGCCATCGCCACACCGGTCAGGACGACGAAGAGGGCGGCAGAGCGGGTGAGGAAGGGGAGAACGGGCTTCATGAGACCTCCAGAAGTTGAGTCAGTCGTGAATGAGTCGTGAACCGGTAATCAGGATCAGTGGTGCTTGCTGTCTTGACCGTCGCCGTGACCGCCATGACCATCATCGTGACCGTCGCCATGGTCGCCGTGGGGCAGGGACATGCTGACGTAGATGGTGGAGAGGAGCGAGAACACGAACGCCTGGACGAAGCAGACAAGAACGCCGAGGAAGTAGAGCGGGATGGGCAGCAGGATCATGCCGACCACGCCGAGGAAGCTGCCGCCGATGTCGCGGGCGATGCCCTGGAGCAGGTGATCGACGAAGATGTTGACGGTGAGGCGGAACGTCAGCGAGAGCGGACGGATGAACAGCGAGAGCGTCTCCAGCACCAGGAAGGCCGGCGCCAGCGCGATGATCGGCCCGGCGAGGTGCTTCACATAGCCGACCGGGTCGCGGCTCAGGCCCGCGTAGTTGAACGCGAGGAAGCTGATGACGCCGAGGGCGAAGTTGCTGGAGAAGTTGTCGGTGACCGGGGTGAAGCCCGGGATGAACGAAGCGAAGTTAGCAAAGAGAATATAGGTGAAGAACGAGGCCATCAGCGGGAAGAAGTTCTTCGTCTCCTTCGGCCCGATGACGCCCTTCACCATGCCGTACAGCCCGTCCGAGAGGATCTCGCCGAGGTTCCGGAAGGTCAGCCCCTCGTCCGGCAGCAGGCGCTCCAGCCCCGGCCGCGCCTTCGCCCGCTCCAGCCCCATGCGGGCCAGCACCGCGAAGCCCAGCACCACCACCACCATGAACCAGGCGGTGGGGATGTAGTAGGCGTCGGAGGGGTTGCTCAGGTGGAGCGCGTGGCCCACTGAGGAGTCATGCCCGAACCCAGGGATGAGCTGGAACCAGGAGAACCCGCTCATCATTGCCTTCGGCAGAGAACCCGCCCCGAACCCGCCCAACAGCAGACCGATCATACCGCCTCCCGGTTGTTGTATTCCCAGGCACAGACCCCCGCCCGCGCCGCCAGCCCCAGCACCAGCGCCATGAACCCCATCAGCGCCGGCCCCGCCACAAAGCAGGCCATCAGCGCCCAGAACAGCGCCATCGCCCCGATGAACTGGAGCAGCAGCCGCACCCGCAGCCACTCAGGGCTCCCGGTCACCGCCCACCCCATCCCCGCCGTGATCAGCACCGCCACCAGTCCGCCCGCCACCACCGCCGCCCACTGCGCCGGGGTGTGGCTGGGCGCCGCGAGGATCGGCAGGATCGCCGAGGCGATCACTACGTCCGCCACGATCCGGCCCGGGGTCGGGATCGGAGGGTAGCGGAGCTGAGTGTCGTTCTGGGTCATCGGCGGGTTGTCTCTGGATGTCGCGGATCAGGTGCCAGGTGGCCATCGCCATCCCGCTCAGCGAGCAGATCAGCAGCATCCACGGCGCGCTCCCGAGCTGCCGATCCAGCCACCCGCCGGCCAGCACCCCCCCCCCGCAGAGCGAGGAGAAGCGTACCGCCAACGCCAGAGCCTGTGCAGCGCGTCGAAGGAGCCCCGGGTGGATCACCGCCTCAACCTTGAGCATGGATGGTGGTTGCAAAGAGCCCCGGAGAGAAGCTCTCCAGAAGGACGCGCGGTCTAACTGAGTCCCGGCTCCGCTGCAAGCGGTAACCTCCGCCTTCCCGACCGCCCTTGATATTTTCCGTGATATTTCCCGACAGCCCCGCCCCGGCGGACCGCCCGCCCCGGCGTTAGACTGCCCGCACCATGCACCCGATCCTCTTCAACCTCCCGACCGCCAGCGGCGCGATCCCCTTCCCGGTCTACGGGATGATGATGACGCTCGCCGTCCTCGCCGCCTCGCTCGTCGGCCACACGCGCTCTCAGCGGATCGGGATCGACCCGGATCGGATGCCCATCATCTACCTGATCTGCGTCGTCTCCGGCATCGCCGGGGCGCGGCTCCTCCACTTCATGATGTCCTCGGACGCCGCCGCCTTCTGGTCCAACCCGCTGATCTACTTCAACCCGGGCAAGGGCGGCCTCGCCGTCTACGGCGGCCTGATCGGCGGCTTCCTCGCCGTCTGGGGCTACTGCGTCGCCACGAAGCTCCCGTTCTGGAAGATCGCCGACATCATGGCCCCCGCCGTCATCCTCGGCGTCTCCATCGGGCGGGTCGGCTGCTTCTTCGCCGGGTGCTGCCACGGGCGCGTCTGCGACCTCCCCGCTGACGCCGTCGCCCTGCTCTCCCCTGGCAACGACAACGGCCAGCTCTGGCTGAGCTCCGCCGCCCCGTACCTCTACATGCTCACCCGCCACGGCGTCGGGGAGAACGACGTCGTCGTCTACCCCACCCAGCTCTGGGAGACGACCGCCACCCTCCTCATCTTCCTCCTCTCCTCAGTCTCCTTCCGCTACCGCCGCTTCGACGGCCAGGCCGTCGCCACCGTCGCCGC
>JBEIQZ010000106.1:0-13359 GCA_040376255.1 Alphaproteobacteria bacterium
ACGAGATAGCGCAGCGCATGAACACGCCGACCCCCGGTTCCCTCGCCGCCTAGCCCAGGCCAACGGGGAGGAACGGGACAGGAAAAAATACGGCCAAGACGGTTGCTCATCCGTCGGCTGCGCCGACACCTTCTCCCCGTCCCAGGGAGAAGGGACGAACCCTGCGAATCTCGAAGATTCCGGATAAACCCGTCAGATGCTCACCTGGCTCCTGCTCTCCTGCTCCGCCCCCCCGCTCCAACCTCCTGCCCCGCCCACCCCGCCGCCCGCTGTTGCCGGACAGATCAGGGCTGAGCCGATGCTGCCGGTGGCGCTGGTGCTGATGGAGGGCGAGGTGATGCCGGCCGGCGCCGTCCCCGGCGGAGACGCGGGCTGCGGGGCGAAGATCGGGTTCGTGCCGGTGCCGGTGAAGAAGGGCGGCGGCGATCCCGATGTCGAGGCTCTGAGAGCGCTGCTGGCGCTCGGGGAGCCGCCCGCGCCCTGGTACAACGCGGCGGCGCAGTCGACGCTGAAGGTGGAGCGGGCCGCGCAGGAGGGGCCGGTCTTCGTGGTGGATCTCACCGGAGAGCTGCGGCTGGCCGGGACGTGTTCAGCGCCGTACCTGCTTGCCCAGGTCGGGCAGACGCTGGCGAAGGGACACCCGTCGGTGGAGATCCGGCTCAACGGTTCGGCGTCGGCATGGCGCTGCATCAGCGACATGAGTGGAAATTGCAAATAACAGACAGAATATAAACAAACTGTATCAGACTGTGTAGAGGGTTGTATGGATCTCAAAGAGTATGGATCAGGTGGGACAGAGACGAACAAGGGCATGAAGGCCATCTGCAACAGCAAGAAGGTCAGCTGGTTCATCTACATCCCAGGCAAGTCCCCGCTCACCTGCTTCTGGGCGCTGGGTCTGGGAACAGCGGCCAACTCGAACCTGATGCAGCAGTTCGCGCTCTACGCCACTGAGAAGGGCCTCCGCATCTTCACCGGGAAGCTGCTCAAGGTGAAGCTGGGCGGGATGGACAAGCGGGTGTTCGCCCCCAAGGGCAAAGCGCCCCCGGCGGCGAAGCTTCACAGCGATGCGTCATCGATGGGGATCAAGGCGGGGATGGGGCTGCACATCCCCCTGACCGCGCACCAGATCTTCTTTGATCCGAAGGCGATGAAGGAGGAGGCGGACGACGAGGTTGTCGCTCCGGTCGTAGAGGCGCCGAGGGCGGCGCTCACGCCGATCATCCAGGAGGTGCTGACCGGCTTCGCGGCGCAGCTCCTGGAGGCCAACGGCTACATGACGGAGATCCAGGATCTCGCCAGGGAGTACGAGGTCCTGGAGCCGAGCGGGCTGCTGGGGGACAGCCTGATCGAGGAGCTGACAGCGCTCTGCAAGGCGAAGCTGGAGACGGAGAAGCAGGCGAAGAGCCGGTTGAAGGAGGTTCTGGAGCTGACTGCTGCGGTGAAGGAGCTGCTGGCGGAGGCGAAGAAGCTCTCGACAGGAAAGAGCAAGCGCCTGGAGCTGCGGACCCGCGTCAAAAAGATCCCGGTCAAGGTCATGGAGGCTGAGGTCCGGCTGAACGCGACGCAGTTCGAGGCGGCCATGCTGGGGGCACCGCTGCTGGCCAGCGAGGTCGCGGCGGTCACGCTGCTCATTGATGGGATGAAGGGCTCCGGAAAGGAGGATCAGCTCAAGGCCTGCAGCGATCAGTTCGACGCCTGGGATCTGGCGCTCCTCTCCCGAAGCACCACCCCCGACGCGCTGCTCGCCCACGCGCCGGATGTGGTGACGCCGGACGGCCCGGTGAACATCCAGGAGCTGTTCCGGGAGCTGGGGTGGGGCGGGCTGACCACGACCTATGCCAAGGATGCGATCGTTCTGAAGGCCGCGTTCAACTTCCGTAAGATCTATGTCGATCAGCTCCTTCTGAGCCTCCGGTCGACCTGGGCAAGTCTGATCTGGAAGTCGGTCGGCAGCATGAGCCTGACCTCAGACTACGACATCACCCTCACTGTCCCTGGAGACACCCTCGGGGCCATCCGCGCCGTCAAGGCGTTCAATGCGCGCATCGCCGCCGACTTCGGACAGCAGCCGGGGACGATCTTTGATACAAACCTCTATGTCCGGGACTTCGCTCCGGTGGAGGCGAAGGGGCGCGGCAAGCTCACCGGGGTGTCAGACACGCCGATGCCGTCGAAGCCTGAGGTGCTGAAGAAGATGCTGGAGGCCGGTCAGGACGTCGCGGCCCTGCTGAAGCAGCGGCGGTTCATGGATCGTGGCGAGTTTATCCAGCTCATGGAGTCGACCAATCTGGCGCTGGACCAGCAGTACCGGAAGCGCATCGGCGCCGATCTCAGCGTGGAACAGGAGCAGAAGCTGGCCGCGTTGCTGAAGGCGACCACCCTGCAGTTTGAGACTGCAGACGCCCAGTTCCAGATCAACCAGAGCAAGCTCCGCAACCTCGACATCCTGCCGCCCCCGCCGCACAGCGTCGAGCAGCTCGCGATGAAGAAGAAGCTCCAGGACAAGGTGGACGGCTTCCTCGCGCCGCCCGGGATGCGCGAGAAGCATCAATCCGTGTCCGAGATCGATGCGCTGCTCAATGATCCAGACTCAGGGCTGTCCGAGGAGGAGCTGGGCGACCTCAGAGAGCAGAAGAGAAAGCTGTCGGAAGAATTAGAGGAGATGCCCGCCTCCCACCTCCTCCCGCTGCGGGAGGTCGTCGCCGAGTCGAAGGTGGCGCTGCTGGCGGGCCTGAAGAAGCTGAAGGCGGACGGGGGGATGAGCGAAAAGGAGCTCGCGCCGATCAATAAGGAAATCGGAGAGATCGAGGCGGAATTACTCACGCTCTCCGCCAGCATCAACCTCCCCGATGCCGAGACCGTCACCGCCGTACCCACAAAGGCGGATCTGCTCAAGCTGCGCGAGCGCTCCCTGAAGATGGGGTCTGATCTGCAGAATCAGGAGGCCGATCTGCTGCGGGAGGACGGCGGTGACCTGACGCTGGAGCTCAGCAACACCCTCTACCTCAACAGCATGGAGAAGGCCGCCGAGATGGAGGCGCTGCTGACCACGAAGGTGACCGAGCTGGAGACCGCCTCCGTGGAGAGACAGGCAGAGCTGAAGCTTGAGATCGACAGCCTCAAGTCCAACCTCCGCGATCAGATCAGCGAAGGCGCCTTCTTCGCCAGCGAGGCCTACCAGACCGAAGGCGCCGTGGAGCACATCGTCCAGGGGATGCAGGGCGGCGGCGGGCTCGATGCGGTATCCGTCTGGCAATTGCTGGAGTCGTTCAATGAGAACACCGGCGACTTCATGAAGGACATGCGGCATTACGATAATATCGACGATCCAAAGAAGATCGCCAAGGGCTTCTACAAGTCCTCGAAGTACATCCACCGCATCCTCGACACCATCAAGGTCATCAAGCAGAAGTTCGGCGTCACCGACCTGCTCCCCTTCGAGACGAACCTGCTCGGGGACTCCGAGAAGGTCAAGAAGCAGCTTGAGGACGGTGTCCTCGCGATCCGCAAGGGCGCCATGGCCTTCACGTCCAACGAAGATGAGGTCCTGTCGCCTGAGGAGCTGGAGCAGCGCACCGATGACTTCATCCTCGAACAGCTCGACAGCATCTTCAGGAGCGTCAGGCTGCCCCAGCTCAGCGCCAACGTGCTGCAGTTGTCCAAGGAGGTCAACGGCTGGGTGCGCGCCCGGGTCATGGAGGCCGAGGCGATGGCCTCCCGTGAGGAGGAGGCGGCCTACTTCCGCTCAGCGACCACCCGGATTTGATCAGTTACACTGGACGTTGTAATAGGCGATCTCCGGTGCATACTCGTAAAATCCGTCGCAGATGTGCGTGTGGTACCGCCCCTCAAAGTGCGTCACCCCGTCCCCGTCCGTGATGTCGTGGACATGCCCGCCCTGCGCGTCCACGCTCCCTGACGGGGCGCTCCCGTCCAATTCCGTGCAGCCCAGCAGCACCGTCCCGTCACACATCACCCCGTACAGCTCGATCTCCGCCTGCCCCGGCACCGTCGTCGTCACCAGCCCGATGCTCTCCAGCACCGCCAGCGCGGGCGGGTTCGCGCTGTGGTGGTGGTAGACGCCCGTGTTCTGCGGGTGGCCCTCGTGCGTGTCGAACGTGTACTGCTCTTCGCTGAGCTGATCCCCCGGCGCCGCGACCCCGTGGAACATCGCCACGCCGTCCAGGTTGATCCCCAGCGTCCCCATCGAGCGGTACTCCTCGTCGCTCGTCCCCGCCGACTGATCCACCAGCTCGCTGTCGATCGTCAGCCCCTTCGCCGCCGGATCCATCGGGAACTCCATCGCCAGCACCTGCTGCTCAAGCTGGTTCGGGTTCTTGAAGTGCGTCCCGCCCTGATCGTCGAACACTTCGTAGTTCACCGAAGACTCGTCGTAGTACGGGCTCTTGTGCGGGGGGAGGTTGATCGTCGAGATCGTCACCGTGTCGCCGCTCACCGTTATCGTCGCGCACTTGAAGTAGGTCTGGAAGAAGGCAGGGACGGCGCTGTCGATGTCCGTGGCGCAGTTCGCCAGGGTGCGCTCGCCGGAGGCGGTGCCGGTGTCGTCGGTGAGGGAGCTGTCGTCGGTGAGGGCGCTGTCGTCGGTGCTGGAGGTGCTGTCGACAGGAGAGGAGTCTTTGCCGCCGGAGCAGGCGAGGAGAAGCAGGAACATGAGAGCCTCAGGGTTGAAGGGTCAGACACGCGAGGGAGAGGGGGCGGGCAGAATTTTTTGGAGCCGCCTCATGGCTCACCGCAGAGCGCGGCGAGCGTCCCGGGGAGCCCTTCCAGCGGAACCCCCACGGGAGCAGGCCACCCCGCAGGGGCATGGGCGATCACGGCCTTGAGGGTGCTTCCGCCCACGCAGGCCACACGCTGCGGAGGCAGCGCCCCGGTCGGCCAGGCGTCGAGCCAGGCGCGGACGGCTGAGGGCGCATGGAACAGCAGATTCATGGGGCGGGGGAGCCCCCCCGAAACGCCCCCCGCTCCGCGCAGCGCTCCCGCGATCGTCTCGCGGAGCCCCGCCACGGGGAGGAGCCGCACGCAGGGAACGACGACCATCCGCGCAGGATCGCCGTCGCCATCCCGCAGCCCCGCGAGGCGCTCCCGGGCGGCGCGCTGCTCCGCGCTGGCGGCCCCGACCTCGGAGGTGGGCCAGAGGATGCTGCGCGGGCGCCCGATGCCCTCCCATGCCCCTGCGATCGCTCCTGCGAGCGCCACTGCGCCGCCTTCGGCGGCGAGCGCCACGCGAAACCCCGCCGCTGCCAGCCGCTCCGCGCTCCTCGGGGCCATCGCCGCCAGGGGCGGGGCGCCCGCTCCTGCAGGCCAACGGGCCAGGAGCGCAGGCAGCACGCTCCCGCTGCTCACCACGCAGAGTTCGGCCTCGACGCCGTCCAGCGCCTGCGGGAGCACCTCCCGCGCGAGCGCGGGCATCGCGCGGGCGGGTACGCCGCTCGCGAGGAGGATCTCCACGAGGGCGGAGCCCTCGGGTTCCGGCCGCGTCACCCACCAGACGGGCGGGAGGCTCATACCGACATGAAGAATAGATGGCCGATGGTCGCCCGCTGCGGGTTCCGCGCTAAGCGTGCTTCCATCAACCATCTATTCTTCATGTCGGTATTCATTGCTCTCCTGATACGGAACTGCTTTCAGCATTTCCGTATCACACCAGCCCGGCCATCGCGCGCCCGTGGTAGCTGACGATCAGGTCCGCGCCCGCGCGGCGCATGCTCAGCAGGCACTCGCGCATGGCGCGTTCGAAGTCCAGCAGGCCCGTGTCTGCGGCGGCGCGCAGCATCGCGAACTCCCCGCTCACCTGGTAGGCGCAGATCGGCAGCTCCGAGCGCTCGCGTGCGTCCCGGATCAGGTCGAGGTTCGTGAGCGCGGGCTTCACCAACAGCACGTCGGCGCCCTCGGCCTCGTCCAGGGCGAGCTCCCGCAAAGCCTCCCGGCGGTTGCTCTCCGGCATCTGGTAGCCCTTGCGATCCCCGAAGCCGGGGGCGCTGTCGGCGGCCACGCGGAAGGGTCCGTAGAGGGCGCTGGCCATCTTCACCGCGTAGCTGACGATCCCCACGTGCGTGTGGCCGGCGACGTCGAGGGCGCCCCGGATCGCGGCCACGCGCCCGTCCATCATGTCAGAGGGGCACACGAAGTCCGCCCCCGCTCCCGCGAGCTGCACCGCCATCGCGGCCAGGGAAGGGAGCGAGCGGTCGTTGTGCACCTCGCCCTCGTGTACGTGCCCGCAATGTCCGTGGGGGGTGAGCCCGCAGAGGCACACATCGACAAAGATCGGCAGCTCCGGGAGCGCTTCGCGCAGCGCACGCACCGCCCCGCAGAGCCCCTCAAGCAGACCGGGAAGCGCCGAAGGGTCGTCGGACTTCTCGTCCTGCACGCCGAAGATCATCACCCCGCCGATTCCGGCGCGCGCGAGCGCGCGGCACTCCTCCACGAGTACGTCCGTGGAGACGCGCCAGAGGCCCATGCGGGGGGGAGTCTCCGCGCGGAGGCCCTCCCCCGGCACCCAGAAATAGGGCTGTATCATGTGGCGCGGAGCGAGGTCCGTCTCCTGGAAGAGCCTTCGGATCGAGGGGGTGCGTCGAAGCCGACGCATGCGCACGGGGAGGTTCATGTGGCAATGTCACCAAGGTGCGTGAGGCTGTCCACCCTGTGATATCAGCGCGCACTTCATGCGCGCGGATATCATCCCGTCCCGCCCCGGTGCGCGCGCACCCACTCCACGAGCTGCTGCTCCCGTGGGGGGTGCCAGTCATAACGCCAGCGCGCGCGGGGCGGCATGGACACGAGGATGCTCTCGGCGCGCCCGCCGCTCTGGAGCCCGAAGTGCGTGCCACGGTCGAAGGCGAGGTTGAACTCCGCGTAGCGACCGCGACGAACGAGCTGGAAGGTGCGGTCCTCCGCAGTCCAGGGGGTCGAGCGGTGCCGCAGCACCACGGGCAGGTAGGCGGGCAGGAAGCTCTCCCCGATCGCGCGCACGAGCGCCTCCGCGCGCGCGGAGTCCCCCAGCGGCGGCTGATCGGGCCCGAGCTCCCCGAAGGCGCGGGCGTCCAGATCCTCCCCGAAGAGCCCCCCGATCCCGCGAGGCTCCTGCCGGTGGGGCAGCCAGAAGTAGCGGTCGGCAGCCTCCGCCAGCGCGGCGTGCACCCGTGGCCCGAAAGGTACGCAGGCCGCGCGCGCGACGGCGTGCCAATGCAGGGCGTCCTCCTCGCAGGGCGCACAGGGCGTGAGATCCCAGCCGCCCCCGAACCACCAGGGCGCGTCGAGCGCGCCGTCCTCTACGCCCATCACGCGCACGTTCATGTGCACTGTGGGCACGAAGGGGTTGCGGGGGTGGAACACCAGGCTCACCCCCGCTGCGCGGAAGGGCCTGCCCGCAGCCTCGGGGTGTCGCTCGCTGGCGGTGGGCGGGAGCCGGGCGCCGCGCACGTCGCTCAGGTTCACGGCGGCGCGCTCGAACACGCGCCCCTCCTCAAGCACCATGCTCGCGCCCTGTCCGGCGAGCGTCCCCGATGCCCCGTCCCGGCGCCAGGAATCCAGGCGAAACCTCGCGGGGGCGGGCTGTACGGGGACGTCCCCGTCGTCCTCGGGGCCCCAGGCCCCGCCCGCCTCCTCCAGCGCCTCCACGGCGTCCACGATCCGCTGCTGGAGGGTCCGGAGCCAACCCACGAAGCCGTCGAAGGCGGGGGGCGCGCTCATACGAGCCCCGGCATGCGTCGGGCGCAAGCTGCGGCGAGGGCGTCTATGAAGGCGTCGTCGTCATTGAGGCAGGGCACCGCCACGAAGGACTGCCCGCCAGCCGCCAGGAACTGCTCGCGCCCACGGATCGCCACTTCCTCAAGGGTCTCCAGGCAGTCCGTGAGAAAGCTCGGGCACACCACTGCCACGCGGTTGACGCCCTTCTTCGGCAGCTCCTCGTAGAGCGTGTCGCTGTAGGGCCCGATCCACTTCGTGTTGCCGAGCCTGGACTGGAACCCGCAGAAGACGCGCTCCCGCGAGAGGCCCAGCCTCCGGGCGATCTCCCGCGTCGCGGCGAGGCTCTGGGCCCGGTAGCAGGCATGCAGCGGCGCGGCATCTTCCTCGCAGCAGCTCTCCCGCGCGAAGCAGTGCGCCGCTTCGGTGCCGGCGAGGGGATCGCAGGCGCGGACCTGCCGCTCGGGGAGGCCGTGGTAGCTGAAGATCACCCCGTCGAGGGAGTCGGGATCTATGTGGCGCCGCACGAGACCGGCCCAGGCGTCCAGCATGGCGGGGTCGTCCCAGGTGGGGGGCAGCACGCTCATGGCAGGGACGTAGCTCCCGCGCGCGAGCAGGCTGGAGAACGCCTCAACGGCGCTGCCCGTGCTCGCGGAGGCGTACTGCGGGTACATCGGCACGAGGAGCACCTCCTCCACGCGCATGCGCCGGAGATCGTCCGTGACGGCCTCGAAGGAGGGCTGCCCGTAGCGCATGGCGAGGTGCACGCTCGCTCCGGGCAGCCGCTCCGCGAGCTTCGCGCGTTGCCGCCGGGAGAGCGCCAGCAGCGGGGAGCCTTCGGGCGTCCACACCTTCGCGTAGGCCTCCGCGCTCTTCTTCGGACGGAACGGCAGGATGAAGGCGTGCAGCACGATCTGCCGCACGAGCCAGGGCTCATCCAGCACGCGCGGATCCGAGAGGAACTGCTTAAGGTAGCGACGGACGGGCCCCGGAGCGGGGGCATCGGGGCTGCCCACGTTCACGATCACCACGGCCCTGCGGACAGTCCGGTTCACAGCATGCTCCCGGCAGGGGCCGGCGCGGGGACGCGCCGGAAGATGTAGCCGCGCCCGTGGAGCGTCACGAAGTGCTCGGGGTGCTCGGGCTCGGGCTCGAAGAGCCGCCGCAGGCGCAGGATGAAGTTGTCCACGGTGCGATCTGTGGGGAAGGCGTCCATGCCCCAGGCCTCCTCAAGGATGTCCGCCCGCGAGAGCGGCTGGTTCTCCAGGCGTGCGAAGAGCGTGAGCACCCGCAGCTCCTTGTCGGAGAGCACCACAGGGCCTTCCCGCGTGAGCGCCTCCCCGGAGTCCATCTGCACGGTGTAGCTGCCGATGGCGAGGAGCCGGGCCGGGGCGGGGACGCTCGCGCCCGCGCGGCGCAGGAGCGCGCGCACGCGCGCGAGGAGCTCCTCCACGTCGAAGGGCTTGGGCAGGTAGTCGTCCGCGCCGGAATCCAGCGCCCGCACCTTGGCCTGCACCTCCGCGCGGGCGGTGAGCATGAGCAGCGGGAAGCGATGCCCGCGCGCGCGCACGCGCTTCATCAGCTCGATGCCGTCCCCGCCGGGCAGCATGAGGTCAAGCACCGCGAGGGACCAGGCGCCCTCCGCCAATCGGGAGTCCCCCTCCGCGAAGGTTCCCACGGCGTGGACCTCGTGGCCGGCGTCGAGGAGGTTGAGGACGACGAGGTTTCGGACGAGGGAGTCATCTTCCACTACGAGGATGCGCTCAGGCATGGGCGCTCCGGGTCTCAGGGGTCTGTTCGGGAGTGGAGGGCAGGGTCAGCGTGAAGGTCGCGCCCTGGCCGGGGGCGCTCGTCGCGCCGAGCGTTCCCCCGAGGTCGCGCGCGAGCTGGCGGCTCAGGTAGAGGCCCAGGCCGGCGCCGTGCGTCACGCCGTCGCCACGATGGCGGGCGAAGGGCTGGAAGAGCAGCTCGGCCTCTTCGGTGGGGAACCCCGGGCCGTCGTCGATCACGTCGAGGGCTCCGCCGGAGGCCGTCTGGCGCGCCCGAATCTCCACGCTCCGGGCACCGTACTTGCGGGCATTGTCGAGGAGGTTCTCAAGGATCACCCGGACGGCGTCCGGGTCCGCGAGGACGAAGAGCTGCGCGGGGATGCTCACGCGCAGGGCCTCTTCGGGGCTTGAGGTCCGCCGGTGGGCGATCACGCCCTCCACCAGCTCCCCGAGGGCGTGGGGCTCGGGGCGGATGGGCGCCACTACGGAGCGTTGGTAGGCGAGGATGGTCTCGGCGAGGTGCTCCAGACGGTCACAGGCCGCCACGCCGTCCTGGAGCAGGCTCACGCGCATCTCCTCCGGGACGCGCCCCCGCTGGAGGGTCTGGAGCAGGGCGCGCACGCCCGCGATGGGGGTCTTGAGCTCGTGGCTGGTGAACTGCAGCAGGCGCTCCATGCGATCCCGCGCCTGGCGGTGCCGTCGCACGAGCAGGAACAGCACGACCACGCTCGATGCCAGGGCGAGCGCGAACAGGCCGGACTCCCCGCGAATCATGAGCGCAAGGCGCTCCGCGCGGGCGTGGGCCTCCTCGGCTGCGCCCGCGCTGCCCTGCAGCCGCGCCACCTCCGCAGAGAGCGCGCGCATGGTGCCGATCATCCGGTTGGCGAACACCGCCCACCAGGCCACGATCGATCCGATCACCGCCAGCGACACGCCGAGCACCAGATACTCCGCGCGCTCCAGCACCCATCCCCCCAGCGAGCGCTTCATGGGCCTCCCAGCGCGGCGACGAGCTGGTCCAGGTGGGACTCTGCGTGGGCGGCCGAGAGGAAGCTCACCTCCCAGGCAGAGGGCGGAAGGTACACGCCGCGATCCAGCCATCCCGCGTAGGCCGCGTGGTAGCGCGCGAGGGCATCGGCGGGGACGGACTCAGCGGTGGTCGGCGCGGGGCCGTCGGTCAGGATCGGCCAGACGATGCTCCCCTCTCGGACGATCTTCAGGCGCGACCCCAGGCCGTTTTCCGCCACGCGGGCCTCCAGGGCGGCGCCGAGGGCTTCGAGGCGGGCGTGTACGCTGCCGTCGCGGAGCTGCGCGAGCGTGGCGATGCCCGCTGAGAGCGCCACGGGGTTCCCGGCCATGGTCCCGGCCTGATAGACGGGTCCGAGCGGCGCGAGCTGGTCCATGAGCGCTGCCTTGCCGAGCAGCGCGGCGACGGGGAGCCCCCCGCCCACGATCTTGCCCAGGGTGACGAGATCGGGCTCCACGCCCACGAGGGCGCCATAGCCGCCGTAATGCAGCCGGAAGCCGCTGATGACCTCGTCGAAGATCAGGAGCGTCCCGTGCGCGCGCGTGAGCGCGCGGATGCCCTGGAGGTAGCCAGGGGGTTGCCGGAGGAGCCCGTTGTTGGCGGGGAGGGGTTCGAGGATGGCGGCCGCGATGCGATCGCCATGGAGCCGGAAGGCCTCCTCCACCGCAGAGAGGTCCCCGAGGGGGACCACGAGCGTGTCTGCGGCGGCCCCGGGCGCCACGCCCGCGCTGTCGGCGAGCCCCTGCGTGACGACACCGCTCCCCGCGCGCACGAGCAGGCTGTCTACGTGGCCGTGGTAGCAGCCTGAGAACTTGAGAACGAGGGGCCGGCCGGTGACCCCCCGCGCGAGGCGAACGGCGGTCTGCACCGCCTCCGTGCCGCTCACCACGAAGCGCACGCGCTCCGCCCAGAGAAAGCCCTCCAGCACCGCCTCCGCGAGCGCGACCTCGTGGCGGTGGGCCGTGCCGAAGGCCAGCCCGTCCTTCGCGGCGCGAATAACGGCCTCGACCACGGCGGGGTGGGCGTGCCCGAGGATCAGCGGCCCCCAGGCCATACAGAAGTCCACGTAGCGGTTGCCATCCTCGTCCCAGGCCCAGGCGCCCTCGCCCCGGGAGAAGTAGCGCGGGGTGCCGCCCACCTTGCCGAAGGCGCGCACGGGGCTGCTCACCCCGCCGGGCATGTGCGCGCGGGCGCGCTGGAAGAGCTCAGCTGATCGGAAGATCATGGACATCGTCGTCTCCGAGAAGGAAGCGGGAATCGTGCAGGGCTGCGGCAGGGTCTTGAAGGGAGTCCACGGGCGCCTCCGCGAGCGTCCAGCGGGTCGTGCCGTCGGGCGCGGCGCGCGCGAGGCCCCAGCGCACGCGCCCTCCGCGTGCGAGCGCCCCGAAGGGGCTGTTGCACCCGCCCTCTGTGGCGCGCAGGAGCGCGCGCTCCAGCTTCACGGCCTCGCAGGTGGACGGGCAGTCGATCAGGGTGAGGCGCTGCAACAGCGCCGTGTCCTCCGCGCGGCACTGCACGGCGATGGCGCCCTGCCCGGGCGCGGGCACCCAGCGGGAGGGATCCAGCCGCAGTACCACGAGCCCCGAGAGATCGAGCCCCAGCCGCTCCACGCCGGCGGCGGCGAGCACGATGGCGTCATAGGCGCCGTCCCGGAGTTTTTGCAGCCGCGTGGGCACGTTGCCGCGGAGCGGGAGGGGCACCGCCTGCGGCGCGTAGCGCCGCAGCAGGGCCTCGCGGCGGAGCGCGGAGCTGCCCACGCGCGCCTGTTCCCGGAGCCCCCCGCCCCAGGACTCCCGGCGGACGATCAGCAGGTCCTCTGCGGGCCCCCGGGGCAGGATCGCCCCCAGCACGAGGCCTCCGGGCATCATCGTGGGGAGGTCCTTGAGCGAGTGGACAACCACGTCAACTTCGCCCTTGCGGAGCGCTTCCTCAAGTTCGAGCGTGAAGAAGCCCTTGTCGAGCTTGCCCACAAGGCGATCCGAGAGGTCCACGTCCCCTCGGGTGGTATATACGACGGGCTCGACCGTGAGGCCCGGATGCGCAGCGGCGAGCGCCTTCGCCACGGTGTCGGTCTGCCAGCGGGCGAGGGCGCTGCCTCGGGTGCCCGCGCGGAGGGGTGCGTTCATGGGGAGGATTCATCCGGAGGGGGCGTATGGGTGGCGACAGCGCGCACGCGGCGGATCAGGCGGTTCTGGAGGCGTCCCACGCGGGCGCGCACCTCTGCGGCGGCGGCCGGGGGCAGCGTGGCGGTGAGCCCTGGCAGCTCCTCCGCGAGGAATTCCCGGCAGGTGGCGTCCACCGTGGCGAGCAGCTCCCCGGGAGGCGGCGTGAGCAGATCCGCAGCGAGGGTCTCCCGGCCTTCCGTCACGAGGGCCTCGAGGGCGAGCAGGGCGGGCTCCTCCAGAAGCCTGCGGGTGGCGAGGAGGGTGTCGAGGTCGATGAAGCTCCAGCCGGGTGCCGCACGGGCCTGGCGGGGGGCGCCCACGTCCACGCAGAGCGCCCCGGCGCGTTCGGGCAGATCCACCCAGGGGGCAGGGCCGGCCGTGCACAGGACCACGGGGTCCGCTCGCGAAGCCGCATCGAGGAATTCCGCCAGCGCTGCCCGCGGCCATGTCCGGGTCGTGGGCCAGATCCCCCGGACCTGCCGCGCGATGGTCCCGGTGCCGAGGATCTCCACGCGCGATTCTGCCCCGAGCCCCGCCTCCCGCAACGTGGCTGCCGCGAGGCCGTGCACGCCTCCGGCGGTGATTCCCGGGAGGGCCGCTCGCCGCGCGAGGAGCTGACCGAGGCCGCGCCAGACCCTGCGCAGCGCGGGATCCGTGGCGCCCGCAGCGTGGGCCTGCTCGAAGGCGCGGC
>JBEIQZ010000025.1:0-24481 GCA_040376255.1 Alphaproteobacteria bacterium
CGCCCTCCCGCACACCACACCCTGCCCCCCCTCCCCCCGATAAATCGCCTTCTTCGCCTGATAGCACCCCGTATGAAACACCTGCCCGCACCCATGCACGCACTCGCTCCGCACGCTCACATCGACCGGCCGCGCGCAGATCCCGCAGTTGACCGCCCCGACGACCTTGACCTCCTCGACCGGCCTGAACTCGACCGGCGGCAGCGGCTCGACGGCGCCCCACCACGCGAGCCAGCCAGTGAGGACGCCGAGCATCCCGGCGATGATCCCCGGGAGGGTCGACGCGGTGAGCATGCGCGGGTCGACCTCGATGTCCTGCATCCAGACCTGCCACAGCACGGGGGTGAGCAGGGCGAAGCTGGAGAGCATGATCTGGAGGGCGAGGGCGGTGGCCGGGATGCGGACGCGGCTCCCGAGCCCGCGCCAGAGGTGGCGCGCGAGGGTGGTGCAGAGGAGGCCCATCGCGAAGCCGGGGAGCAGCACGGTGGGCATGGAGCGGTCGTGGAAGATGGCGACGCCCCAGGCGAAGGCCCAGGCGGTGCTCCCGGCGAAGGAGCCGAACAGGACCAGGTAGCCGCCGCCCGCGTAGCCCCGGACGACCGGGTATTCGGGGGAGGGCTCATAGACGCCGCTCTGGGGCGGGGGCTGGGGCAGGAGGTAGACGAGCTCTCCGTCGGTGACGCCGAGATCGGAGAGTTTTTCGTCGTCCCCGACTACGCGGCCGCGCGCGCGGAGCCAGTAGCGGCGGCGGGACTTGTCGGGCCAGTAGGCGTCGAGCCCGGCGTCCTGGGCGAGGCGCTGGGAGACGTCTTTTCCGGGGAGGTAGGTGGAGATCTGGAGATCGAGGCTGAAGCTGCGGACATCGATCACCTGCACCCGGAGCCGGACGATGTTTTTTTCAAGCATGGTCTTTTTCAGGCATGAGCTACCGGACGATCTGGTAGGTGAGCGTGATGGGCGCTCCCTTGCGGAGGATCAGCACCTTCAGGCGGGTGGAGTCGCGGAGCTTCAGCCACGCGGAGAGCGCCTGAGAGAAGGAGGTGACGGGGACGCCGTTGATGCTCTGGATGACGTCGTTGTGCTTCAGGCCCCCGGCCTTGACGGCGGAGCAGCGGGCGAGGCCGATCTTGAGCCCGGCGGCCTTCCCGTCGGAGCTGTAGTAGGGTTCGACCCAGCCGAGCCGGTCGAACGCCTTGAGATCCCCGGCGTAGTACTCGATGAGGGAGCGCTTGACCTTCCAGGCTGTGGCGTCGATCACCTCCACGCCATCGACCGCCTCGCAGGGGGGCTTGCCGGACTTCTGCTTCGCGTCGCCCTCGCCGGTGCCGGTGCCGGTGCCTTCGCCGGTCTTGGCGCTCTCGCGGAGCTGGGTGGGGTCGCCGTCGTTGGTGGACTTCGCGTCGGTGGAGGCGGGCTTGACGGTGGTGGCGCTGGTGCCGGGCTTGTCCGGCTTGTTCTCGGGGTCGGGATCGGGGTTTTTGGCGGCGGTCTGCTCGACCTGAGTGAGGGGCAGGGCGGGGGCGAGGGCCGGATCGGTGGCGGGGTCGATGAGGGTGATGCGGACATCGACGATGCCGTCCGGATCGAGGGGCGGCAGGGTGGCGGCGGCGGCCATCGCGTCGAGCATGGTGGCTGAGGCGCCCCCGTCCATGTCCAGCGGCTCGTCGGGCAGCAGCAGCGGGCCGATCCAGGTGGCGAGCCAGATCGCCAGCACCAGCAGCCCGTGGAAGCCCACCGAGAGCATGAGCGAGAAGCCCGAGCGGAGCAGCTCCACGATCATCTACTTCTTCCCGAACAGGCGCGAGAAGAAGCCGCCGGTGGCGGACTTCGCCTCCTCCTGCGCGGCGGCTTTTGTCTGTTCCAGCCGCTTCATCTCGCGCACGGCGTCGGGGTTGGAGGGCTTGATCTGGAGCGCCTTGATGAACGCGCGGCGCGCCGCCGTGTCGTCCCCGCGCTGCCGCTGGATGAGCCCGAGCAGCACCCACACGTTGTCGAGCTGCTCACGCTCCTTCAGCACCGCCCGCAGCGACTCCAGCCCGGCCAGCGCCATCTCGTCATTCTTCGCGTCGTTCTTGCCGAAGTGGACGCGGAACGTCGTGTAGCCGAGGTAGCCCTTGAACTCCAGCTCCTCCGGCACCAGCTCGCAGGCGCGGGTCAGCAGGTCGTGGGCCTGCGCGACGCGCCCGCTGTTGAGCTCGTTCACCGCCTTGCGGAACAGGGTCTCGCCCTCGAAGATCTTGGCGACCGTCTCGGCGGCCTGCTCCTCCTCGGTCTTCTCGCCCCGGATCACCTTGGCGATGTAGGCGGCGCGGCGGACGTCATCGCCCAGCACCTCCCAGGCGGCGCGCACGCGGTCGAACAGATCGTTGGCGACCTGCTGGATGTCGGCGGGGGCGTCGTTGAAGCGGTCGGGGTGGAGATCGCGGGCGAGGGCGAAGTAGGCGCGGCGCATGCTCTCGGGATCGTTCTCCCAGTGGACGCCGAGGGTCTGGAAGTGGTCGGCGGCGGCGTGGATGCGCTCGTGGTGGGCGCCGAACCAGCGCTTGATCGGGTCCTCCTTGCGGGGGGCGGGATCGGGGGCGCTCTCCGATCCGAACAGATCATCGCCTTCGAGGCCGTGGATGCCGATCTTGCGGGCGGGGGGCGCCGGGGGGCGCGCGGTCTCCCAGCCCGCCGGGAAGATGCCGGTCGCGGTGCTGCGGCTGTCCTCGGCCTGTCTGGTCACCGTCGTCGCTGTGGTGGCGCGGCCCGCGTCGACCACCGCGCCCAGCAGGAAGGCCACCCGCAGCGCGCGGTTCAGCACATCCGGGTGCGCCGGGGCGAAGGAGGTCACCTCCTCCAGATCGCGCGTGCCGTCCATCTCCCACAGGTAGGTCCGCAGGCCCGGATCGATGGGGAGCCGCGCGAGGATCGGGGCGGTCTGGACGCGCGGGTAGCTCTCCGCTGCGGGCTCAGGCAGCAGGTCGCCCACCCCCATCAGGAGCGCCACGATCTCGGCCTGCTCCTTCTGGGGCGCGATCCCCGGCGTGAAGCGCACCTCGCCCTCAGCCTCAGACAGCAGCCCGCGCAGCCGCGCCTCCTGAACCCGCCGCGCCAGCTCCTCAGCGCCGAGGCCCGGGTTCTTCTCTGCCACCCGCTCCGGCGTCTCGCTCTTCAGGTTCGACTGAAACAGCACCGCCTGCCCGCCTTCCAGCCACACCATCCGGCGCTTCTTGTCATGCTGCCACGCGAGCGCGCCCGTGGACGCCTCTTTTATCACCTTGACCAGCATGGTCAGGCTCTGGTTCGCCGTCATCCTGTCTCCCCTGTCTGTCCGTCGAGCCGCTGTCCCTGCCCGTCGCTGGCGCGGAGCGCGTCCCGCGCCTCCTGGAACGTGTGGTTCTGTGAGAGCGCCTGCCGCAGCAGGTCGCGCCCCTGCTCCCGCTTCCCGCGCTCGATGAGCAGCCGGCCGAGGTAGCACAGGCTGTACTCGTTCTGCGGATCGAGCGCGAGCGCCTTCCGCAATTCCGCTTCCCCGAGCAGCGCGTCCTCCGGGCAGGCGCAGTGGCGTGTCCAGCCGAGCGCCGCGAGGATCTCCGCGTCCTGCCCGCCGCCGAGCTGGAGCGCCTTCCCGAACAGCGCCGCCGCCGTCACGAAGCTGCCCCGCCGCATGTGGTGGCGGGCGCGCTCCGCCTGCAGCTCCGCCTGATCCTCGCTGCCGACCCGGCTCAGGCTCAGCGATCCGTCCCGCGCGAGCTGCGCGTCGTAGATCCCGCGCCGCCCCGAGTCCGCCAGCACCCGCCCCGCCTCCCGCACGCGCTCCGCGATCTGCCGGACCCGCTGCTGCCCCTCCGCCGAGAGGCCCGCCGGGAGCGACTCCGGCTGGAGCGCCGCCAGCAGCGCCACCGTCGCGGTGTGGATGCCCTCGGTGTCCACGTCCGGCCGCACCCCCAGCACCGTGTAGCAGTCCGCGTCCACGATCATCCTGAGCCGCTGGTTCAGCTCCTGCTCCACCTGCGCTGCCGGGCGCCCGGCCGTCACCTCCCGCGCCACCGGCGGCGGGGTCGTGTCGAGCCGCGCGAGCTGCCACGACAGCAGCAGCCCGAGCAGCCGCAGCGCCAGCTTCGACGCCGCCGTGCATGCCCTGACCGACGCCCCTGACCGCATAAGCAGCCAGAGCGGCCGCAATTCCTCCTGCGGCTCCAGCAGCGCCTGAAGCTCCAGCGCCGCCCCGTCCAGCACCACGAACCGATCCGCCGCCAGCTCCTGCGCCGCCTCCACCCCCGCCCGCCACGCCACCACCGCCGGATGCACCGCGAAGCTCGCCAGCCCCATCGGCTCCGCCGCCTGCAGCCGGTAGCGCCCCCGGACGATCGTGTTGATCCCCAGCACCCGCGCCACGATCTGCTCCTGGATCGCCCGCTCCACCGTCCGCTGATCGATCAGCCTCCGGCTCAGCAGCACCTCGCCCACCGCCATCCCCGCCCGCCGCGCCTCCTCGATGCTCGCCTCCAGGATGTCCGGCGGCGCGATGTTCATGTTCTGCAGGATCTGCGCGAACGCCGTGCTCCGGTCGTTCGATCGCGCCGCCGCCGGGCTCCCCCGATCAAAAAACACCTTCACCTGACGATCTGAACCGGCAGATCCGGCAGATCCGGCTCCGTGTCCTGCCTGCAGTCCCGCCTGTGATCCCGCCTGTGATCCCGCCTCGGCCTCCAATACCCCGGTGAACTGCCGATCATAGAGCTCCCGCAGCAGCCCCAGCAGCCGCCCCGGCTCCAGATCCCCCTCCTCCTGCCACGCCACCTCGTAGTCCCCCAGCACCGGCGCCACTGGCACCCGCACCGGCGCCATGTCCCGCAGATCCTTCTGGACCTCCAGATCCACCTCCGGGCTGTCCAGCCGATCCAGGCAGCGCTCCAGCTCATGAAAATCGATCGGCTTCTGCAGGAAGAAGTCCGCTCCCGCCGCCGTCGCCTGCCCCCGCAGCGCCGCGATCCCCGACAGCAGCCCGATCCACACCTTCTCCCCGAAGGGCTGGAGGCGGATCTGCCCGCACAGCGAGACGCCGTCCATCTCAGGGAGGAACACATCCGCGAGGATCAACCTTGGGTGGATCTCGTTGAAGCTCCGCAATCCGGCCATTCCTGTGTAGACACACTCCACCGACCAGCCCCGGCGGCGCAGCCACTCCTCCAGCACCACCGCTGAGACCCGATCATCCTCGACCACCAGCGCAATGCGGCTCACGGGATATCCTCAAGAGCGTACGATAACCTGATCAGGAGGTAAAAGGCACGGAGGTTATAGTCCCTCTATGTTCCACGACCGCCTCCCCGCCCTCCCCCGGCTCGGCATCGGCCTCTCCACTGAGTACGGCGCCATCGCCTCCCCCGGCGCGCTCGACCCGATGGCGCTCCGCGCCCACGCCCCGCAGTACGCCTCGTTCCTGGAATTGGGCGTGGAATTGTCGAAGGGGCTGGACAGCGCGGCGGAGGCATGGGCGGCGAACCACCCGGTCACCTGGCACTTCCTCGATATCAACCTCGACGACCCGGAGGACTTCGACCCGGAGTGGATCGCCGGGAGCCGCGCCCTTATCGACAGGGTGCGCCCGGCGTGGGCCTGCGGGGACGCGGGGCTGTGGCACTTCGGGCGGCGGGATCGGGGCCAGATGCTGCTGCTGCCGCCGATCCTGACGGCGGGGTCGGCGGATCGGCTGGCGGAGGGGGTGGCGCGGCTGCGGGAGGCGTGGGGGCTGGAGGTGCTGCCGGAGAACCCGCCGGGGGTGGCGTTCGTGGGGGACATGCACCTGCTGGACTTCTTCGGGCGGGTGGCGGAGCGGGCGGACACGGGGCTGCTGCTGGACTGCGCGCACCTGGCGATCTACCAGCAATTGCAGGGGAACGCGCCGCTGGACGGGCTGGACGGGTTCCCGCTGGATCGGGTGGTGGAGATCCACATCGCGGGCGGGGTGCGGCGGCAGCACCGGGGTTTTTCTTATATCGAGGACAGCCACACGACGGACGTCCTGCCGGAGACCTGGGAGATCGTCGGGCGCGTGTTGGCGGGGGCGCGGAACCTGCGGGCCGTCGTGTTCGAGTGCGAGCGCAACGGGCTGGAGGCGACGCTGCCGGGGTTCGCGCGGATCGCGGAGATGGTGGAGCGGTACCTGCCGGGGTTTTCTCAGGAAAGAAAAGTAGAAGAACCGGCGAATATTCAGCATGATGTGAAGATTCGGCATGATGTGAGGACGGACAGGCAGGAGGTGGACGCGGCGCGGCTGCAGCAGGCGGCGGTGCGGCTGATGCACGATCCGGCGATGGTGGCGCGGCTGTACGGCGGTTCCCGCCCGGAGCCGCTGCGGGAGGCGGAGGCGGCGATGCTGCGGCGGGTGGACGCGCGGGCGTGGGGGGTGGACGGGTGGCGGCGGGCGGGGCTGATCACGGCGCTGCTGGAGGAGTTCCCGGTGTCGGCGGCCTGCCTGGGGATCGGGGCGCTGGAGGCGTTCCTGTCGGGGCCGGGGTTCGCGGAGGTTGTCGCGGCGCGGGGGTCGATGGCGGAGGCGGCGGCGGCGGCGCTCGCGGCGCACCGGCCGATCCTGTGGTTGGCCCGGATCGAGGGGATGGTGGCGCGGTGCCGGCGGGCGCGGTCGGTGGGCGGGCCGGGGTGGCGGCTGGCGCCGGGGGTGGAGGCGCAGGAATTGCCGGAGGGGACGCTGGCGGCGTGGCAGGAGCTGCGGGCGCAGATGGGGGCCGATCCGGCGGCGTGGGCGGTGGCGGGCGGGCGGCTCCGGGCGCCGGCGGCGGGCAGGGCGCGGGAGTGGCTCGTCGTGCAGCCGGGGCCGCAGGGACCGCAATTATCGATCCAGCCGGAGCCGGTGGCGCGGCTGCTGGAGAAGGTGCGCGGGGGGCGCGGGGACGGGGAGGTGCGCCGGTGGCTGGGGCGGCAGGGGGTCGCGGCGGGGGAGGTGGACGAATTGCTGGCGGGGTTTGTGGAGGACGGGTTGCTGGTGTACAACGGTGCATGATGATGCTTTTTGCGGGCCTGCTGCGGGCGGCGGATCTGGACATCGGGCCGCTGGATCGGTACCGGGTGCCGGTGGCGGACGTGCCGGGGGCTGAGGCGGGGAGCGCGACGGCGAGCGTGCTGCTGGAACCTCCGGCGGAGGGGCCGTACACCCTGGAAGAATTGCCGGTGCTGGACACCTATGTGGCGCAGGAGGGAATCGACGCGCTCGCGGCGGGCGCGTGGCATGCGGAGGGGCTGACCGGGGCCGGGGTGAAGGTGGCGGTGTTTGATTACCAGTGGTACGGCGCGGAGCTGATCCCGGAGGAGCTTGGAGAATTCCAGACCCACGACTGCCAGTCGCACCGATCCTGCCTGCTGCCGATCGACACGCTCCGGTCGCGCTACAGCTTCGAGGAGGGGTCGCACGGCGTGGCCTGCTCGGAGGTGATCCGGGACATCGCGCCGGGGGTGGAATTGCACCTCGTCCGGGTGAACGGGAGCGTGACGCTGGAGAACGCGGCGCGCTGGGCGGGGGAGGAGGGGATCGACATCGCCAGCATGTCGCTGTCGTTCTTCAACAACTCCTTCAATGACGGCACAGGACTTATCAACGATCTGGCCGCGCAATTGGCGGAGAACGGGGTGTTATTGGTGGCCTCGGCGGGCAACTACGCCAAGGAGCACCGCATGGAGCAGTTCAGCGACCCGGACGGGGACGGAGACATGGACTTCCCGTGGGGGTCGTCCTACCTGCCGATGTACTTCAGCGAGGGGCCGATCTCGGTGACGGTGAGCTGGGAGCAGTTCCGCTCCTGCGGGCGGACGGATCTGGATCTGTACCTGTACCGGCAGGACGGGATGCTCATCGGGAAGGCCGAGGCGCTGCAGGACGGGTCGGCGCAGTTCTGCGCCCCGGTGGAGCGGCTGAGCGCCGTCGCTGAAGAAGGAGACTGGTACTACCTCCAGATCGTGCGCCGGTCGGGCGATCCGGTCGTGCGGATCGCCAGCTACGCGCGGGAGGGGTCGGTGTACCAGCCCACGCCCGGCGGGCTGGCCGATCCGGCGAGCAGCCTCTCGGCGTTCACGGTCGGGGCGGTGCGGGCGGTGGACTACCTCGCCAACGGGCCGGAGAGCTTCTCCTCGACCGGGCCGACCCACGACGGGCTGGCGAAGCCGGACATCGCGGGGCCGGACGGGCTTTCCTCCTACACCTACGGCCCGGTGGGCTTCTACGGGACGTCGGCCTCGACCCCGGCGACGGCGGCGGCGCTCGCGCTGTGGATGGAGGCGCACCCGGGCAGCACCGCGCGGGAGGCGGCGGACGCGATGCAGGCGGCGGCGCTCAGCGATCGGTCGGTCTGGCAGGCGCAGAGCGGGGAGTTCGGCGCGGGCAAGGCGCGGCTCCCTGATCCGACCCCGATGCGGGGGGTGTGCGGGGGCGGGGGGGGCGCGCTGCTGCTGCTGCCCGCCGGGTTTTTGTCGGGGCGCCGTCCGCGCCGTACCCGTCCGGTCTGATCAGTCCTTCGGCAGAATGATCGTCGCGTCCTTGCGGCGGCGCCGGTAGAGCGTGCCGACGCGCCCGAGGATCTGGACGCAGACCGCCCCGGCCTCCTCGGCGAGCTGGGTGAGGATCTCCTGGCGGGGGTCTTCGCAGCCCTCGCCGACCTTCACCTTGATCAGCTCGTGGGCCTCCAGCTCCTGGCGGGTCTTCAGCAGGATCGCCTCGGTGAGCCCCTGCTGGCCGACATGGACGAGCGGCTTCAGCGGGTGGGCGAGGCCCCGGAGGTGCTGGCGTTGCTTGCCGGTAAGCGGGGCGGCGCCGATGGGCGGAGCGGATAATCTGGGTTCTTCATTCATCCTCTGCCTCTAACCTGCTCCGGAGCGCGGCGGCAGTGCGCCACCCGCTCCAGATCACCGCGCCGGAGGAGCCGTCGAAGCCCCAGGCGCCGCCGATCCCCGGCGCGGCCATCCCGGCGGCCTCCCCGACCGCCCACAGCCCGCCGATCCCCGGCACCGCGCCGTCGGCGTCCACCACCAGCCCGCCGAAGTTCTTGGCGGCCTCATAGCCGGGGCGGAAGGCGCAGAGCGTGCCGGTGAGGTCGGGGAAGCTCATGGAGGGGCGGCCCAGCGGATCTTCCGCGCCGAGCCGGTACGCCTCAGCGTCGGCGAGCGTCTGGAGCAGCCCGTCAGGGTCGATGCCGAGGGCGGCGGCGAGGGCGGCGGCGCTCTCTGTGTTGTCGGCGCCCGCAGCTACCGCGTCGCCGCAGCGGAACAGATCGGGGCGGGCTGAGGCCAATTCCACCATTCCGTCGGGGAGGGTGTCATCGAGGATGGCGCGCGGGACGACGGCCCAGCCGCCCCCGGCGGCCTCGATCACCCCGTGGGTGCGGACGGAGCCGACCTGGAGCTCATCGACGAAGCGGGCGCCGCCGTCGTCGACGAGGATCCAGAACGCTCCGGCGCGCGGATCGAGCGGGATGGGGTGCCCGTCCCCGCCGGGGGCGGCGATGCTGCGGCGGTACCAGCCGATGTCTTCGAGCCGGTCGGTGTCGAGCGCGTGGAGATCGGCCTGATCGCGCGCGAAGCCGGAGGCGCCGCCCTCAATTGCGCCCACCCAGCTCCCCTCGCCGTAGCCGGCAGCCGCGACGATCGGCTCCATCCAGTCGGAGCGTCCGACGAAGCCGCCGGTGGCGATGATCACCGCCCGCGCCGCGATCACCCCGTTCGCCGTCTGCACCCCGGCCACCCGCCCCCCGCGCACCAGCAGGCCGAGCGCCTCCGTCTGGAGCCGCACCTCCGCCGTCTCCGGCAGCGCCGCGACAAGCGCCGCGATCACCGCCGCGCCGCCGCCCTCCGGCTCGTGCAGGCGGGGCGTCCCCCACCACGCCTCCGGCGCGAGCTCCACCGACCACCGGACGCCGAGCGCGCTCAGCCGGTCGTGGACGGCGTCGGAGTCCCCGAGGAAGCGGCGCGTCTGATCAGTGGCGGCGCCGCCGGTCAGCTCAGGCCACTCCGCGACCGCCAGATCGACGCTGTCGCTGATCCCGGCCGCCGCCTGCTCCTCCGTCCCGACCGCGAGCAGCAGCCCGCCCGCCCAGCGGAAGCGTCCGCCGACCTCAGCGTCCGCCTCCAGCACGACGCTCCCCGGCAGATCGAGCGCGGCGGCCAGCCCGGCGGGCCCGGCGCCGATGATGACGACCGGGGCGGCGGCGCCGGGCAGCGGCAGATCGGCGGAGCCGGTGGCGCCTGTGCCGGTGTCATCGGCGCCGGGGGGGCTGTCAGGCGCGCGGCATGCCGGGAGCGCCGGGAGCCAGAGCGCCGCGATCAGGGCGGAGCGGGCGGGCAGGCGGGAGCGCAGACAGGCCGGGATCACCGCTTCGGGCGCTCAGAGAGGTGGGCGCGCTTACCCGGGGTCTTCTTCCAGGCGTCGGCGTCCGCCATCGGCTTCTCCTGGCGGGTGATGGCGGGCCACACCTTGGCGAGCCGCGCGTTGAGCGCGGTGAACTCCTGCTCAGCCGCCGGGACGTCCTCGTCGAGGTAGATCGCGTTCGCGGGGCAGGCGGGGACGCAGGCCTGGCAGTCGATGCACTCGACCGGGTCGATGACCAGCATGTTCTCCCCGGCGCGGAAGGCGTCCACCGGGCAGACCTCCACGCAGTCGGTGTAGCGGCAACGGATACAGGCAGATGTCACGATGTAGGCCATCGACCCTCCTGCCGGCAGGATATCCCGTTGGGAGGAAACAGGTTAGCCTGCCTGTCTGATGATCAGTGCGCGCGCCATCGAGAAGCGGTACGGCAGTTTTCAAGCGGTCCATCCGATGGATCTGGACGTGAAGGCTGGCGAAGTGTTCGGTTTTCTCGGCCTCAATGGCGCGGGCAAGACCAGCACGCTGCGCATGCTGTCGGGCGTCCTGCCGCCGACCGCCGGGGAGATCCGCATCGACGGCCTCTCGCTGGCGAAGGAGCCGGTAGAGGCGCGGCGCCGGATGGGGTTCATCCCCGACCGGCCATACCTCTATGACAAGCTGACGGCGCGGGAATTTCTGCGCTTCCTCGGCAGCATCCACCGCATCCAGAGCAGCGAATTGGAGCAGCGCGCTGAGGCGATGCTGGACATGCAGGGGCTGCTGGAGGTAGCCGACGGGCTGATCGAGGGGTTCTCTCATGGGATGAAGCAGCGGTTGACGCTGGCGGGGGCGCTGCTGCACCGGCCCCGGCTGCTGATCGTGGACGAGCCGATGGTGGGCCTCGATCCGCGCGGCGCGAAGCAGATCAAGCAGACCTTCCGCGATCTGGCGGGGGAGGGGCGGACGGTGTTCCTCTCGACGCACACGCTGGAGGTCGCCGCCGAGATCTGCGACCGGCTCGCCATCGTCCACAAGGGGCGGATCGCGGTGATGGGGACGTTGCGGGAGGTGGTACCGGACGGACGGACGCTGGAGGATGTTTTTCTTGACATCACCGGGGGGCTGCTGGAGGTGCCTGCGGCAGGGAACGGCGAGGGGGTGACATGATCAATCCGGGCGGCACGGGCCGGGGCGTTCTGGTGGTTCTGGCGGCGCTCGCGCTGTGGGCGGGCTGCGTCCCCGCCTCGGTGCGGCAGGCGCGCAAGCTGGAGGGGAAGTATGAGACCGGCAACCCCGGCAAGGGCTGGGTCGCGGTCCCGGCGGGGGGGGCGGATCGCGCCTGGTACCACGAGGGGATGGGCGCGACGATCTACACCGACTCCAATTGCGGGCCGCGCTACGCCGAGGCGCGGGTCGAGGATCTGACGACGGAGCTGATCTCGGGCTTCCGGAACGTAGAGCCGGTGCAGGAGCGCCAGCAGCCGGTGGCGGGGCGCGAGGGGCTGGTCCGGATCCAGCAGGGGCGGCTCGACGGGATCGAGATCCAGCTCGGGACGCTGGTGTTCAACATGAACGCATGCAATTTCGATATCGTGCTGATCTCGCCCCCCGCAGAATTCTCTGCCGGGCAGGAGGCGTGGCAGCGCGTGATCGATGGGTTCCAACCGCGATGAGTCACACCCGATGAACCGTTTCTTGGATCTGCTCGCGGCGATCGGCGCCGTCGCGACGCTCTCGGGACAGTGTGTCGTCGCCTTCTTCCGCGCGCCCATCGAGATCCGGCCCGTCATCTACCAGATCGAGCAGGCAGGCATCCAGAGCTGGTCGATCACCACGCTCACCGCCATCTTCACCGGCATGGTCATGGCGCTGCAGTTCGCGACCGGCCTGGAGCCCTACGGCGCCTCGATGTACACCGGGAAGCTGGTGGCGCTCGGGATCGTGCGCGAATTGGGGCCGGTGCTGACGGCGCTCCTGGTGGGGGGGCGCGTGGGGAGCGGGTTCGCGGCGGAATTGGGATCGATGGCGGTGACGGAGCAGATCGACGCGATCCGGGCGCTCGGGGCCGATCCGGTGAAGAAGCTTGTCGTGCCGCGCGTGCTGGCCTGCCTGATCAGCATCCCGCTGCTCACGATGCTGGCGAACGTGATCGGCTGCTTCGGCGGGATGCTGATCACGATGGACGAGGTGGGGATCACCGGGCGGTTCTACTTCCAGCAGGTGCTGGACACGCTGTGGGTGGTGGATCTGATGCACGGGCTTATGAAGTCGGTGTTCTTCGGCTACGCGATCGGCATCATCGGGTGTTTTGTCGGGATGCACACCACGGGGGGGACGGAGGGAGTGGGGCAGGCGACGACGCGATCCGTGGTGGCGACAGCGGTGACCCTGCTGGTATCGAACTTCCTGCTGTCCAAGCTGTTTGTGAGCCTGTACGGCTGAACATCAGGCATGACATCAGGCAGGACATCAGGCTGAACATTGTCGCGTCGGAGACGCCGGGGAGGGAGAATGGAGCCGATCATCCGGATTCAGGGCGTGAAAAAGGCCTTCGGGCCCAAGATCATCTATGATGACGCCACCCTGGAGCTCTATCCGGGCGAGACGCTGACGATCATCGGCGGCTCCGGCACCGGCAAGAGCGTGATGCTGAAGATGATGATCGGGCTGGTGCGCGCCGACGAGGGGAGCATCACGGCCTTCGGGACTGAGGTGACGCGGCTGGGGGAGGCGGGGTTCCTGCCGATCCGGCGGCGCATCGCGATGCTGTTCCAGGGCGCGGCGCTGTTCGACTCGCTGACGGTGGCGCAGAACATCAAGTACCCGCTGCGCGAGCACGGCTGGAAGGACGAGAAGGAGATGGACGAGCGGGTGACGGAGGTGCTGGAATTGGTGGGCATGCCCGCCACCGAGCACCTGAAGCCGGCGGCGCTCTCCGGCGGGATGCGGAAGCGCGTGGGGCTGGCGCGGGCCATCGCCGTGCGCCCGGAGGTGATCCTGTGGGACGAGCCGACGACCGGCCTCGACCCGATCAACATCCGGCGCATCAACGGGCTGATCCTGAGCATGCAGGAGAAGCTCGGCGTGACGAGCGTGGTCGTCACGCATGACATGGACACCTGCTTCACCGTCAGCGACCGGATCGCCATGCTCCATGAGCGGCGCATCGCCTGGACGGGGACGCAGGAGGAGACGCGCGCCTGCCCGCACAGGTATGTGCAGGACTTCATCGCTGGTGGAAAAGGTGTATTAAACGGTTCGGAGGAGGAATGATGGCAGGGATGGCGATGCGCGCGCTGATGCTGTGGGCGCTCTCCGGGGGCGGGCTGTTCGGGACAGGACAGTGCCAGGCGCAGACCTATGACATGAACGACGCGGGGCTGGTGCTGGATCTGCCGGGCTGGGAGGCGGCGGGCTGGTCGGACTGGGACTTCCGTGGGACGCACCGGGACGGGCCGGTGGCGATCTCGGTCTGGTACACCGCCTGGCAGCCGGAGATCACCGAGGAGGCGATCCGCACCAACGCCGTCCACCTCACGCGCCGCATCGAGAGCCTGGAGCATGCGAAGAACGCCCGCGTCGAGGAGCTGAAGATCGGGGAGGTCAGCGGGCGGCCCACGGGGCTGCTCACGATCCGCTTCAACTTCGACCGGGTCGGCGCCCCCGGCATCCTCTACGGCGCGAGCTTCGCCGCTGATGGGAAGATGATCCACGTCGCGGTCTACGGCCCCGCCGCCGCCGACGCGAAGATCCGCGCCGCCCGGACGCGCGTGCTGTCCACCCTGAAGCAGACGAAGCCGCCCGCCGCGACGAGCGCTGAGCCGCTCACCGCGCCCTGGGGCAGCGTCCCGCTCCCCCCCGGCTGGCGCGCCCCGCTCCCCGCCGAGGCGAAGGATCTGGCGGAGCTTACAAAATCCACCGGCGAGGTCCACCCGGAGCAGTGCGCGCAGGCCGTCCGCCCGGAGCCGCCGGACGGGGCCGCGCTGCTGCTGCTCTGCAGCCGGGACTGGCACTTCGGCGTGCTGGATGAGGCGTCGTTCCCGACGCTGGAGCCGTCCTTCCGCGCCAAGCTCTACGGGAAGGGCGCGGAGAAGGTGCAGCCGGGGCGGCTCTACCCGCTGCCGGATCGGACGGCGGTGATCTTCTCCCCCAACCTGAGCGGCCACACGCTGCGGACGGCGCTCGTCCCGTACGCCGATCAGATCCTCGACGTGAAGCTGATCGGCCCCGCCGGGAGCGGCGAGGCGGTCGAGGCGTCGCTCCAGAAGGTCATCTCAGGCATCGCCTGGAGCGGCCCCGACAAGGGCGCGCCGGTCTACACCGCCGGAGAGACGCTCATGCACGGGATGAGCTACAACCCGTTCCACCCGCTGAAGCTGATCTGCGTCGGGATCGGGCTGGTGTCGGTCGCCGGGATCGCCCGCCGCGTCCTGAAGGGACGGGATGGCGGCGAGGCCGTCTGAGCGGCCCCGTCGGGGGCAGAGCGGATTGTACCCTGTTCAAGCAGAGAAGCTGTGTTATGCTCAGCCTCCCTCCTGTCCGGGGTTCCCCGGATGCCGCCCTTCAGGATAGACGCATGCCCAGCTCTTATGCTTTCAACGTCATGGAGTTTGATGATCCTCCCCGCATCGGGGAGGAGGTGGACGGCTCTGCTCCGCAGCGGATCGCCAACACGCTCCGCGAAGCAGGGCTGGACGCGCCGGCGTCGCTCTATAATGAAGCGCTGACCCTCGCGCGCGACGGCCACCTCGGCCACTCCGCCGCCCGGCTGCAGATGCTGCTGTGCATGGACCCTGAGGACGCCGACGCGCTGTTATTGCTGGCGCGGGTGCATGCGGCGCAGGGGCGGCCGGAGGAGGCGCTGAAGCGGCTGGACGCCTCCATCTCCGCCGGAGCGGTGGCGCCGCCGGGCTTCCGCGATCTGCTGGAGTCCGCGATCCAGGCGCGCAACAACCAGGACGAGGAGCTGCGCAACCGGGTCGCAGCCCGCGATCAGGGCGAGCTGCGCGGCCTGCGCGCCGAGGCCAAGCAGCTCCGCACCGAGACAATCCGGCTGGAGCAGGACGTGCAGGAGGCGTTGCGGCGGGAACGGACATGGAAGATGGCGACGGTGGGCGTGGCGCTGTTCGCGACCGGCGTGGTGCTGGCGCTCATGGTGCTCCCGCCCTCCACCACCCCTGAGCAGATCGCGGCGATCCAGAGCGCGGGGGTGACAGCAGAGGCAGGCATGACGGCGGGCGCAGGCGCAGGCGCGGAGGGCGCGGGCGCGGCTGGCGCGGCGATCCTCTCCTCCAACCCGGACGTGCCGGGCGCGACCGCAGCGGCTCCCCCGGCGACTGCAGCGGCCCCCCCGGTAACCCCGAAGGCCACGCCCGCCACCCCGAAGGCGACGCCCGACGCGACCCCGAAGGCCGCGACCCCGAAGGCGACGCCCGCCGCGACCCCGAAGGCCACCCCCGGCGGGGTGCATGTCGTCGCCTCCGGGGACACGCTCGGCTCCATCGCCGTCCGCTACTACGGCGGCCTCTCCGGCGTGAAGAAGATCCAGGACGCGAACCAGGACGTACTGAAGGGCGGCGACAAGCTCAAGCTCGGGATGAAGCTGAAGATCCCGTAGCCCTGGCTCAGCCCGGCCAGTCGACGGCGTTCTGGGGCGTGAAGCCGAGCACCTCGCGGGCCCTGCGCCCGTCGAGGACGCCGCTGTAATGGAAGCGGCGGCGGTTCATGCCGTATCGGAAGTCGTGGCCCCGGAAGCGCTGCCGCCAGCGGTAGAGGGGGGTGAGCCATGCGCCGGGGAGGCCGATGGCGAGGCGGCCCCAGCGGCGGATCGTCTCGCTCAGCGGCAGGGTGTCGGCGCCGGGGACGTTGTAGACGCCCTGCTCGGGGGCGCGCGTGGCGGCCTCCAGCGCCCGCACGGCGTCCTTCAGGCTGATGACGTTGATCATCGGGTCGAAGCCCATCGGGCGGAAGCAGATCGGGGACTGGAGGTAGTCGAACATCTGCGAGCCGGTGCCGGGGGACAGGATCTCGGCGCAGCGCAGCACGACGATCTGGAGCCGGGAGAGGCCCATGTGCACGCAGGCGTGGAGGTCGGCCTCGACGCGGTCGCGGACGAACTGGGGGGCGCCGGGGGAGAGGTTGAGCGGGTGATCCTCGGCGATGAGGACGGGGAGATCGGCCTGAACCTGGTAGACGTCGGAGCTGGAGCGCAGCACGAAGCGGTGGATCGTCGGGTGGCGCTCGCAGAGCTTCAGCAGCGAGCGGGTGGCGTCGACGTTGAGCGCGTGGACGCGCTTGCCCTCCTCGGTGGCGCTGGCGCTGAGGGCGGTGTGGATGACGACCTCGACGCCGAGATCGCGGGCGGGGCCGAACAGCAGCTCCTTGATCCGGCGCTCCTTCAGGAGATCGATCTGGATGTAGGTGAGGCGGTTGGCGTGGGAGAAGGGGAGCGCCTCCTCCGGGGGGCGGGCGCCGATAGCCAGCACCTGCCCGACCGAGGCGTCGGCGAGGAGCGACCGCGCCAGCGACTCGCCGAGCGGCGTGTCGACCCCGGTGATCAGCACGCCCTTCAAGCCCGCTGCGGGCGGATTCATACGAACACCCCCTTGCGGTCGGCCAGGCCCTTCTGGAGCAGCGCCTCGACGGCGGCGCGCGTCCGGGCGGCGGCCTCGCGCACCACGCCGGGGTCATCGGCCTGATCGGGGCGGTACAGCTCAGGGATGGGGATCGGCGGGCCGTACAGGATATGGTACCGTACCGGGAGCGGGAGCGGGGTGAGGGTGATGGGCAGGAAGGGCGCGCCGAACAGCTTGACGTTGAGCTTGCCGATCTGCGGCATCTGCTCCTCAGCGCCGACGATCCCGACCGGGATGACGGGGGCGCCGTGACGGATCGCCAGCTCGACGTGGCCGACGCGCCAGTCGGTGAGGTGGTACCGGTCGCGGAAGTGCTTGGAGATCCCCGGCACGCCCTCAGGGAACACCAGGATCATGTCCCCGTTCTCCAGCAGCACCCGCGCGTTCCCCAGGCTGCCGCCGACCATGCCGCCGCGCGCGAACAGCGTGCCGATCACCGGCATCATCGGGACGAAGTGATCGGCGACCGGGCGGGGGATGCGCGGCGGATCGGAGTTCCGCACGATGTCGGCCCAGAGCATCATCGCGTCGGTGGGGACGGTGCCGGAGTGGTTGGCGACGATCACCGCCGGGCCCTTCGCCGGGATGTTCTCTATCCCGTGGGTCTGGACGCGGAAGTAGCGCTCATAGAGCGGCGCGGTGATGCGTATCCCGAGCGCCACAGCGTCCGGGTGCAGCCCGAACGGGTCGTAGCCGTGCCCTGCGTCGTGGTACACCATGCGCTTCAGCCGCCCCCGGTGAGGTTCCTTCAGCCCGGCAGAGGCCGCGCGCGAGACGATAGAGAGCAGAGACATGCAGCGGGGGTATCCTGATATGACCGGACGTTCCACCATTGATCGCGCCGGCATCGACCGCGCCGGCATCGACCGCGCCGGCATCGACGGGATCGCCGCCCGGCTGCTGCAGGAGATCGGGCTGCGCGGCTACCTCTCCCCGCTCCGCGACGGGCGGGAGCACCACCTGTACCGGATCACGCTGCCTGAGGGCGATCTGCTGCTCAAGTTCCCGCGCGCGGACGGGCTGCCCGATCCGTTCGATCCGGCGCGCTCCTCCTCGGATCGGCTCCGGGGCGAGGCGGTCGCTATCCAGCTCGCCGGCGGCCTCAGCCCCGCCGTCCCGGTGCCGCAGCCCTACGTGTTCTACGGCCACACCAGCCCGCCCTGCGCGGTGATGGGGATGCTCCCCGGCACGACGCCGGAGGTGTACCACGAGAAGGGGCGGCTCGACTACACCGGGCTGATGGGGGTGTGCGTGCAGATGGGCAGGATGCTCGCGGCGATCCACTCGCGCAAGCGCCCGGCGGACGGCGGCGGGCTGCCGGATCTCCCCGGGGCCGACGGTTCTGGCGGCGATCCTGGCGACGCCCCCGGCGCGCCCCGCCTGCTCCACCTCGACTTCCACATCGGCAACGTCCTCGGCCACCCGCACCTCGCCTGGCAGCTCACCGGCGTCGTCGACTGGACCTGCGCGCGGTGGGGGCCGCCGGAGGCCGACATCGTGGAGATGCAGGTCAGCGTCTTCACCGCCAACCCGCGCGCCCGCGACGCTTTTGTCGCGGGGTACCGGCAGGCGTCAGGGCGGGTGCTGGACATCCGGCGCGTCGAGGAATTGGCGACGCGCGAGATCCACCGGCGGCTGCGCGAGGACGCCCCGGCGCCGGAGATGCAGCAGCTCTGGCGGGACTGGCTCAGCCGGAAGCACTGATCGGGCGCGTTCCGCGAACGGGGCTACCCCCCGAACTTCCAGCCCGCCTCTACGCGGAGCAGCGACGGGTAGGGCGAGCCGCTGCCCTGCCCGAGCCAGTCGTAGCCGCCCCCCGCCCCGGCGAACCACCGCGCCGCCTCATAGCGGTAGTCGAGCGTGGTGATGGAGGAGAGGAAGCCCAGCCGCGCCGAGTGCCCCGCCGCCCGCCAGGAGATCCCGAATTCCGACATGCCGAGGCCCGACGGCGTCAGGACGCCCCAGCCGGTCAGCCCGTCCCCCGGCGGGTAGCTGCCTGAGAGCAGGGGGAAGGAGCCGTCGAAGCGCAGGTGCTCGCCGCCCATGTCGAGCGCCAGCCCGAGCAGCGTGTACTCGATAGAGCCGTAGTCCGGCGGGACGCCCTGGATGTAGAAGCTGCCGCCCATCCACAGCCCCACCGCCATCTTCTCCGTCTGGTGAAGGTTGTAGCGGAAGGAGAGCAGCGGGTGAAAGACCTCGTCCTCCAGCCCCACCCCCAGCGTCGCGTCGATCACGAACCGGTCGGTGGGCGCGATGGCCCCGCGCAGCGTCAGGATCGGGTCGGTGTCGGAGGTGGGCGTGTTGGGGTTCGGGCGCTCCGGCAGCACCCAGAAGAACGCACCGGTCCCCAGCGCGACCGTCCCGGTTCCTCCCTCCATCGGGCGCGCGTCCGGCAGCAGCCACTCCTGCGCGGCGGCAGGGCTGGTAAGGACAGAGATCACGCAGATTATCAAGAGCATCAAGCCTCCTTCGCCCGCGCCTCCACGAGCTTCAGCACCTCTTTCGCGGGGATCACCTCCGCGAAAGGGATGACACCTTGCAAGTCCTGTTCCTCCTCCTCCCCGCAGAGGCGCCGGCTCACCGCGAGGATCAGGTTGGAGGCCGATGGTTGCTTCAGCAGCGCCAGCCGGTGCTGCACGCTGCCCTTGCGCCAGAAGCCGAGGATCTCCAGGTGTGCGACGCGCCTGCCCTGCCGGAAGGTGAGATCCGGGACGATCACCACGTCGCCCACCTGCACCGGATCGGGCTCGGTCACGACCTCCCAGCCCGTCTCCATCCCCGCCAGCCGGTCGATCAGCCACTGGGCCTCGCGCGGCGTCCACCCGCCGACGTCCCGGTAGTGCGACCGCAGCCCGAGCAGCGAGCCGAAGGCGAACACCGACTCCTTCCCCTTCCAGAGCAGCGGCGCCTCCAATTCCCAGTCCCCCGGCTGGAGCAGCAGCGCGGGCAGGAACCGCGCGAGCGCCACGCCGTAGCGGCTGGTCTGCGAGAACAGCGAGGCCGGGCCGTCGAGGATGATCCGGTAGTCGGTGTCGCCTGCTGGGCCTGAGGGGGTGCCTGAGGGGGTGCCGGAAGGGATGATGGCGTGGATGAGCTGGTGGAACTTGATGGCGCGGAACAGCTGGCGGGCGCGCGCCGGGGTCGGGCGCTGGAGCGTGATGATCAGCGAGGTCGCAGAGAACAGGATCGTCTGGACGAGCGCGGTGTTGTAGCGGTGCAGCAGCCACTCCGCCGCGAGGTCGTCGCCCGCGTCGCTGTCGTCCCCCGGCAATTCCACCGACAGCAGCCGCATCGCGTCGGGGTGGTCGGCGTAGAGCGCCTCGGGGAGCTTCAGCGGATCGACGGGTTTTTCCGGCGTGCTGTGCCGCTCGGCGATGGTGCGGTAGATGTCCTCTGCGGTCGGCGGCCCGCCCTCGACCGCCACCGCCGCCAGCGGCCCCCGCGCTGCCGCCTCGCGGAACACCTCCACCCGCAATTGTCCCGGCGGGATCGGGGAGTCCACCCCGTACTCTGCCCGCCGCTCGACGAGGTGGACGAGGCCCTGGAACAGCTTGGCGTCGGCCTCGCCGCCCGACCACGCGGTGAGGATCTCCTCCAGCTCCGCGCGCCGCTCGCCTACCCCGTCGCGGAAGATCCGGATCAATTCCCGCGCCCGCGCCTGCATCTCCGGGGAGTCAGGATCGATCAGCATCGGGCGCACCCGCCCCTTCACCACCCGCGCCCGCACCAGATCACCGGTAAGCATCGTGATCCCTCCGGCGCTCTGAGGTGAAGGACTCGTTCGTCCCCTCCGCGATCAGCTCGTACAGGACCGCCTGCTTACCCTCCTTCTTGCGGAGGATGCGCCCCAGCCGCTGCACCGACTCCCGCACCGTCGCCGTCCCGCTCACGATGATCGCCACCTCCGCCCCCGGCAGATCCACGCCCTCGTTCAGCACGCGCGAGGTCACGATCACGGTGAACTCGCCCTTCGCGAAGCCGTCGAGGTAGGTGCGACGCTCCTTCGTCTCGGTGCGGTGGGTGATGCAGGGGCAGAGCAGCAATTTCGAGATCCGCAGCGCGGTCGGGTTGTCGTTGGTGAAGATGATCGTCGGGCGCCCCCACTCGTCGGCCACGAGCTGCTGCACCAGCTCCAGCTTGCGCTCGGTGGTGTTGATGATCTGCCGCGACTTCCTCCATGCGTTGAACGCCGCCCGGCCCTCCGGCGAGCGCGTCGAGAGCATGATGAACCGGCTCCAGTCCTGCGGGTTCTTCATCGACAGCCGGTGCATCTCGATGAAGCCCTTGTAGCGCGCCCGCAGCGCCCGGTACTCCTCCAGCTCCTCGTCCGAGAGCCGCACCGTCAGCAATTCCGTCCAGTACGGCGCGAGGTAGTCGCCCGCCAATTCCGGGATCTCGCGCCGGTAGACCACCGGCCCCACGATCGCGTCGAGGTGCGTGTGCCGCCCGTCCGGCCGCTCCAGCGTCGCAGAGAGCCCCAGCCGCAGCGGCGCGAGGCAGCCCTCCGCCGAGCGCAGGTAGTACGGGGCCGGGAGGTGGTGCACCTCGTCCCAGATGATCAGCCCGAACCGGTCGCCGATCCGCTCCATCTGGATCGCCGCCGAGTCGTAGGTCGTCACCGTGATGTCCTCGATCCGGTGGTTCCCGCCCCCCAGCAGCCCCACCGGATCGCCGAACGCCGCCCGCATCCCGCCGTACCACTGCGACAGCAGATCCAGCGTCGGCACAACGATCAGCGCCGCCCGCTGCGTGTCCGCGATGGCCCGCTCCGCCACATAGGACTTGCCCGCCCCCGTCGGCAGCACCACCACCCCCCGCCAGCGCGCCGCCTTCCACGCCTGGATCGCCGCCTCCTGGTAGTCGCGCGCCGTCCGCGAGGACAGGTGTTTCCTCTCAAGCTTATTGTATTTCTTCGCTTCGTCAACGACAGCGATCTTCTGCTTCCAGAAGTGTTCGAGCGCCCGGCTGTACAGGTACGCCGGCGCCCGCGCCCGCCCCACCCCGCGCGTCCCAGACGAACCCCGGCGGGAGATCGTCCGGCGGCTGGCCCTCCAGCGTCAGCGTCCCCGCCTCGTAGCGAAGCACCGGCATCGGCTATGCCGCCTGTTCCGGCTGCCCCGCGCCCACCTGATCCAGGATGAACGCATACTCCCGCGCCACCTCCCGGTAGCGCTGGTAGCGCCCCGACTTCCCGCCGTGCCCCGCCGACATCTCCATGTGCATCAGCACCGGCCCGCCGCCGGTCTGGACGTCCCGGATGCGCGCCACCCACTTCGCCGGCTCGAAGTACTGCACCTGGCTGTCCCACAGCCCGCTCGTCACCAGCAGCGCGGGCCACGCGCCCGCCGGGAGGTTGTCCATCGGCGAGTAGCTTTCGATGTATTTGTAGAATACCTCGTCGTTCGGGTTGCCCCACTCGTCGTACTCGTTCGTCGTCAGCGGGATGCTCTCGTCCAGCATCGTCGTCAGCGTGTCCACGAACGGCACCTGCGCCACCACCGCCCGGAACCGCTCCAGCCCCAGGTTGATCGCCGCCCCCACCAGCAGCCCGCCCGCGCTCCCGCCCATCGCGCAGAGCCGCGCCCCGTCCGCCCGCGCCGTCCCGTCCGCTGTCTGTCCGCCCGTCTGCCAGCCCTCCCGCACCAGCGCGTCCGCGACGTCAACGAAGTCGGTAAAACTGTTCTTCTTGTTCAGCGTCCGCCCGTTGTCGTACCAGCGGCGCCCCTGCTCCTGCCCGCCCCGGATGTGCGCGATGGCGAACACCACCCCCCGATCCAGCAGCGGCAGCCGCGCCGCGCTGAACGACGGGTCCATCGACAGCCCGTAGGCGCCGTAGCCGTAGAGCAGCACCGGCGCCGGGAACGCCGCCCCCTCCTTCCACACCAGCGACACCGCGACCTCCGCCCCGTCCCGCGCCTTCACGATCTGCCGCGCGCTCCGGAGCGCCGACAGATCGGCGTTCGGCACCGGCTGCTGCTTGAGCAGCGTCTTTGTCAGCGCCCCGTCCGGCCCCGGCGCCTGCGCCAGATCGATGGAGAACACGCAGGAGGGCGTCGTCAGCGAGGCGTAGCCGTACTGCAGCACCGTCGTGTCCGGCTCCGGGTTCGTCCCCAGCCACATCGTGAACACCGGCTCCTCCGCCGGGATCAGGAACTCCCGGCTCCCGTCCCACCGCCGCGCCCGCAGCCGCAGCATCCCGCCCGCCCGCTCCCCGATCACCAGCCAGTCCCGCAGCGGCAGGAACTCCGCGATGTACACCCCCTCCTGCGGCGGGATCAGCACCTTCCAGTCCCCGACCTGCCCGCCCGACTCCGGCACCTTCTCGTCCGGCACATGTACCAGACAGAAGTCCACCGCCCCCCGGTTCGTCCGGATCAGCCAGTGCCGCCCGAGGTGGTCGGCGTCGTACTCCAGATCCCGCTCCCGCGCCGCCAGCACCCGCAGCGCCCCGCTCCCGTCCGCCGGGATCGCCCGCACCTCAGAGGAGACCGTCGACTGGCTCTGGATCAGCACCCAGGCATCGTCCGTCGTCCGCCCCACCCCGACATAGAACGTCTCATCTGTTTCCTGGTAGATCGCCCCGGCCCCCGGCTCCGCGCCCGCGCCTGCGCCCCGCTCGTGCCGCAGCACCCACCGGCTCCGCAGCGTCTCCGGGTCGTTCTGCACCCAGTACAGCCCGCCCTTCGCGTCCCACACCATCGACGACGACGCCCCGCTGAGCTCGTCCGCCAGGAATTCCCCGCGCTCCAGATCGAGGATGCGGATCGCGAACTGCCGCCGCCCGCTCCGATCCTCCGCCACCGCCAGCCAGCGGTCGTCGTCGCTCACCGCGAGCGCCCCCACCTGGTAGAACGCCTGACCCTCCGCCAGCCGGTTCACATCCAGCATCACCCGCGCCGACTCCGGCCCCTCGCCGTCGCGCCACCGGACATAGATCGGGTGCTCCTGGCCCATCACATAGCGGGTCTGGTACCACCAGCCGCGCTGCCGGTATGGGACGGAGGTGTCGTCCTGCTGGATATGCGACAGGATCTCGCTGTAAAGCGCCTCCTTCAGCGGCTCAGTGTGCGCCGTCTGCGCCGCGTAATAGGCGTTCTCCGCCTCCAGGTGCGCGATGACATCCGGCGCCTTCCGCTCATCGTCGCGCATCCAGTAGTACGGATCGGTGCGCGTGCCGTGAGGGGTGATGATCGGGTGCGGGCGCTGCGCAGGGCGGGGTGGATTCATCCGCCCGATCTATCCACCCGCACAGATTTTGGGAAGAGCGCGACCGGGACGACTTGCACGGTGCATGCCGGGCAGGGACAGCCGCCCGACGCAGCATGCAGCCTGCATGCTGGGCAGGGACACATGGCGGAGACGATTTGCAGCGTGCATGCCGGGCAGGATCAGCCTCATACCGAATCAAGAAGAAGAATGCCGTCCCTTCGCCCTGGAACGGGGAGGCCGAAGGCAGCGTAAGCCGAAGGTGGCAGCCGGAGGCTGAGAGGGGAAAGCTGTGCCGGAA
>JBEIQZ010000555.1:0-4103 GCA_040376255.1 Alphaproteobacteria bacterium
GGGGACAGCGGGGAGGAGACGGAGATCAGCGTGTCGTTTGATGCGGTGATCCAGCAGAACGGGTGGGGGACGGGGCTGGGGCGCTGCTCGGTGCAGGTGGCGTTCATCGAGCGCGGGCTCAGCGACGGGATGGGGGAGCATCCGGCGCAGCCCTGGGAGCCGCTGGCGATGCCGGAGGGGGACGGCGACTGCGCGGTGACGCTGCGCGACATCGAGGAGATGAAGGAGATCCTGGCGGAGCAGGGGATGCCGGAGGACAACTGGAACATCGACGGGCGGATCGATGTCGGGAGTCGTGTTTTGTTGGAGAGCGCGGAGGGGACGGTCGAATTGTTGCCGGTGCGCGATCCGGACGGTGTGCTGCAGCACTACGCGATGTCCGGCTGCGATGAGCAGACCTTCCCGTTCCGCCGGGCCTTTGATCTCGTCGTCCCCGAAGGGTCGGTGGAGATCCCGGCGTTCCGCATTGATGACGCGCTCGGGACCGGCCCGCAGATGGCCCTCACCGGCCTCGGCTCTCTCACAGAGATCGGCTCCGGCACCGTCCAGCAGTCCGCCGACTTCCCCATCGCCTGGTCCTTCGACGGCGACGTCGCCACCATCGACATGCCGCTCCAGCACCAGCTCTGGGTCACCCTCCGCAACAACGCCCCCGACGACAACATCCAGGAATTCGAGGCGATGCTCTGCCTCGCCGATCCGCCGGATGACTCCCTCCCCACACAGTTCTCCCTCCCCGCCGCCGATCTCCAGCAGCTCACCCCCAACCCCGCCCCCGGCAGCCCCTACCGGATCGGCCTCCAGCTCGACAGCCGCACCACCGGCCCCGAACTCACAATGCCGTGGGGGCAGCGGATCCGGGTGCAGTCTACCGTGTCCATCGATGGGGATGGCGAATTGCTCTGAGCCCGACCTTCACTCCTGCCTCCCCATCCACCCCTCCGGCGTCCGCGCCTCCCCCGCCCGTATCGTCCACCGCACATCCATCCCCTCCAACCCGCTCACGACGACAAGATCCGCCGCCCGCCCCGGCTGCACCGTCCCGATCTCCCCGTCCATCCCGAGCATCTGCGCCGCGTTCCGGGTCGCCATCAGCAGGCTCTCCTCAGCGGAGAACCCGGCCTCCCGGATGAGGGACAGCTCAAAGAGCGAAGACGGCCCGTGGAACAGGTAGGGGATGACCGGCCAGTTCCCGGCGTCGCTCCCCATGACGAGGGGGATTCCGGCGTCGTCCATGGCGTGGAGGGCGGCGGCGGTGTGGCGGAGCCGCGCCTCGGCCTGGCGGAGCGGGAGGCCGGAGCGGGCGATGGCGGCCTTGAAGGGGAGGTGCGGGAAGGTGTTGCGGATCATCGCCTCGTTGAATGCGGCAGCGGTCCGGGGGTTGAAGGCGGTCATCTGTTCGCGGAGGGGGACGGTGAGGGCGATGAGCGGCGACTCCATCCAGAGCGGCTGTCCGGCGATCCGCATCATCCCGGCGGTGGCGAGCGTGGTGATCTCGTAGACCCCGGCGGCGGCGAGGGCGGAGATGGTGCGGCGGTCGGGCCGGTCGAGGGGGTGGACCATGGCGCGGGGTGAGAGGGTGTCGAGGGCGCGCTGCTGCTCGTCGGGGGAGATGGCGTGGACATAGACGGGGAGGTCGCGGGCGGCGGCGCCGGTCTGGATGGCCTCCAGGATCGCGTCGGAGTGCATCGGCCAGATCGGCGCGTAGAAGCCGTCCTCCATCGTGACCTTGATGCCGGAGAGCGCCTGTCCTGCGGCCTCGTTGAGCTGCGCCTCGACGTCGGCGGGGGTGGCGACGGAGGGGAAGCCGTCGATCACTGAGGCGACGTAGCCGCCGGGGGGCGAGAACGGCGTCCCGAGCGGCAGGTAGCGCGGGCCGGGGGCGCCTGCGTCCAGGGTGGCGCGGATCAGCGCGAGATCGTCCGGCAGCACCGCCGGATCGAGGACGGTGGTGACCCCGCAGGCGAGGTAGGCGCGGAGGTGGGCGGAGAGGGCTTCGCGGTGCTCTGCGGGGCTGTCCTGCCGCCACGCCGCGCCGGGGTCCATCGACAGGTGGACGTGCGCGTCGATGAGGCCGGGCAGCACGGTGAGGCCGGTCAGGTCGAGGGTGCGCGCCCCTGCCGCCTCTGCCTGCGCGGAGAGATCGTCTGCGATGGCGGCGATCCGCCCGTCGACGAGCAGGATCTGGGTGTCTTCCTGTATCGGCGCGCCGGTCCCGTCCCAGAGCGCGGCATGGATCAGCAGGAGCGGCGCGGCGGCCATCAGAACGCCCACCCGATATTTGTGTGGAGCGCGGGGAGGAAGCCGTGGATGCCCTCGACGCCCTCGACGCCGTAGCTGAACCAGGAGATCCCGGCGCCCCCCGCCAGCACCAGCCCCGGCCCGAGGACGGCGGTGTACCCGGCGAGCGCGCTGGTGTAGCCGCCGACGCCCCAGGTGTCCGCCCCGGCGCGTGCTGGCGGCCCGGCCTGCACACCCGCCAGCACCCCGCGCAGCATCAGCCAGCCGCCCTCCGGCGCGACCCCGGTGAAGAACCAGCGGAGGCCGGATTCGAGGCCGTAGCCCCGGTAGTCCCCGCCGGTCGAGCCGAGGAGGCTGTCATAGAGCCGCAGGCTCGGGCTGAGGTAGAGCGAGGTCTGCGGGGAGAGCGGGAATTCGACCTGCAGGTGGACGAAGCCGAGGACGGTGGTGAGCGGGTCGACGCTGATCGTCTTCAGGTGCGGGTGGGCGAGGGCGGCCGGGAGGGTGAGGAGGGCGAGGAGGGCGGGCATACAACGGCTTAACCGTCTGCGGCTCAGCCCTCTTATCCCTTCAGCGCCGCCGCGAGGACGTCGCGCCGGATGATGCGCGAGAGCCCGACCCGGTGCATGCGCCGGATGATCTCCCGGCGGTCGATGCCCATCGCCTCCGCGCTCCGGTCGAGGTGCCAGTCGTGGCGGCTCAGGTGGTGGAGGAACCACGCGAAGGCGGACTGGGTATCGGACAGCGGGAAGGTCTTGAGCCAGCCGATCCGTCCGTCCGGGCGCAGCACGCACTCCCCGATGTGGTTCTGTCGGTCCGGTAAAAAGCCGGTGTGGAAGCGGTGGAGCCGGAACGGCCCCGCCTGATAGCGCTCCTCCAGCTCCCACGGCACCATCAGATCGCCCGTCGCCTGCAGCCCCGCCTCGCCCCAGGTCGCGCGCATCCGGTCGAGCGAGGCGCGCAGATCCGCGAACGTCCGGGCCTCCCCGTCCATCGTCACGTTCCAGGGCGCAGCCTTGATCGGGAGATCGGCGTACCAGCCGAAGTGGGTCTGGTAGAAGTCCTCGATCAGCCGCTCGTGCAGCGGGCGGTAGTCGTCGGGGTGCGGGGCGATGAAGGCGGTGGAGAAGGTGTCCCCGATAAAGATCAGCAGCCCACACTGATCCTCCAGCACCTCGAAGATCCGCAGCGCCTCCTCCAGCCCGCTGATCGCGCGTCCGCTGAGGCTCACCTCACAGCGGAACATCAGCCCGAAGCGCACCGCCCGCCAGTCGTACTCCGGCCACTGGACGGTCGGCCCGGTGAAGAAGGTCTCCAGGAAGCCCTGCATCGCCAGGTGCATCGGCAGGATGCGGAGCTGCTCCGGCGTGTCGGCAGGCCGCGACGCCGGGGAGACGCGCCGGTGCATCCCCCGCATCAGCCCGAGCTGCCCCAGCCGCTCCTGCCAGGGGTCGCCGCTCGCGCCTGCGCCCGCGCCCCTCGCGCCCGCGCCCCTCGCGCCTGCGCCCGCGCGCTTTCCACGCTTCGCGCCTGCGCCATTCGCGCCTGCGCCATTCGCGCCTGCGCCATTCGCGCCCGCCGCTGTCGGCCCGCCCCGCCCGACCGGGCTGCCGTCCGGCGACCAGCGCAGCACAACGCCGTAGGGGATGCGGCTCAGGTAGGTCCCGCCGCCGACCTCGACAGCGGTGAGATCATCGCCGGTCTGGAAGTGGACGGCGCGCAGATCCCCGTCCTGCCCCTCCTCTCTCTGCCGGACGCAGATCGGGACGAGCCGGATGGTGCGGAAGCACTGCGGCGGCTGGACACGGAACGACTCCAGCGCGGAGGGATCAAATTGAGAGAGCTTCATGCCTCCTCCGGGA
>JBEIQZ010000053.1:0-17512 GCA_040376255.1 Alphaproteobacteria bacterium
AAGGCGAAAGGCGAAAGGCGAAAGGCGAAAGGCGAAAGGCGAGAGGGAGAGGGGAATGGGGAGGGCAGGGGGAGGGGGAGCGGGGAGGGGAAGTTGGAGCGGAGAGATTGAGAAATTACGACAAGCCGGGTCAGGACACTTAAGCATGAGAGACGCCCGATATGGCCGCGCAGCCCGGGGCCGTCGGGGCTGGCACTGCGCCGTGGATGGCCTCCTGTTGTCAGGGTGGAGAGCAGATCCCGCGCCAGCCACGGACATGCCAGCCGGGGCCCCCGGGCGTTAAGCAGGCCAGAACGGGTGTATCCGTCAAGCCGTGTCCGGTATTCACCCGGCAATATCCAGCGGCTTAAATGGCGATGAGGTCGACGCGGCGGTGCTCCCCGTCGCGGCGGACCGACAGGGCTGAGTATTCGGGGACCTCGACCCAGGTGCTGACGTCGCGGGTGAGGGGTTCGGAGGCGACGAGGACGGAGTCGGCGCGGCGGGAGCCGCCGATCATCTTCCACTCGTGTCCGCCGCCGAGGGTGCAGGGGTGGAGGCCGTAGCGGCTGCCGGTGGTGTACCACTGGGAGAGGTAGCGGATGGCGCCCTGGTGCGGGGGGCCGTCGGCGGGGTCGTCGTGGGGGAAGACGCCGAAGTCGAAGCAGAAGCGGGTGGCGATGAGGTTCTCGCCGTCGCAGAGGACGAGGTTGGCGGAGGAGCTCTGGCGGATCCCGGCCTGCTCGCGGACGCGGCGGAGGATGTCGAAGGACTCGGAGATCGCGCGGACGATCCGGGCGGGGCTGTGGCGGGCGGCGGGGTCTCCGAGCCGGGAGAGGAGGAGGGCGTAGATCCACTCGCTGTCGGTGGTGCCTTCGATGCAGCGGGCGACAGAGGGGAGGATATGGGGGAGGAGGTCGAAGCGGAGGTCGCGGAACCCGGCGAGGTCGCCGTTGTGGGCGAGGGCGAGGCGGGCGCCGGGGTAGTGGAAGGGGTGCTGGTTGGCCTCGTGGACGCGGACCTGATCGGTGAGCGGGACGCCCCGCACGTGGGCGAGGAGGGCGGAGGCGCGGATCTTGCGGGAGAGCGAGCGGAGGTTCCGGTCGAAGAGGGGCAATTCGGGGGTGTGGTAGAGCAGGGGCGCGTCGGGATCGGGCAGGCCGCGATCCCAGGCGGCGAGACCCATCCCGGCGAGGTTGAGCATCTCCAGCATGCGGGCGCCGACGGTCTGGCGGAGCAGGGAGCTGTCGGGCAGGTAGAGCAATTCCTCCAGCAGCACCGGGCTGCCGACGTAGCCCATCATCCGGCACATGGGGCCTCCGGGGGGCAGAGCAGGCCGCGCAGGCGGGCGAGGTGGCGGTTGAGCTGGCGCAGGTCGGTGGCGAGGCTGACGGCGCAGGCGGAGGTGAGGGCGAAGGCGAGGGGGCTGTTGCCGGACTGCAATTCCTCAAAGCGGTCGCGGGAGATGGCGAGCACCCAGGCGTCCTCGCAGGCGTCGACGGAGAGGGGGCGCGGGCGGGCGTCGACGGTGCCGAGGACGCCGGCGAGGGAGCCGGGGCCGTTGATGAGCAATTGTTCGAGGCCGTGCTGTGGCGCAGCGGGGGCGGACTGCGGATCGGCGCGGGGGCCAACGCGGGGGCCAACGCGGGGGATGGCGCTGCGGAGGGCGCCGGAGAGGACGAGCCAGATCTGCCCGGCAGGCTCCCCCTCGGCGGCGAGCTGGCTGCCGCGCGGCCAGCGCTCCAGCGTCCCGAGCTCGGCGATGAGGTCGGCGGGCAGAGCGAACAGCGCGGCGGCGGGCAGACGGGACGATGCGGCGCCGACGCGCGCCAGCAGGCGGCGGGCGAGAGCCTCGCGGGCCGGGAGATCCGCCGGGGCGCGGGGCGGATCGGCGGGCCGGGGGCGGAGCAGGGTGGCGCAGGGGTGGTCGGAGCAGGCGCGGATCACCTGGGCGATGCGGCCTGAGGTGTGGATGATGATGGCGTCGAGCAGGGCCATCGCGGCGGGGGCGCAGCCGTCGCAGAGCGCCTCGAAGCGGGCGCGGCTCAGCCGCCAGCCGGAGCAGGCGCTGACGGCGCGGGCGGTGGTGGAGCGGCGGCCCTGATCGAGCAGCGCGATCTCCCCGAACAGGCTGCCGGAGCGCAGCGTGGCGATCTGCCCGCTCTCGTCGCCGAGCGAGCGCACCCACAGGCTGATCTCGCCGTCTATCAGGAAGTACAGGCAGTCGGCCTCTTCTTCCTGGGCGAAGATCAGCGTGTCCGCCGCCGCCGAGAACGGGACGCAGAGCCGCTCGATCTCCGCGTGGAGCGCGGCGGGGATGCTCGCGAGCGCGGGGAGCCGGTGGAGGAAGCCCTCGCCCATTTTGGCGCCCATCTCAGCGCCCATCTCAGCCATCCAGCACAACGTTTTTCGGGCGCATCACGAGGTAGAGCAGCGCGGAGATCCCGATGATCCCGCCCGCGATCATCGGCGCGTCCGGGTTGGCCTTCGGATCGAGCAGCCGCGCCGCGATCAGGCAGAGGCAGACGACGGCGCCGAGCAGCGGCACGGCGGCGGGGATCTCGAATTGGCCGATCGGCTCGTCCCGCCGCCCCTTCAGCACCAGCAGCGCCGTGTTGACGACGACGAACGCTGAGAGCAGCAGCAGCGAGGTCGCCGCCGCCAGCGCGCTGATGTCCCCGATCATCACCAGCCCCGCCACCACCGCCAGCAGCGTGAGCGCCGCGCGCTGCGGCACCTGCCGGGTCGGGTGGACGGTGCCGAGGGCCGCCGGGAGCAGGCCCTGGCGGCTCATCCCGTAGAGCAGGCGCGAGCCCATGATGTAGTTGAGCAGCGCAGTGTTCGCGACGGCGAAGATCCCGATCCCGGTGAACAGCCCGCGCGGCACCCACGGCGCCGCCGTCGTCACCACGTCCACCAGCGCGGCGGGGGACTTCGCCAGCACCTCCGGCGGCAGCACTGAGACCGCCGTGATCGCGACCGCCATGTAGATCGCGGTCGCGACGAGCAGCGCGATCACCAGCGCGCGCGGGATCGTGCGCTCCGGGTCCTTGACCTCCTCGGAGACGTTGAGCATGTCCTCAAAGCCGATGAAGGAGAAGAACGTCAGCACCGACCCCTGCAGCGTGAGCCGCAGCAGATCCGCTCCGCTCCCGACGCCCGGCGGCGGCGTCAGGTAGTCGACGCTCCCCCAGTACGGCAGGCCGACCGCGATCACCAGCACCAGCCCGCTGAATTCCACCGCCGTACAGACGGCGTTCATCCAGGTGCTCTCGCGCATCCCGCGCAAAACCACCCCGGTCAGCAGCACCAGAAAGCCGAGCGCCATCCACTCCACCGGCAGCTCCAGCCCCAGCTTCTGCAGGTAGCCCGCGATCACCCGCGATCCCGTCGCCATCGACGTCAGGCCCGAGGCGGTAACGCACAGCCCGAGCACATAGGTGAGCGGCGCGAGCCGGAAGGCCCGGTGCGTCACATAGGCCGCCCCCGCCGCGCGCGGGTAGCGCGAGCCGAGGCAGGCGTAGGACAGCCCGGTCAGCGCGGCGGCGACCATCGATCCGGCGAAGGCCAGCCACACCATGTAGCCCATCAGCCCCGCCGCCTGCCCGATCAGCCCGTAGATCCCGGCCCCCAGCATGTCCCCGACCCCGTAGATCACCAGGGCCGGGAGGCCCATCGTCCGGGCGAGGCCCGGCAGTCCTGTCTGTGACATGCTCAGAGCCCCCCGAGCCCGGCCCAGATGTAGACGCCCCCGGCGGTGAGCGCCTGCGCCGGATCCTGCCAGCCGCCGCCGACGATGTCGGTGAGGCCGTCGCCGGTGAGATCGCCGGGCCGGTCGGAGAGCCGCCGCCCGAACCATGCGTTGGTGGCGGCGCCGAGGAATTGCGCGTTCGCCGCGGTGGCGGTGACGTTCACCCCGATGGGGCCATAGAACAGGTAGAGGTTCCCGCCGTCGGTGAAGGCGGAGTCGCTGGCGTAGGCGCCGACGAGCAGATCGTCGAAGCCGTCGCCGTCGATGTCCCCGGCAGAGGCGAATTCCTCGCCGAGCGCGTCGCCCGACCCCGATCCCTGGATCATCAGCCGGGGGGTGCCGTTCGGGGTCGCGCCCCCGGCGAAGACGATGATCTGCCCGCTGTTGCTCGCGCCGGCGTCCGATCCGGGGGCGCAGGCGCCGTAGTCCTCGTAGCCGTCGTCGTCGATGTCCCCGACCCCGGCGACGCTGTAGCCGAGCCAGTCGGTGTTCCCCATGCCCCCGACCATCACGTCCGCTGCAGTCGAGACGGACATCGCGCCGCTGATCCGGACGCTGTCGCCCAGCACGACGTAGGCGTTGCCCTTGTCGGTGCCGCCGCTGTTGGCGCCGTAGGCTCCGGTGAGGATCTCGTCGCGCCCGTCGCCGTTGATGTCGGGGAGGGCGCTGTTGGCGTAGCCGAGCCAGTCCGAGGCGAGCTGCCCGCGCAGCGTGCCGGACGCTGCGGCGCTGATGGCGGTGCTGCCGGTGCTGCGGGCGCTGCCGCCGTAGAGGATGTAGGTCGCGCCGCTGTCCCCGGCTCCGCCGTCGTTGCCCCAGGCGCCCAGGATCATGTCGTCATAGCCGTCGCCGTCGAGATCGCCGCCGCTGACGCTGGTGCCGAGGTAGTCGCTGTTGGAGGCGCCGGTGAAGATCGCGCCGCGCGTGACGACCGCGTTCGCCCCGGTCTGGGTGCCGCTGTAGCGGGAGCCGCCGTAGAGCAGGAACACCGCCCCGGCGTTGGTGGAGGTGCCGTCGGCGCCGATCAGCAGGTCGTCGTAGCCGTCATTGTCAAAATCTCCGGCGGTGACGTCCCGGCTGAGCGTCTGGCTCGCGGCGTTGCCGGTGATCAGGGCTGAGGCCGTCGAGCGCGTGCCGCCTGCGGTGATCGGGCCGTACCAGATCGCCGCCGCGCCCACGTCGGTCAGGGAGTCGTCGTAGCCGGTCAGCCCGCCGATCAGATCGTCATGCCCGTCGCCGTCGAGGTCGCCGGTGGTGAGGGAGCGCCCGAAGTTCTCGCCCGCTGACGTACCGGTGAGCCGGAAGCTGGCGGTTGTGGCGGCGTAGCTCCCGCTGTAGCTGCAGGCGCTGGAGGCGGCGCCGTCGCAGTCGTTGTCGACCCCGTCTCCGCATGCCTCCGCCGCGCCCGTCCACGCCAGCGGCTCCGCGTCGTCGCAGTCGTCCGCCGCGCTGACGTAGCCGGCCGGCACCGATCCGGCGCAGGCGGACTGCGCGCGCCCTGGATCGCCGTGGCCGTCGCCGTCGCTGTCGCCGTAGTAGAGCGTGCCGAGCCCCTCATCGATGCTGGTGTCGCAGTCGTTGTCAAACCCGTCGCAGACCTCCGTCGCCCCCGGATAGATCGCCGCCGCGCCGTCGTCGCAGTCTCCGCCGATCTGGAGGCCGCCGGGCGGCGCGTCGCAGAGCTGGCGGAGGCTGGTGATCGCCCCGTACCCGTCGCTGTCGCCGTCGGTGTACCAGCCCTGCCGCCCGCCCGCGCCGCTGTCGGCGTCGTCGGCGAGGCCGTCGCAGTCCTCGTCCACGTTCCCGCTGTCGCAGACCTCTGCGGCGCCGGGGTTCACCCCGACGGCCGAGTCGTCGCAGTCGGTGATCAGGTCGGTGCTCGTCCCTTCGTTGGCGTCGAAGCAGTCGAGGTCGGCAGAGGCGCGGGTGTCGCCCGAGGTGTCCAGCCAGCCGTCGTCGTCGTCGTCGTCGTAGCAGGTCTCGCCGCCGTCACAGTCCTCGTCGTCGTTGTTGCCGATGATCTCCGCCGCGCCCGGATAGTCGGTGGCGCTGGCGTCGTCGCAGTCGGTGCCGAGCGCCGTCTGGTCGGGCAGCGCGTCGCAGACCACGCGCTGCTGCGCCGGGTCGCCGTAGCCGTCCCCGTCGGCGTCGACGTACCAGGTGCCGCGCCCGGTCGCTCCGGCGTCGTTGTTGTCGGCGCGCCCGTTGCAGTCCTCGTCCGTGTTCAGGGCGTCGCAGACCTCGACCTGGCCGGGGTGCGCCGCCGCGTTGGTGTCGTCGCAGTCGGTGTTGACCAGGGAGGCGCCCGCCGGGAGATCGCAGGCGGTGGCGGTCGGGCGCGTGCCGCCGTATCCGTCCCCGTCGTCGTCGTAGAAGCCGGAGCGCAGGCCGGTGGCCGAGGCGTCGGCGTCGTCAGCAAAACCGTCGCAGTCCTCGTCCGCGTCGGCGGCGTCGCAGACCTCCAGCGCGCCGGGGTGGCTCGCGGCGCTGTTGTCGTCGCAGTCTCCGCCGCTGGCGAGGTAGCCGACCGGCTGGGCGCAGGCGACGGCGAGATCGCCGCCCCAGCCGTCCCCGTCGCCGTCCCGGTACCACCGCCCCGCGTCGATGGCGTCGGCCTCGTCGGTGGCACCGTCGCAGTCGTTGTCGCGCAGATCGCAGCGCTCCGCCGCCGCCGGGGAGGTCAGCGCGCTGCTGTCGTCGCAGTCGGTGTTGTCGGTCACCGCGCCGACCGGCGCCGTGCAGCCGATCTGCGCCGCGCCCGCGCCGTAGCCGTCCCGATCCAGATCGGCGTAGAACGACTGCTCTCCGGCTGCGCCCGCCTCGTCGATGGCGCTGTCGCAGTCGTTATCGACGGTGTCGCAGACCTCGGTCGCGCCGGGGAACGCCGAGGCGTCGTTGTCGTCGCACTCCTCGCAGGCGACGAAGCCGTCGCCGTCCGCGTCGACATAGCCCACGCTGCCGTCGCAGTTGTAGTCGTTGACGTCCGTGCAGGTCTCCGGCGCGTCGGGCCGCCAGGCCGGGTCGGCGTCGTTACAGTCGCCGTCCGCCGCGACATGGCCCGCCGGGGCGTCGCAGGCGATCACCGCCGCGCCGCTGCCCCAGGTGTCGGCGTCGGCGTCGGCGTACCACTCCGTCTTTGTCAGCGGATCTGCCGAGGGATCAGCGTCGTCGATCTGCGTGTCGCAGTCCTCATCGATCCCGGGCGTGTCGCAGACCTCGGGCGCCGCCGGGTTGACGGCGGCGCGGCTGTCGTCGCAGTCGCCGGTCTGCGCGGTGTAGCCGCCGGGGGCGGCGCAGCCGCTGACAGAGACACCGGGGTCGCCGTAGCCGTCCTGGTCGGCGTCGGCGTAGAAGAGCAGGCTGCCGGTCTCGTCGACGGCGCTGTCGCAGTCGTTGTCGACGCTGTCGCAGACCTCCGCAGCGGATGGGCTCACCCCGATGGAGGAGTCGTCGCAGTCCCCGCCCTGCGCCGCGTAGCCGGCAGACAGATCGCAGGCCGCCGCCGTCACGCCCGGCAGACCCCAGCCGTCGCCGTCGGTGTCGAGGTACCAGACCTGCGGATCGACGGCGTCGGAGGCGTCGATGGAGCTGTCACAGTCGTTGTCGATGCCGTCGCAGCGCTCCACAGCGTCCGGGTTCACCGCGCTGTCAGCGTCGTCACATTCCTCGCAGGCGGCGAAGCCGTCGCCGTCCGCGTCGACGTAGCCCACGCTGCCGTCGCAGTTGTAGTCGTTCAGCGATGTGCAGTCCGGCTCGCTGGCGCCGGGGTTGTACGCTCCGTTCAGATCCTGGCAGTCCCCGCCGAGCGCGGCGTAGTCTGCCGGCTGCTGGCAGTCGGTGACCGGGTGGAGGTCGTCCCCGTAGCCGTCCCCGTCCAGATCGCGGTACCACACCTGCGACAGGTCTTCGTCTGCAGCGCCGTCGCAGTCGTTGTCGATGCCGTCGCAGACCTCCAGGGCGCCCGGGCGCACCGCCGCGTCGCCGTCGTCGCACTCGGCGCACGCCGCGAAGCCGTCCCCGTCGTTGTCGGTCGAGCCGGCGGAGCCGTCGCAGTTGTAGTCGTTCGGGTCGGCGCAGTCGCTCTCGGCGGCGCCAGGGTTGTACGCCGTGTCTCCGTCGTCGCAGTCCCCTCCAGAGGCAGCGTAGCCCGCCGGTGCCGCGCAGCCGGTGATCGCGCCGCTGTCCGTCCCGAAGCCGTCGCCGTCGCCGTCCGGGTAGAAGAGCTGCGCGGCGTCTTCGTCGGCGGCGCCGTCACAGTCGTTGTCGATCCCGTCGCAGACCTCGACCGCGTCCGGGTTCACCCCCGCGTCGCCGTCATCACACTCCGTGCAGGCAGTCCAGCCGTCCCCGTCGTTGTCGCCCGAGCCGGTGTAACCGTCGCAATTTGTGTCGTCGAGTCCGGTGCAGTCGCGCTCCCATGCGCCGGGATAGAAGTCGGCGCTGCTGTCGTTGCAGTCGGTCGCGCCGGAGACGTACCCGGCGGGCTGCGCGCACGCTTCGCGGACGATGCCCGCGTTGCCGTAGCCGTCGCCGTCGCTGTCGCTGTACCATGTCGAGGACAACCCCTCGTCTGCAGCGCCGTCGCAATCGTTGTCGAGGCCGTCGCAGATCTCCGCCGCGCCGGGCTGGACGGTGGCCTCGCCGTCGTCGCACTCGGTACACGCCGCGAAGCCGTCGCCGTCGTTGTCGGCGGAGCCGGTGGAGCCGTCGCAGTTGTAGTCGTTCGGGTCGGCGCAGTCCGTCTCAGGCGCGCCGGGGTGCCAGGCGGTGTCCCCGTCGTCGCAGTCGCCCTCTGCCGCCGCGTAGCCCGCAGGCTGCGCGCAGTCGCTTATCGCCGCGCCGCTGCCCCAGCCGTCGCCGTCGCCGTCCGGGTACCAGTCCGTGCTGATCCCCTCGTCCGCCACGTTGTCGCAATTCTGGTCGACCCCGTCGCAGAGCTCAGGGGCGTCGGGGTTGACAGTGCGATCCAGATCGTCGCACTCCCGGCAGGCGGAAAAGCCGTCCCCGTCGAGATCGACCTGGCCGACCGAGCCGTCGCAGTTGTGATCGGTGAGATCCTGGCAGTCGGTCTCAGGGGCGCGCGGGTAGACGTCCTCGCGGCTGTCATCGCAGTCCTCTGACAGCGCCACGTAGCCGGCAGGCTGCGCGCAGTCCGTGACCGCGCCCTCCGTCGTCCCGTAGCCGTCCAGATCGGTGTCGGGGTACCAGGTCGCGGCGTCGGCCGCCTCCTGGTCGATGGTGCTGTCACAGTCGTTGTCGATGCCGTCGCAGACCTCTTCTGCGCCGGGGTACACCGCCGGATCGCTGTCGTCGCAGTCCACCGAGGTGTCCGCGCCGTCGCCGTCCGCGTCGACGGCGTCGGTGGAGTCGTCCGCGCTGTCATCGGCGCTGTCCGGCGCGCTGTCATCTGTCCGGTCAGGAGAGTCCTTCGACTGTTCAGGAGATGTACACCCGGAGAGCAACATACCGACTACCGACCCGAGCCATACGAACCGCCGCATCCAGCACCTCTGCGCGCCAGCATAGCACGGCCTCCCCGCAGGCCCGCCCGGGAACCGCTATGCTGTCTGTATGCTGCGCTCCTCAGCCCTGATCCGCCGCCTGCTCCCCGCCTGCCTCCCGCTCTGCTTCGCTGCCTGCAGCGACGGGAAGCCCGACTCCCCGATCCAGTCAGGGACCCCTGATCGCACGGACGACTCCACCGGCACCGGCGCTGACTCCGGCAGCGACACCGATCCCTGCGCCGCGCCCGCCCCGGTCGTCACCATCACCGCGCCCGCCGCCGATCAGGCGGTGCTGACCGGGCAGACCCTCGCGCTCACCGGCGCCGCTGAGAGCGCGATCAGCGCGCCCGACACGCTCCAGAGCCGCTGGCTGGTCGACGGGGCGGAGATCGCCGCCGGGCTCAGCGCTGAGTGGACGGTGGACGCCCCCGGCGTCCGGCTGCTGACGCTCTCCGTAACCGACGCCTGCGGGCAGACCGGCGCCGATCAGCGGACGCTCACCGCCGCCGATCCGCCGGTCTCCGCCGTGACGATCTGGGGCGCGGCGGAGGGCGTGCCGCTCAGCACCTGGAACGGCCTCTCGGCGGCGGACGGCCTGCTGTGGGCGGCGAGCGGGGCGGGGCTGATCCGGATCGACCCGGACGCCGGGGCGGACACCGGCGCCGGGGACAGCGCGATCCGGGTCTACACCTCGGCGGACGGGCTGCTGCAGGACATCGCGCAGTCCGTCCTCGCCCACCCGGACGGGACGCTCTGGGTCGGCCACGCCGCCGACGCGGTACAGCAGGGGTGGCGCTTTACCGTGAACGCCGACGGCAGCCTCGCCCCGCTGCTCGCCATCGACTACACCGAGAGCACCGAGATCACCGGCATCTACCGCCTGCGCGCGCAGCCCTGGGGCGCGGGCATCGGAGACGTCTGGATGGGGACCAACGAGGGCGCCTGCCTCTATGACAGCGATCTCGCCGTCTTCGCCGAGCATGCCCACCCCACCCACCCCCACGAATTGAGCCTCGGCGTCGCCTTCACCCCCGATGGCCACGTCTGGAACCTCGATCAGTACCAGCTCTCCCGCTGGCGCTACTCCGATGACGGCGACCTCTCCCCCTCCGCCGACCTCGCGGAGTTCTGGATCCCGTACCAGGTCACCGCCGGGACCCCGATCTACGGGCGCGACATGGACAGCGACGGCTGGGATCTCTACCTCGCCTCCCAGCTCTACGGCATGGCGCGGGTCAGCGTCGGCGCTGACGTCGGCGCCAGCACCACCCGCGCCCTCGGCCTCCCGTTCCCCGCCTCAGCCTACGCCGTCCGCAACGACGGGGTCGGTAACCTCTGGATCGGCGCCCTCGATGGGCTGTACGTCTACGACATCGCCCGGAACCGGATCGCCGCCGTCCCGCTCGCGCTCCAGGCGCCCTTCGTCCAGCTCGCCGTCGATCCCTCCACCCTCCCCCCCGCCGTCTGGGCCGCCGGGGCGGACGGGTTCGCCCGCATCAGCGGGGTGCCGGAGGGGCTCGCGTGGACGGAGGACGCGATCCCGGCGATATGATCACTCGCAGACCGGCGCTCCTGCCTCGCACCCGGCGCAGTCCGCCGCCGCCACCGGCACGATCCCCGGCGCCCCGCTGATCGGCGCAGCGCTCAGCCCGGACAGGGAGAGCAGCGCGAAGGCCGCCCCGCCCACCTCCATGCACTGAGAGGCGCCGGTCAGCGCGCTGCAGAGGGCAACGGTGTCGACGCCGATGGCGGAGAGCGCGTCCAGCGTGACAAGGACCCCGCCGCTCCCGACCATCGCGCTGCCGTCCTCCAGCACGGTGAGATCGAGGCCGCCGGTCGCTGCGGCGCGGGCGCCGCCCCGGAGAGCGTGAGCGCGCCCTCCAGGTGGAGCTGCGGGAGGCGGGTCTGGAGCGACCACGATCCGGCGGGCAGGCAGAGATCCTGGGCCGATCCGTCCGCGTGGGCGACCTGCACCGCCATGCTGTCCGCCGCCCCCGACCACCGCAGCAGCAGCGCGGGGAGCAGCCCGTCGAGCGCGGCGACCGGGGCGGCGGTGTTCAGGTCGAGCGTCCAGGTCTGCCCGTCGAGCAGCGCGGCGACCCCGGCGGCCTGCCCGGTGGTGAAGGAGCGGGTCTGCTGCTGCCCGCAGGCGGTGATGAGCAGCGTGTAGGGGTGATCGGCCCGCAGCGGCAGGCGCGGGCGCCAGATCCACAGCGAGCCGTCCCCGCTCAGATCGCCCTCCGTGCCGTCCGCCATCGCGACGCTGAGCTGATCGGGGGAGAGATCGCCGTCGAACATCAGCGCGATCTCCGCGTAAGGGCTGACGCCGGTCTCGCCGTCCTCCGGCGCGCTGTCGGTCAGGGAGACGGCGCAGGTGTCGCGGCTGTCGCGGCTGTCCCCGCTGTCCCTGCCGGAGTCGATGGCGTCCGGCGGCACCTCGCCGATGATGCCGATATCGCTGTTCCCGAAGCCGCCCCCGCCGAGGTTGAAGCTGCAGCCCTCGCGCGGGGACCAGACGCAGGCGCAGAGGAGGAGCGTGGCGGCAGGAGACAGGCGGGATCGGCGCATCGGAACCTCTGCGCACAGCATAGCCGGACAGCGGCGGGCTGAGCGCGGCTATTCCCTGAAGGTGAGATCGACCTCGCCGGTGGTGACCTCCTGGAACCGGCGGGCGAGGGAGCGGACGAGGGCGCCCATCCAGTCGCTCCGCGCCAGCTCCTCCTCCAGCGCGGCGCGGGTGATGACGCGGACGACGAGATCGGTGAGGGCGACCACCGTGGCGCTCCGGGGGGAGTCGGTGAGCAGCGCGGCCTCCCCGACGACCTCGCCGGGGCGCAGCCCGCCGACGATGGCCCCGCCGCGCAGGATCTCGCAGCGGCCCCGGATCAGCAGGTAAGCAAAATCCCCGGTATCTCCCTCCCGGATGATGCGCGTGCCTCTGGGGATGTGGCGCGTCTCGAACCACCAGCCCTGGCTGTGGGCGGCGCGGAGATCCGCCTGGAGCTCCGGTATGCTCGCGTAGCGGCGCGCCGGATCGGGATCGAGCGCCTTCAGCGCGATCCGCACCAGCTCCGGCGGCATCTTCCTGCCGGGGGCGACCTCGGCGGGCGGGCGGATCTTCCCGATCCGGGCCAGCGCGAGGCGACCACGGGAGTCGGGCGCCTCGTGGGGGCGACCGCCGCAGAGCGTGTAGTACAGCAGCGCGCCGACCCCGTAGACGTCGGTGCGGACGTCGCAGGCCTCGCCGCGCGCCTGCTCCGGGGCCATCCAGCCCGGCGTCCCGGCGGTCGTCGGGTCGACCTCCTGGAGGTTGCGGGCGATCCCCCAGTCCATCACGTACACCTGCCCGAACCGCCCGATCATGACGTTCTCAGGCTTCGGGTCGCAGTGGATCACCCTCCGGTCGTGCGCGAACGCGAGCGTGTCGCAGATCTTCTGGAGCACCTCCATCGCCTCGGAGAGCGCGGCGGCGCCCCAGGTGTTGCCCCGGACAAAGGAGCGGTAGGTCCAGCCCTCGATCCGCTTCATCGTGAACCACCACGGCCCGAGCTCGTGGATCGGCACGATGCCGGGGTGGTCGAGCTGAGCGGTGATGCGCGCCTCCTTGCAGAACCGCTCGCGGGCGTCGACCTGCTCGCGGATGCCCTCCTGCATCACCTTCATCGCCACTGAGCGATCCAGCCCGTGCTCGCGCACGAGGTGGATGACCGAGTACCCGCCCCGCGCGAAGGCGCCGAGATCCTGGTACCGGGCGTTCATGAACGGGACGGGCTCCTCCGGGGCAGTCTCTTCAATCATCTGCCTGATCAACTCCCTTTTTGGCGATCGGCCCCGGCGAACCTGTCAGTACGGTCTGCTCCGTGATCAGCGCGTTGAACCGCCGCGCCAGCGAGCGCACCAGCGAGCGCATCCAGCGGTTCCGCGACAATTCCTGCTCCAGCGCCTCGCGGGTGATCACCCTGAGCAGCACCTCGGTCTGCGCGATCACCGTCGCGTTGCGCGGCCCGTCCACCAGCAGCGCCGACTCCCCGAACACCTCGCCCGAGGCGACCTCCCCGATGGGGCCGCCGCCGCGCTGTACGTCGCAGTGGCCCTCCAGCAGCTCGAACGCCGCGTCGCCCGGATCGCCCTCCCGCAGGATCTCCGTCCCCGCCGGGTGGCGGCGCAGCTCGAACCACCAGCCGTTCTGCGCCGCGTCGCGCAATTCCGCCTGGAGCTCCTCCATTGTCTGCGGGCGCATCGTCACGTCCGGGTGCATGGCGCGGAGCGCGATCCGCACGAGCTCCGGCGGCATCTTGCGCTCCGGATTGACCTTCGCGGGGTGCCGGACGTTGCCGACGCGGGCCAATTCCAGGCGGGCGTCCTCCTCCGGCGCCTCGTGCGGGCGTCCACCGCAGAGCGCGAAGTACAGCAGCGTCCCGACCCCGTAGACATCCGTGCGGACATCGCAGGCCTCGCCGCGCGCCTGCTCCGGGGCCATCCAGCCCGGCGTCCCGGCGGCGGAGGGATCGATCTCCTGGATGCGGCGGGCGATCCCCCAGTCCATCACGTACACCTGCCCGAACCGCCCGATCATGATGTTCTCAGGCTTCAGGTCGCAGTGGATCACCCCCCGGTCGTGCGCGAACGCGAGCGCGTCGCTCACCTTCAGCAGCACCTCCACCACCTCCACCAGCAATTCTGCCCCCCACGCCCCCTGCCGGATCATGTGCCGGAGCGTCTTCCCCTCGACCCGCTTCATCGAGAACCAGAACGGCCCCAGCTCATGCACCGCCACCACGTTCGGGTGGTCGAGCTGCGCCGTCACCCGCGCCTCCCGCCGGAACCGCTCAGTGGTCTCAGGATCTTCGCGCAGGGTCGCGTCCAGCACCTTCAAGGCCACCGGGCGCCCGAGGCTGCGATCCACGACAAGATGGACGGCGGCCGTCCCGCCCCGCGCGAAGGGGCCGTAGTCCTGGTATCGCTCAGGGAGGTGGAGAGACGGGCGGGGGGGCTGCGCCATGATGGGGCTGCTAACCCGGCTTGCAGATGGTTGCAGGCCACTCATCCAGCAGAGGAAATGTTATAAGGATATTCCTGATCAAGGAGCCATCGATGAGCGCGGTCAAAGACTTTCTGAAGGACGTCGACGATACATGCAAGAAGCGCCACAAGGACTGGAGCGCTGCCAAGGATCTCTCAGAGAAGGCGTGGGATCGGTTCAAGAAGGCCAACAAGGGGACCCAGACCCTCAAAGAGAAGGAGGTCGAATATAAAAAACTGAAGTTTGATAAGGATCTCGGCCCCGATCTTGACAAGCTCCACAAGAAGGACAAGAAGGACGAATTCCTCGCCCTCGCCGGGAAGCTCATCGACACCGTCGATCTCTACCGCACCCGCCTGAAGTCCGCCGATCTCCCCGAAGACATCACCGATCCGCTCAAAGCCTCGCTGAAGAAGCTGAAAAACGCCCTCCCCGACCTCCGCGACGGCGCCGCCGCGCCCTTCCAGCAGGAGCTGGATGATGCAGACGACAAGGCGGTCAAGAAGGGCAAGCTCGTCCCCGGCTTCGATCTCGTCAACATCGACTTCTCCGACGAGGTCCGCGCCCACGAGGGCTGGCAGTGGTTTGATGGCGATACCCCCGACATGACCCTCTCCTGGAAGGTCACCGCCGAGGTCATCCGCAAGGAGATGGCCCACCACGGGGTTCAGCCCCGGCTCATACAGGATCATTTCATTGATGAGGCCGTCGACCTGTTCTCAAAGCAGACGGGCAACATCAACAGCCTGCTCAATGAGCTCCACTCCAGCCACTCCAGCCAGATGCCCCCTGCGCTGGCAAAGAGCGAGATCGAAGACGTCATGAAGGAGATCCGCAAGGCGTTCTTCGATGATCTGCCGAACCGCCTCATGAAGCAGATCGCCAAGGAGGCCGGGGTCAACATGCGGGACCTGCTGCGCGGGATCTAGCCCCCGCCTACCCCAGCTCGATCTGCACCGTCTCCACCAGCCGCTTCAGCGCATGCTGCACGACGGAGGTGTCGGGGTCGGCGACGATGGCCCACCCCTCTCCCTCATAGCCCTCCCCGCGCGCGGCGCCGACGGCGGGGAGGCTGCGGTCGACGACGTGCGCGCCGATCTCCTCCTGGGCCTCTGCGAGCCCGTGGACAGCGGTGACGCGGCTGCCGCGCCCCCGGCCCCGGAAGAAGGCCACGCCCGCCGCCTGCTTCCGGGCGACAGGGGTGAAGCGGTCGAAGATCATCAGCTCGGCCCAGCGGCTCACCATGTCTACGCCGTGCGCGTGGCTCATCAGCGGCATGATCTGGACGCCGGGGGGGCGTGCGCCGACCTCGGAGACGACCATGCGCCCGTCGCGCATGCGGAACCACTCCATGTGCGAGAGGCCGGTCTCCATGCCGAGCGCGGCGAGGGCGGCCTCGTTGGTGGCGCTGAACGGCGCGTGGGCGGTGTCCTCCCTGGGGAGCAGCACGCAGTACTGCATCCAGGGGTTCTCCAGCACCTCCAGCGGGCCGGGCAGGTAGTGGGTGCCGGAGCGCCACACGCCCCTCCCGTTGATCGTCACCGTCTCGCAGGTGTGTTCGGTCCCCTGGACGAACTCCTCGGCCTGGACGGGGGAGGCGGGGGAGGGCCACGCCGAGGCGGCCCGCAGATCGTCGGCGGTCTGCACCCGGAACGTGGACTTCGACCCCAGCCCGTCCGGCGGCTTCACGATGATCGGCAGCCCGACCTCTGCCGCGAACGCCTGCAGCTCCCCGCCGCTCCGCACCAGCCGGTGCCGCGCCACCGGCAGCCCCGCCGCCCGCAGCACCTCCTTCATCCGATCCTTCTCGCGGAAATTGCGCGCCGCCCGCTCGCCCATCCCCGCGACCGGGCGGCCCGCCGCCCGCAGCCGGTCGCGCGCGATCCCGAGCGGGATCTGGAGCTGCTCCAGCGCCCCCAGCAGCCGATCCAGCCCGCCCAGCCGCCGCCGCAGCGCCTCCGCGCCCGCGACGATCTGCGCCGCGTCGCCGCAGTCGCGGATCTGCACCGAGTCGATGCCGTGCGCCTCCCAGCCGCCGCTCTGGCTCACCACCCCGAGCCGCACCCCCGGCAGCGCCGCCGCCTGCACGTAGCGCAGCGTGTTCTCCCGCAGCAGCGGCGCCACATAGACGACCGCGCGATCCTGGCCCTGCGGCATCACTCCACCTCGCAGCGGTAGGCGAGGAAGGACAGGATCACCGAGATCGCGTCCTCCGCCCCGTCCCCGTCCGTGTCAAGATCCGCGAGCGCCGCCGCCTGCGCCGCCTGCTCAGGATCGACCCCCAGCGCCGTGAGGCCCGCCACCAGCGCATCGGTCGCGATCCCGAAGCCGATCAGGCCGCGCTGCTCCAGCTCCCCCGGCTCTGCGGCGATGTGCAGGCCCGTCGCCAGGGAGATCGTGTCGTCCCCGATCTCCCAGACGTTCGTCGCCAGCTCCACCGTGTAGACCCCGCCGCTGATCGCGGAGGGGTTGTGGACGCGGGCCATGCCCTGCTCGTCGATGGCGCTGCCCCCCTCGTAGACCTCTGTGCCGGAGGTGTTGTCGCTGTCGTTGTTGTCAAGATCGGCCCCGGTGAAGAACCCGACCTCGATCTCCGCGTCCTCAGCCAGATCCTCCACGTCCTGGAGCTGGATCACGCTGATGCGCGCCGACGCCAGCATCGCCTCCTCCAGCGCCGGATCGATGAGCGCCCCGAGCGCCCACAGCGCGTTGTCGGTGTCCCCGTCCGCGTCGAGATCGAACCCCTCCTGGCGGCCGGCCACGTTGAGCGAGGTGACCCCCCAGTTCATCGTCTGCGGCTCCACCGGCGGGTCGCTCTCCTGCGTGTCGACGGTGTCGGCGGTCTCGCCGGTCTCGCCGGTCTCCTGCGTGTCCGCCGGGACGCTCTCCGCCGCCGAATCCTTCCCGTCCCCGGTACAGCCCGCCAGCCCGCCCGCCCACAGCCCGATCACCCACCGCCCGAGCGCCCAACCAGTCCTGCGCATCCTCTTCCCCGACAATGCCGACAGCTAACCTGTTAGCCGCCCGCATCGTCCGGCGCCTGTGTCTCGTCCGGGCTGGACTCAGGCCGTCGCCCCCTGCCCCTGCTGGATCAGCATCAAAAACCCCGGATCAGCGCGGAGGCCGGTGAAGTCCTCGTCCAGCCCGATGTCCCCCGCGAGCGTCGGGTTGAGCCGCAGCGCCTCTGCGACGTCCATGAGCGAGGCCGACCGCATCCCCAGCCGCGCCGCCGCGCAGGCCCGCGTGTACCAGGCG